>NZ_JALKFZ020000030.1 GCF_023243075.1 Frankia sp. AiPa1 | reverse complement strand
CATCCTGATCGTCAACAGCAAGATCGCCGCGGTCAAGGACCTCCTCCCGCTGCTCGAGAAGGTCATGCAGACCTCCAAGCCGCTGGTCATCATCTCCGAGGACGTCGAGGGCGAGGCCCTGGCCACCCTCGTCGTCAACAAGATCCGCGGCACCTTCAAGAGCGTCGCGGTCAAGGCCCCCGGCTTCGGTGACCGCCGCAAGGCGATCCTCGGTGACATCGCCATCCTCACCGGCGGCCAGGTCATCTCCGAGGACGTCGGCCTCAAGCTGGAGAGCACCACGCTCGACCTGCTCGGCCGCGCCCGCAAGATCGTGGTCACCAAGGACGAGACCACCGTCGTCGAGGGCTCGGGCGACACCGACCAGATCGCCGGTCGGGTCTCCCAGATCCGCAACGAGATCGAGAAGTCCGACTCGGACTACGACCGTGAGAAGCTGCAGGAGCGCCTGGCGAAGCTCGCCGGCGGTGTCGCGGTCATCAAGGTCGGCGCGGCCACCGAGGTCGAGCTCAAGGAGAAGAAGCA
>NZ_JALKFZ020000029.1 GCF_023243075.1 Frankia sp. AiPa1 | reverse complement strand
ACCACATACAGTAAGTACCACAAACCAAATGCGATGGCCATCCTCCCGGCCCCGGTAAGCTGGTCGTCAGACGACCGAAAAGGCGGAGATCCCAGGTGGACGCGATGTTCACAACGCCAGTGGCCCTGGTGCGCCTGTCCTATCTGGTCGACTCCATCTATGCCGATGTCTGCTCCCGGCACGGGGTGTCCGTGCCACAGGCGCAGCTGATGTGCGTCCTGAAGGACCAGCCACGCGGCATGAGTGAGATCAGCGCGATGCTGCGACTGGACAAATCCAGCGTCACCGGCCTGGTGGAGCGGGCCGAACGGCGCGGCTACCTGAGCCGCGCGATGTCGCCGACCGACCGCCGGGCGATCACCGTCAGCCTCACTCCCGCGGGCAAGCAGCTCACCGACACCTTCTACGGCCAGGTCAGCCAGCGCCTGACCGACCTGGCCGCACACCTGCCCGCCGCGGACCGCGACCAACTGACCCGCATCGCCACCCTCCTCGTGCTGAACGAGGACGTCCCCGACGTGTTCGGCCTCCCCACTTCCTGACGC
>NZ_JALKFZ020000028.1 GCF_023243075.1 Frankia sp. AiPa1 | reverse complement strand
CGAGGATGAGAATCCGCTCGCCGGCGTGACGCGTGACGATGTCCCGCAAACAACCGGTCGCCCGTGCGAGGAACGCGTTCCAGCTCTCGGCGCCGGCAGCGAACGGCCGGTCTGGCTGGTCAGCGGGACTCGAGCCGAATGCCGCCCAGATGTCCGTCCACGGCTTGCCGTCGGCGTCACCGTGCGCCGGTCCGGACAGGCGCGGCTCGATGTGCGGCGTCAAGCCAAGACGAGGGGAGATCACCGCAGCGGTCTCACGGACCCGTAGCCGCGGCCCGGCATACACCACGTCGAACTGGCGGTCGCGGTGCGTCCATTCCAGCCGCCGGCCCGCCTGGTCTGCCTGGGCGCGTCCCCGCGGCGTCAACCCGGTGCAGCCCAGGTCGCCGCCGGCGATGCCCGCGAGATTGCAGTGCGCCTCTCCGTGCCGAACCAGTACGACATCTGTGTCCATCACACCCACCGTTCAGCTGCCATACGGGATCAGACTGGCGCAATCCGCATCTCCTCAGTGCGCAACCCTATGACGAGCTGTGCGCATCTGCTAAC
>NZ_JALKFZ020000027.1 GCF_023243075.1 Frankia sp. AiPa1 | reverse complement strand
AGTTCTCGGCACGTGCCGTGATGACGAACGGGAAGGGCAGGCTCCGCGCGGCGGCGACCGCGTGGGAGACCCGCTCCACGGCATCGTCCAGGGGCAGGATCGGATCCTGCGGTATTCCCGTGGCGTCCTCGATGGATCCGCCGACGGCGCCGGCCTCGGCGGCCAGCAGAACGGTCTCCTCGACATCCTTCGGGGTCCCCGCGAAGCAGCTCTCAAGATCGGCGGAGACCGGTAGCTCGGTCGCGGCCGCGATGGCGCGGACGTTGGCGAGGGTGAACGCACGGTCGATGATGTTGGCCGCGTCGGGCACACCGTGACTGAAGGCCAGCCCGGCGCTCGTGGTGCCGAGAGCGACGAATCCGGCGCGCGTCAGCAGATGCGCGGTTCCGGCGTCCCAGGCATTCGCCAGCACGAACGGACTGTCCCGCTCGTGAAGCTCGCGGAACATCTCCGCTTTACGCTGCTGCGAGATCGTGTCGCCTGCCATCACATCGACTTCCTGTGCCGGTCGGATTCTGGGGTTGTTCGACGTCAGATCAGTTCCACGTGCTGGCCGCCGGTTCCCGGTGCACCGCGCACGTCGCCCGGTCCGC
>NZ_JALKFZ020000026.1 GCF_023243075.1 Frankia sp. AiPa1 | reverse complement strand
ACCACCACCCACCGCGCCGCCATCAGCAGCTTCGGCATCAGCGGCACCAACGCCCACCTCATCCTCGAACAACCACCGGGTGCGCGGCAGTCAGCCACCGCACCAGTGCAGGCCCGTGACCGGCAACAGCCCGACATCACGGTCGCCCTGCCGCTGTCAGCCCACTCGCCGGCAGCCCTGCAGGAACTGGCCGCCCGACTGTCCGCGTTCCTGGGCACCCGGCCGGAGATCGCCCTGCCCGAGGTGGCCGCCGCCCTCAGCGGCGGTCGGGCCAACCTCGAACACCGGGCGGTGGTGACCGGCTCGACCCGCGCCGAGGTGCTCGACGGGCTACGGACGCTCGCCCGCGGGGAGACAGCGGCCGGAGTGGTGCGTGGCCGCGTCCGCCCCCGGGGACGCACGGCCTTCCTGTTCACCGGACAGGGCAGTCAGCGGGCGGGCGCCGGGCTGGAGCTCTATCGGAGCGAGCCGCCCTTCGCCGCGGCGCTCGACGCCGTGTTCGCGCAGATCGACCCGCTGATCGGCCGGTCCCTCGCGGAAATCATGTTCGCGGTTCCGGGAAGCCCCGAAGAACAACTCCTCCACACCACCGAATACGCCCAACCCGCACTCTTCGCC
>NZ_JALKFZ020000025.1 GCF_023243075.1 Frankia sp. AiPa1 | reverse complement strand
CCGGCCGAGCTGCTGGTGCAGGCGGTCCAGACCTACCCAGGCGGCCTCGGGCCAGTTCGGTGGTCAGCCGGTGACCAGGCAGAAAGGGTGACCGGCCGGGTCCAGGAGCACCCGCCACCGGTCGCCGCCGGGCTGGTGATCCGGCCTGACCGCGCCGAGTCCCAGCGCCAGCTTCTCCGCCGCGTCAAGGTCTTCGACCCCGAGATCCAGGTGGAACTGCTGCGGCACAACCTGGCCGGGCCATCGCGGCGCCCGGTATCCGTCGACCCGCTGGAAACCCAGGTCACAGCCGGAACCGCCGGTCAGGGCGACGAACCCGTCGGCGCTGAACCCGAGCTCCATGCCTGTCATCTCCCGGTAGAACCCGGCCAGCGCCCGCGGATCGGCACAGTCCAGGGTCACGCCTCGCAGCGTGGCGATCGGCATCGTCCACTCCTCCTCATCCATGCCCGCGGGCCGCGCGGCGGCCCGCAGGTCGCCACCCAACCGCACTGCGGTGGCTCGGCTCCACTCATTTTCGGACCGGACAGCGCCCGTCCCGGACAGCGGCCGGGCGCGCCGTCGCGCCACCCTCGCGCAACAACCCGTAGATCGAGTTCGCCAGCGACGCCTCACCGCAGAACCGGGTCACCGGACGTCACGGTGA
>NZ_JALKFZ020000024.1 GCF_023243075.1 Frankia sp. AiPa1 | reverse complement strand
CTCGAGGTATTCGGTGACGCCGAGGGTGTGGAGGTGGTGGATGCCGTCGTGGAAGCGGACGGGGTTGCGGGCGTGGTGGGTCCAGTATTCGGGGGTGTGTTGGTGGGGGGTGGCGAGGGTGCCGGTGAGGTTGCTGATGAGGGGGGTGGTGGGGGGGTGGTGGGTGATGGTGCTGGTGGTGGTGTGGAGTTGGTGGAGGATGGGGTCGGTGTGGTGGCTGTGGAAGGCGTGGCTGACGTGGAGGGGGGTGGTGTGGCGGCCTTGGTTTTTCCAGTGGGTGGTGAGGGTGGTGATGGTGGTGTGGTCGCCGGTGATGACGGTGTTGGTGGGGCTGTTGAGGGCGGCGATGCTGGCGGTGTTGGTGAGGGTGGGGAGGATTTCGGTTTCGGTGGCGTTGATGGCGGTCATGGCGCCGTCGGTGCGCATGGTTTGCATGAGGTGGCCGCGGGTGGTGATGAGGTGGGCGGCGTCGGGGAGGGTGAGGATGCCGGCGAGGTGGGCGGCGGTGATTTCGCCGAGGGAGTGGCCGATGAGGTAGTCGGGGGTGATGGTGTGGTGGGTGAGGAGGTGGTGGAGGGCGACTTCGAGGGCGAAGAGTGCGGGTTGGGCGTATTCGGTGGTGTGGAGGAGTTGTTCTTCGGGGCTTCCCGGAACCGCGAACATGA
>NZ_JALKFZ020000023.1 GCF_023243075.1 Frankia sp. AiPa1 | reverse complement strand
AGCAGCTTCGGCATCAGCGGCACCAACGCCCACCTCATCCTCGAACAACCACCCACCCCGAACACCAACCCCAACCCGAACCCAGATACCCCGGACAGCGCCACCCCGGACAGCATCACCATCACCGCTGGTCCGAGCACCACCGACCGGCCCGCCGAGGCGTTCCCCTTCCTGATCTCGGCGCGGACCGAGGCGGGCCTGCGCGGACAGGCCGAGCGACTGGCCGCCTACCTCGAGACCGCCGGCACGATCGAACCAGCAGCCGCGATCAACCCGAACGGCGCTGCGCCGGTCGGGCCGACGCCGCCGGATGTCGCCTGGTCGTTGGTGCACCACCGCGCACACCTGCCGCATCGCGCGGTGGTCGTCGCCGCGGACGCCGAGGAGCTGAGCAGGGGCCTCGCGCAGGTCGCGACCTCGAGGACGGCGCCGAACATCGTGCTCGGCCGCCCGCGCCCGACCGGGAAAGTCGCCTTTCTTTACACCGGCCAGGGAAGTCAGCGCGCCGGAATGGGCCAACAGCTCTATGCGCGGTCCACGGTTTTCGCGGACGCGCTCGACACGGTCTGCGACGCCCTGGACGTGCATCTTTCGGTGCGGCTACGGGACCTCATGTTCGCGGTTCCGGGAAGCCCCGAAGAACAACTCCTCCACACCACCGAATACGCCCAACCCGCACTCTTCGCC
>NZ_JALKFZ020000022.1 GCF_023243075.1 Frankia sp. AiPa1 | reverse complement strand
CCTCGGTGTCCGCCGATCTCCGACCATCGGCCCCGAGGAAGACCGCGTGAGGACCTGGAGCGGCGGCCTCAGCCCTCGGGACGCTCTGGTGGGCTCGCCCCTCGAAAGTCCGGCCCTACGGTCGACATCACCTACAGGTTTGGTCATACTTCTAGTCATGACGACGCTACCGTTGGGCGAGGTGAAGTCGCACCTGTCCGAACTCGTCGGCCGTGTCCATGACCATCACGAGCGGGTGACCGTCACTGTCCACGGCCATCCGTCGGCCGTGCTCGTGGCCGTCGAGGACCTCAAGCAGCTTGAGGAGACGCTCGCGATCCTCAGCGACCCGGCCACGATGCGCCGGCTCGCGCAATCCGATGCGGAGCTCGCACGCGGCGAAGAGGTGACCGCGGACATGCTGGCCGAGACGATGCGGCGCTGACGCGGCGCCGCATGACCGGATCAGCCGGGCCCTACACCCTGAGGACCACGCCGACGGTCCGCCGCGCGCTCGGCGAGACCCTCCCGGAATCGGTCGCCACGGCCGCGTACGAGTTCATCACCGGCCCACTTCTCGACGCCCCCTACCGAGTCGGCAAGCGGCTGATGCCGCCGCTCGACGACCGGTTCAGTGCCCGGCGCGGAACCTACCGGATCATCTACCGTATTGACGACAAGGCCATGGTCGTGACCGTCGTCGATATCGATCACCGTCGGGACGT
>NZ_JALKFZ020000184.1 GCF_023243075.1 Frankia sp. AiPa1 | reverse complement strand
CGTCCAACTCGCCGAGGGCCGCCCCTGGATGCCCGCAACCAGCTAACCAAAGATCAAGCCGGCACCTGACCAGTTACGTACTAGGCAGGCCGGACCGTGCTGCCCAGTCCATCCGCGACGCGCTGGGAGACGGAGCGCCCGCTTCTCTTAATCCGCGGGTCGCGCTGTCGGCGGGGTGGCACGTCCCGCCCACTCGAAGACCCGACACAGGGCACCGTCTGGAGCTGATTCGAGCGTTGCCGTCGCCCTGTAGACGTGCCGAGACCGATCAGCCATCACCACCTCGAAGGAAGCGGCTTTCGGATCACCCAGGCGTTGCCCGTCCAGGGGACCGTCCGAGGCGATCGACGCCGAAGGTACGGCAACACTCATAGAGACGGCTGTCCCTCGCCCGCATCTCACGCCCAGTGACGACCGTACAAGTATGGCCGTACTGCAGTCGTACTGCAACGGCCCATTCCCCGGCTGGGCGACAGATGTTGCGTCGGGTCCCGCGGGAGTCCTCCTGATGATCCTCGGCGCGACCTGACCTTCGGCGTGCCGATGATCATCACCCCGGTCCGGTGCGTTAAAGTTTAGGTGGTCAAACTTGGACCACCTCCTTGATCATTAAAGGTTGGGGGTGACGCGTGGCTGGCTACGAGGCGCGCCGCTGGGAACCGATGCATGGCGCTCCGGGGAGCCGTGACCGCCGGGGTGGGACCTATCAGTCCTATGTTCCTGATCCACTCGTCGGTCGGCCACTCACGGTGGATGCCGTCCTCGACACGCGCTGTGCCGAGGTGGAGGCCTCGGTTCGCTCGCTGGCGGACATGCCGGGGGCACGCGGGCTGGAGAGTCTTGCCCACTTCCTGCTGAGATCCGAGGCGTTGGCATCGTCCAGGATCGAAGGCCTTCAGGTCTCACCGCAGCAGCTTGCGCTGGTCGAGCTGGCCGAGGTCGAGGGTCTGTCGTTGGGCGGCTTCTCGCGCAACGCCCGGCTGGTCGCCAACAACGTCAGCGCTTTGCGGCAGGCGGGCGGTGCCTTGGCGGCCGCGAAGACGATAAGTCGTGAGGGGATCGTCGAACTGCATCACGCTTTGCTTCCTGAGCATGACCCGCCCGGGCTGCGGACCGTCCAGAACTGGGTGGGAGGCGGAGGCTGGCATCCGCTGGATGCCGAGTTCGTGCCGCCGCCGTACGAATTCGTACCAGGCCTGATAGATGATCTTTCCCGGGATGCATCCGGGGCCGGGCACTCGGCACTGATCCAGGCCGGGCTGGTGCATGCTCAGTTCGAAACTATCCATCCGTTTACTGATGGTAACGGCCGGGTCGGCCGCGCGTTGATTCATAGCGTGTTGACCCGCCGAGGGCTGACACGCTCGGCCGTGCTGCCCGTCAGCCTCGTTCTGCTGACCCGCTCCGACGCCTACGTCGAAGGCCTGACCGCCTACCGATACGACGGCCCGCCCGACGGGCCGGCGGCGCGGACCAGCATCCACGCCTGGTTGGCGGGTTTCTTGGACGCCGTCGATCTAGCCGCTGGCCAAGCCCGGGCCTTCAGCCGCGATGTCGCCGCGCTCGAACAGGTCTGGGCCGATCGGCTCGCCGGGCACCGGCTCGCCGGGCACCGGCACGCCTCCGGCCGGGCCCTGCAGGCCAGGGCAGGATCGTCCATCCGTCGAATACTCGATATGCTCCCCGAACTCCCGGTAATGACCGCACGCACGGTCGAGCGCGTACTGCGTGTTTCCTTCCCCGCCGCGAAGCAGGCCCTGGAAGAGCTGGTGGCGGCTGATGTGCTCACCGCCCGGAAGGTCGAGCGCAATACAACCGGCTATCTTGCGCGAGAGGTCTTCGACCTGCTCTCGCTTACGGAGCGACGCCTCGCCAGTACCCGATGGGACACGCTGGCGGCGCCGCCGAGGCGTCCGACCCCACGGGTGCCAGCCGCGAACCGGTCCGCCGCATCCGGAGCGGCTTCATTCTCCTGGGATTGACATTTTTCTGGGATTGACGGGGACCAGCGGATTCCAGAAGGAACGGGCCGGGCGGTGTGAGGCGTGCGGCCTGCCGTCGCCTCCTCGTGCCGGGTCACCCTCCGGTGGCGGCCTTGGCCATGGCGTCGCCGAGGGCCGCTGAGTCGTGGTCGGGCGTGACGCCCTCGACGAGGAAGGCCGTCGAGTCGACGTTGTTCGTCCGGAGCGGGAGGATCTCCTGGTAGGGAGCGCTGTCGTACCAGTCGCGGGCGGCTTTCAGGGTGGGGAACCCGATGACGACGACGGCGCCGGGAAGTTCCCCTTCCAGGACCTCGTGGGTCGCGCCGTGGACCAGGAACCGACCGGCATAGGGGTCGAGGGTCGCCTGAATGCGCCGCAGGTAGTCGATGACCTCCGGATTCGGGTTCGGGTTACGCAGGTGGGCGATGGCATAGGCGCTCATGAACGGGCCTCCGTGGCTCGGTGGTGTATCGGACAGACAGGATCGTCGCGCCCCGGGGGCGGCCGGTCGATGACCTCGGAGGTAATGCGCTGCGCTGCCGGGCACGTCGGTGATTTTTGTCGCGGTGACCGGTTCGGGCCGTCGGGTCAGAGGCGGATGGCCAGGTCGATGCCGTCGTCGAAGGGGAGAGCGGTGCTGAGATAACCGTTCGCCGGGTCGTGGACGTGGTCGAGGTAGCCGCGGGTCTCCTCGGCGAACAGCGTCACGTCGTCGGCGACGACCAGCGCGCCGGGCGCGAGGCTGGGTTCGAGCAGGCGTAGCAGCGGCAGGTAGAGCTGGTTCCAGCCGTCAAGCAACAGCAGGTCGATTGAGCCGGGCAGGTCCCGCAGCGTCTCGAACGCGTCGCCGATCCGCACGTCGACGAGATCGGCGAGGCCGGCCTCGGCCAGGTTCTCGCGGGCCGCATGGGCCTTCGTCTCCACCAGTTCGGTGGTGACGACCCGGCCGCCGCCGTTGTCCCGAAGCGCCGCGGCCAGGTGAATCGTCGAGATCCCGAAGGAGGTGCCGAACTCGACCACGAGCGCGGCGTCGCGTCCGCGCGTGAGCCCGCGGGTCAGGAGATAGAGCAGCTGTCCGACCTCCGGGGCGACGGGCATGTAGATCTCGGCGGCGGCCTCGGCCGCCACGGCGGCCTGGGAGACATCCACCTCACCGCTGAACTGGTCGCGCAGCGCCAGCAGGGCGGGGCCGTCCTGGTCGGCGGCGGTGAACAGACGGTTCAGCACGGTGCGTGGGGCGTCATCAAGCAGTGTCGCGGGCATGGCGAGGACACCTTTCGGGTGAGTGATGTCGGAGATCGCGTACTGTCGCGATAGGTCGTTAGGGGGTGTGGCCAAGCCTAGATGCCCGTCGATCTGCTTTCAAATGCAGGTGAGTCAGTGGAACAATGCACGGCATGCATAGTGCTGTGCGCACCATGGTCCCGACTCCGCGTGCCCTGGAGATCCAGGCGGAGGTCGGCGACCTGGACCGCCGCGTCCGCAGCGTCTTCGCGCCGGTCAGCATGCCCGACCCGGCCGACCTCGACCGCACGTTCACCATCCTCAGCAGTGACATGCTCATCGCCGCCGTCGGCCCCGACCTGCTGCGTCGGCTCGCCACCGAGGCACCCGCCGTGCGGGGTCCGCTTACTGCCCGAGCCGACCCCGTCCGCCGACCCGCTGCGTGACGGGCACCGCCGACGTCGAGATCGGCGAGATCGACTCGACGGCACCGGAGATCCGGGCCGAGCTTCTCGGCGCGGACGACGCCGTGCTCATCGTCCGCGCCGAGAAGCCAGGCCTGGCATCCCCGCAACGACGCCGACGCCCCCCACCGCTGGCTGCTCGGCCATCTCCGCGATGTCATCACCACCGCCCTGACCAGCCCGTCCACCTGATCAGCGCCGGTGACCGCGCAGCCAGGTGGCGAGGTCGTTCAGTGGCCGAGCGTCGATGGGAAGCAGCTGGTCCTGCCACACGGCCGGGGCGGGGCCGAGGCTGTGCCCCAGGCCGGGGTAGAGCCGCAGGTGGTGGTCCTGGTTACCCAGCCGATCCAGGGTCCGGTCCAGGGTCACCGCCGCGACGGCGGGCACGTTGCCGTCCTTCTCACCCTGGAGGATGAGCACCGGCAGGTGCAGGTGCGGGGCCTGCTCCAGCGTGGTGGGAAGGGCCCGGCCCGGCCCGTACCGGGCAATGGGGCGGCTCGGCCCGAGCAGCTGGTCGACGAAGGCGGGAAGGGCGGGCAGCAGTTCCCGGTCGATGTCGATGGCTCCGTCGTGGTTGGCGTCGAAGGTCGGCTCCACCGAGAAGTCGTCGTCGGCGAGGCCGGGAATCAGAAAACTGGTCCATTCCTTGGCCTGCCGGCCGGCATCCGTCTGCCACGCCCGCCGCAGTCCGTCCGCGTTCAGCCGGCCGTGGACGGCGAACCGGCGCAGGTAGGGCACGGCGACGTCGCGGGCCTGGTAGAGCAGGCCGTCGCGCCAGGGCAGGTTCACTCCACCCTGGATGACGAGTCCGGCGAATTCCGGATGCTCGGCGGCCAGCGCGGCGGCGATGGTGCTGCCCTCGCTCCAGCCGAACAGGAACACGCGGCGGCTGTCGATATGCGCCGCGGTGCGTCGATCGGTCAGCGCGGTGCGCAGGACGGTGCGCGCGTCCTCAGTCATCTGTGGCAGGCTCAGTCCGGCGTACCTGTCGGTGGCCTGATCCGGTCCGGTCACGTAATGCTTGTCGTAGCGCAGCACCGCGAAGCCCCGGGCGGTCAGGGCAGCGGAGATATCGGCGAAGTTGTGCGAGCGGAACACACCGACCTCGTTCAGGACGGTCGCGTCCAGGTCCTGGTTTCCGGCGCCATGGATCAGCATGACCACCGGCGCCGGCCCGCCCGCGGCGGGATAGTCCAGCCGAAGCGGAGTCACGAAATCGCCGAGGTCGGCGGTGATCTGCACCTGCGCCGCCGGACCGCTGTCGGGGCCATGTTGATCACCATGGGAACGTGACGCGGCCGAGGCCGGACCCGCCGCACCGATCAGGGCAGCGGCGATGAGGGCGACGCCGACCTTGCGCGGTAAGGACATGACACTCCTCAACTCGATGATCAGTCGAGACCCACGCTAGGCACGGCACCGTGCTCAGGGGATCCGGCTAGCCACCGTGTTGTTCCGGTGGGTAACCTGACCCCCCTCGGCCTGGGAGGCGCGAAGGTCCTCGCCGCGAGGCCGACCGCGGTGATCTCGCGCTTCGTACGATCATCGTCGCGATCTTTTTGGGGAGTGATCCTGTGCGTCGGCGGCGGGCTTCGGCCGGGACGCCGCTCGGCGGCGGATCGCGGCCCGTGGCCCGTGGCATGACGGCCACATCGACGTAATGCGCGCTGCGATCGCCGATGGGATCGAGCCCTGGCCCCGCCCCTGGCGTGTGCCGGGCTAGGGCTGGGTGAGGTCGATCTTCACGGGGAATGGGGCGGCGGCTTCGACCACACCCGCGTGAACATCGCCAGCTCGGTAGGTTCGCGCGGCCAGGTCGAGCACGTAGGTGTGCACGAGCGGGACACCGGACGCGGACTGCTCGATCCGCCAGTAGAACTGGATGCCGGCTCGGGCGTACTGCTCCGGTTTGAAGACCCGGTCGGTGGTTTCGGAACCCGGTGACACCACCTCACCGACCAGCAGGATGCTCTCCGGGCGCATCGGCGGGAACCCGACCGCGCCTGCCCGGTACACGACGATGTCGGGTCGACGGACAGTGAGCGGCACGTCGTGGAGCCGAACGTCAAAGTCAAGATCGGCGAACCACTCCGGCGCCCCTGCCGTCTCCATCGCGACGGCTACCTTCTTGGCGAGCCGGTTGTGCTGGAGGGAGGCGCTCGGGACCATGACCACCATCCCGTCCACGATCTCGATATCCCTGGACTGCTCCTCGGACAGCGTGTCGTACAGCTCCGCCGTGATCTGCTGGTGCATCCAGGCGGGAGGGACGATCTCCGCGGTCACGACGCACCTCCCCGCCTCGGCCCAGAGCTGATACCCCGCCGCCAGCGTAGCGTTCCAGGTGGATCTGCGGCGTCAGCCAGACACGGTTGATCGGTTGGTGCCGGTTCGCGCCGGGGAGGCCATGCTCCGCGGTCGTGATGATCAATGCTTCCGCGCGGGCTGTCCGGGTGTCCTCGGTCAGAACAGGAAGTAGCGCTGGGCCATGGGGAGCTCGGTGGCGGGGTCGGCGTCCACCGGGTCGCCGTCGATGAAGACGGTGAAGGTGTCGGGGTCGACGCGAATGTCGGGGGTGGCGGTGTTCTGCGGCAGGTCGGCCTTGCCGCGGCGGCGGACGTCGGCGACCGGGACCACCGGGGTGGCCAGGCCCAGGCGCTCGGGCAGGCCGTCCTCGATCGCCGCCGGTGCGACGAACGTCAGCGAGGTGGAGGCAGCCGGGCCGCGGGCCGCACCCCACATCGGGCGGGGCAGGACCGGCTGCGGGGTGGGGATGGACGCGTTGGCGTCGCCCATCGCGGCCCAGGCGATCAGGCCACCCTTGAGCACGACCGAGGGGCGCACGCCGAAGAACGCCGGGTCGTAGAGGACCAGATCGGCGAGCTTGCCGGGTTCGACCGAGCCGACGTGCGTGTCCAGGCCATGGGCCACCGCCGGGCAGATCGTGTACTTCGCGACGTAGCGGCGGGCGCGCAGGTTGTCCGCGCCGCTTCCGGGGACGCTGGCGGCACCGTCGCCGGGCAGCGTGCCACGGCGGCGCTTCATGACATGCGCGGTCTGCCAGGTGCGCAGGACGACCTCGCCGATGCGGCCCATGGCCTGCGAGTCGGAGCCGATCATCGAGATGGCGCCCAGGTCGTGCAGGATGTCCTCGGCGGCGATCGTCGACGGGCGGATCCGGCTCTCGGCGAAGGCGAGATCCTCCGGGACGCTGGGATTCAGATGGTGGCAGACCATCAGCATGTCGAGATGCTCGTCGAGGGTGTTGACGGTGTGCGGGCGGGTCGGGTTCGTGGAACTCGGCAGCACATTGCCCGCGGCGGCCACCGTGATGATGTCGGGGGCGTGGCCGCCGCCGGCGCCCTCGGTGTGGTAGGCGTGGATTGCCCGGCCGGCGATGGCGGCCAGCGTGTCCTCGACGAACCCGGCCTCATTGAGGGTGTCGGAGTGCAACGCGACCTGCACGCCGGAGGCGTCGGCGACGCGCAGGCAGGCGTCGATCGCTGCGGGGGTGGTGCCCCAGTCCTCGTGCAGCTTGAAGCCGGCGGCGCCGGCCCGCAGCTGCTCCCAGAGCGAGTCCTCGCTGACCGTGTTGCCCTTGCCCAGCAGGACGATGTTGACCGGGAAGTCGTCCATCGCGCTGAGCATGCGGGCCAGGTTCCACGAGCCGGGGGTGACGGTGGTGGCCTTCGTGCCCTCGGCGGGGCCCGTGCCGCCGCCGATGAGCGTGGTGATGCCGGCGCCGAGCGCCTCGGGGACCTGCTGCGGGCAGATGAGATGGACGTGACAGTCCACCGCGCCGGCCGTGAGGATCTTCCCGTTGCCGGCGATGATCTCGGTGCCGGGGCCGATGACCAGATCCGGGTGGACGCCGTCCATCGTGTCGGGGTTGCCGGCCTTGCCGAGCGCGACGATCCGCCCGTCGCGGATCCCGACGTCCGCCTTGATCACGCCCCAGTGGTCGAGGACGACGGCGCCGGTGATGACCAGGTCGGGGGCGCCCTGCGCGCGGGTGGCCAGCGCCTGCCCCATCGACTCGCGGATCACCTTGCCACCGCCGAAGACCGCCTCGTCGCCGGTGCCGGCGCCCTCGGGCCCGCGGCTGCGATCCTCGGTGACCTCGATGAACAGGTCGGTGTCGGCGAGCCGGATCCGGTCGCCGACCGTCGGCCCGTACAGCGAGGCGTAGCGGGAGCGGTCCAGCCGGCTCACGAGCCCTCCCCAAGGTGTCCCGGCAGCTGGCTCAGATCGGTCGCGGCGCCACCACCGGGGGGTCCACCGCCGGTCGGGCCCGCCTCACCGGCGGTCGGGACGCTGGTCCGGGCGTCGATCGCTCCGGCGTACTCGGCCCGCAGGCCGGGCACGATCCTGGCACCGGCCAGCGGGACGAGATCGACCTCGCGTTCCACTCCGGGCTCGAAGCGCACCGCCGTCCCGGCCGGGACCGCGAGGCGGTGACCCCAGGCCGTGTCCCGGTCGAAGGCGAGCGCCGGGTTCGCCGCGGCGAAGTGGTAGTGGGACCCGACCTGCACCGGCCGGTCGCCGATGTTGCGCACGATCAGCGTGAGCACCGGACGCCCCGGGTTCGTCTCGATGCCGCCCTCGCCCGGCAGGATCTCGCCGGGGATCAGTCCGCCGACAGCCGCCGTCCCGCCGACAGCCGCCGTCCCGCCGACCGCCGCCGCCCCACTGCCGGGGGCCGCTCCACCGGCCGCCGCCGCACCACCGCTCGTCGCCGATCCGCCAGGCGAGGCAGCCCCGCCGGCGCTCATGGGATCGGCCGGTGGACGGTGACGAGTTTGGTGCCATCCGGGAAGGTGGCCTCGACCTGGACCTCGGCCAGCATCTCCGGCACCCCCTCCATCACGTCCTCGCGGGTCAGCACGGTGCGCCCGGCGTGCATCAGGTCGGCGACGCTGCGGCCGTCCCGAGCACCCTCGAGCAGGAACGAGGTGAGCAGCGCGGTCGCCTCGGGATGATTGAGGCGAAGCCCACGCGCACGTCGTTCCCGGGCGAGTCCAGCCGCGACATGGATGAGCAGCCGTTCCTGTTCATGGGGGCTCAAGCGCACGAACGCGAAGCCTAGCAGCACCTCCGGTCCGCCCAGCCAGGTTTCGTCCGTGTTTCCGTTTGAAGGATTCCCGGGGGTCATGGGGACGGCGGCCCGACCGGTGGCAAGAATGGAGTTACTGGCTATTCACACGAGCGCGACTCGATTGATACCCGTCCTTTCTAGCGTCCGGAGGGCCGCCTGCGAGGTCGGTGAGCTGGGACGGTGGCGGTGGGGACGCCGACAACGCCGGCTGGGACGCGATCGATGGGGGTTTGGTGAGAACAGGACTGGATCGACGGGGTTTCCTCCGCCGGGGAGTGGGAGTGACCGCCGGCGCCACGCTGCTCGGCGTGGGCGGCGGTGGGCTGCTCGCCGCCTGCGGCAGTGACAGCGACGGAGGGAACTCCAGCGCGAGCTCCGGCTCGCTCGGGCTGCTCACGGTTCGGCTGTCCTGGATCAAGAACGTCGAGTTCGCCGGTGAGTACATCGCTGACCAGCGCGGCTACTACAAGGCGGCCGGCTTCTCCGGCGTCAACCTGATCTCTGGCGGCGCCTCGGCGACGCCACAGGACACCGACGTCGCCACCGGCAAGGCCTTCATCGGCATCTCCTCGCCGGACATCACCGCCAACGCGATCACCCAGGGCGCGCCTCTGAAGATCATCGGGGCGCAGTACCAGAAGAACCCCTTCGCCATCATGTCGCTGTCGAAGTCGCCCATCAGAACCCCCCAGGACATGGTGGGCAAGAAGATCGGTGTTCAGGCGACCAACGAGTCCGTCTGGTCCGCGTTCCTCAAGGCCAACAAGCTCGAATCCGCCAAGATCACAAAAGTGCCGGTGGAGTTCGACCCGCTACCCCTGACCACCGGCACCGTGGACGGCTGGTTCTCGTTCGTGACGAATGAACCGAACGCGCTGCGGGTAAAGGGTTTCGACGTCACGACGTTCATGCTCGCCGACCATAACTACCCGCTCGTGTCGGAGACGTTCATGGTCACCGACGAATCCATTGCCAAGAACCGGGACAAGGTGAAGGCTGCGCTCACCGCGGAGATCCACGGCTGGAAGGACGCCACCGCCGACCCGACGCTCGGCGCGAAGCTCGCCACCACCATCTACGGCAAGGACCTCGGGCTCGAGGAGAAGGAGCAGCAGCTCGAGAGCGCCGACCAGAACAAGCTCATCCTCACCGACGTCACGAAGCAGAACGGCCTGTTCACCGTCACCGATCAGCTGATCGAGGAGAACATCGCCACCCTGAAACTCGGTGGCGTGGACATCACCGCCGAAGAGCTGTTCGACCTGTCCATCCTTCGGGAGCTGTACAAGGAGAAGCCGGAACTCGTATGAGCACAGCCGCCGCACCTCTGCCGGAGCCGGCCGACAGGCCGCCGGTTGCGTCCACGTCTGCCTCCGGCCCCGCCGGGGAGCCCGGCTCTGGCCCCGGTCTCGGCTCTGGCTCTGGCTCTGGCGTGCGTGTGGTGGGGCTGCGCAAGGAGTTCCGGCTCGGGCGTCGATCCGTACTCGCCCTGGATGACGTCAACCTGTCCACCGATCAGGGCTCGTTTCTCACCCTGATCGGCCCGTCGGGATGTGGCAAGTCCACGGTGCTGCGCATCCTCGCGGATCTGGAGACGCCCAGCGGCGGCGAGGTGCTGGTGCACGGCGAGCACCCCGCCGCCGCCCGTCGCGGGCATCACCTCGGCCTTGCCTTCCAGGACGCGGCGCTGTTGCCGTGGCGTTCCGTCGAGGCCAACATCCGCCTGCCGCTGGAGGTCGGCGGAGTGCGGGCGGACCGCTCGGTGATCGCGGACCTGATCGCCCTGGTCGGGCTCACCGGATTTGAGAAGGCCCGCCCGGCACAGTTGTCCGGTGGTATGCGCCAGCGGGTCGCGATCGCCCGCGCCCTGGTGGTCGAACCCCGCGTTCTGCTGCTCGACGAGCCGTTCGGCGCGCTCGACGACATGACCCGTCAGCGGTTGAACTTCGAGTTGCTGCGGATCTGGAGCGAGCGTTCGACGACGACGGTGCTCGTCACGCATTCCATTCCCGAGGCGGTCATCCTCTCCGACACTGTCGCGGTGATGAGCGCCCGGCCCGGGCGGATCGCCGCGCTCGTCGACATCGACCTGCCCCGCCCGCGCACGCCGGAGATGCTGCGCTCGGCGCGGTTTCACGAGTTGCATGACGAGCTGTCCAGCTTGCTTTTCGCCGGCGGTGATCAGCCGGTCTCGATGGCGAAGGACCCGGTTGGCAGTGCCACATGACGGGGAGTGCCACCTGGCGGGCCGCAGTGGATGACGGGCGGCGGCGGATGACGGGCGGTGGCTCGTGACGACGGTGCGGGACGCCGCGTTCGGCGCCGGGACCGGCGGGTCGCCCGGCGCCTCGGCGGATGTCGACTCGCCGGAGGGCGCCGGGCCGGACGACGTGCCGTCCGGCGGCCGGGGTCGGGGATTGCCCGTCGTCGTCGACCTGCGGGCCTGGTCGGCCGCCGCCGTCGGCGTGGTCGGTCTGTTCGCCCTGTGGTGGCTGCTCGCGGTGACCCTCCTCGACAACGGCGGGGTGGTGCCCACCCCCTGGGAAGTCGTGCGGGCGCTATGGGATGATCACCAGTTGATGTGGACGTCGGCGCGGTCCACCGTCGGCATCGCGCTCAAGGGCTGGCTCATCGGCAACGGGCTGGCGATCGGGCTCGCGGTGCTGTTCTTCGGCGTGCCGATCGTCGAGCGAGTGCTGCTGCAGATCGGGGTGGCCTCCTACTGCCTGCCGGTCATCGCCATCGGCCCGATCCTGACCACCGTGTTCGACGGGCGCACCCCGCAGATCGCGCTGGCCGGGATCTCGGTGTTTTTCACGACCCTGGTCGGCACCCTGCTCGGCCTGCGCGCCGCCGACCCGGCGAGCCTCGACGTGGTGCGGGCCAGCGGGGGCGGCGCCTTCGCGCAGATGCGCTATGTGCGGCTGCGCGCGGCGTTGCCGAGCACATTCACCGCGTTGCAGATCGCGGCGCCGGCCGCGGTGCTCGGCGCGATCATCGGCGAGTTCCTTGGCGCCGACCGCGGCCTCGGGGTGGCCATGGTGCATTCCCAGCAGGCCCTCGAGGTGCCGCGGACCTGGGCGTTCGCGGTGGTCGCCGCCACGGTCGCCGGACTCGGCTATGCCCTGATCTCCCTGGTGGCGCGGCTGCTCACCCCGTGGGCGCCGCGCGGTGACCCGGGAGGCGGTCGATGAACAGGCTGGTCACCGTCGTCCTGGCCAGGGTGGGCCGGATGATGCTGACGGTCCTGGCCTCGGCCGCGGTGATCGTCGGGCTCTGGTACGCGTTCATCGCCGTGTTCGACCTCAACTCGCTGGTCGCCAAGGACCCACAGGCGGTATGGGATTATCTGTTCACCGCGCGGCGGGCACCGGCGAGCCGCAAGGCGATCATGGACGGACTGTGGCACACGCTCGGCGACGCTGGCCTCGGCTATCTGTTCGGCACGGTGGCGGCCATCGTCGTGGCCGTGACGTTCGTGCTGTTCCGCCCGGTGGAACGCGCACTCATGCCGGTGGCGATGATGCTGCGTTCGGTGCCGCTGGTGGCGATGATCCCCCTGCTCACCCTGGTGTTCGGCCGGGGCCTGGTGGCCGTTGGCGTGATCGCGGGGATCATCGTGTTCTTCCCGTCGCTGGTCAACCTGGTCTTCGGCCTGCGCTCGGGACCGCCGGCCGCCGCCGATCTGGTCCACGCCTACGGCGGCGGGCCGGTGATGGTGCTACGCAAGGTCTCACTGCCCAGCGCCCTGCCCGCGTTGTTCGTCTCGGCCCGCATCGCCGTGCCGGGGGCGATCATCGGTGCGCTGCTCGCGGAGTGGCTGGCCACCGGCCAGGGGCTCGGGTACTACATGCAGCGGGCCCAGCAGACCTTCAACTACGGCGGCGTATGGGCGTCCGTCGTGGTCATCACCGTGGCCAGCATCGTCCTGTATGCCGTCGTCGGCTTCCTCGAGGCTGTGGTGCTCGCCCGGTATGGGCCGAGCCCAGGCCGCGGCGGGCGCGCCAGGCGCTGAGGCGAACCGCGCCACGATGCGCCGCCCCCTGTTCACCGGTCGCACGGTTGGTCACCGGTCGCACTGTTGGCCAGCCCCACCGTCCGTACTCCCAGAACCGCAGGCCCCTGTAGTCGCAACCCCCGTAGTAGGGACGGTATGTGAACGTCGTACACACCAGCCGCGGACCCCGGCTGATGTCGACACCCCGGCACGCCCCGGCGGGCACCCAGACGCCGGCCGTCGTGCCCGGCGCCGGCCGCCAGGATCCGCCCGCCCGGCCGGAGGACTCCCCGGGGCGCGCGCCGGTGCCGGTAGCCGGCGCCGATCGGCTGGCACCCTCGGCGGCGCAGGTGGCGCGGCTGCGCCGGGTGGCCGCCGGCGACGAGGACGCTGACCTCGTCGTGCGGGGCGGTCTGGTTGTGGTGGTGCACGACCAGACCATGCTGGAACGGGACATCCTCGTCGTCGGGCGGTACATCGCCGCCGTGACGAAGCCGGGGGCGCTCGGCGGCCGGCGGTCACTGGACGCCGAGGGCCGCCACGTCCTTCCCGCCTACGTCGAGGTGGGTCTGCGGATCGAGGACACCCTGCTCGGTCCGGGCGAGCTCGCCCGCCTGCTCGTACCGCAGGGCACCGGCACCCTGCTCGCCGACCCGACGGCGTTCGTCGCGTTCGGCGGGCCGACCGGCGTGGAGTTCGCGACCGGTTCCATGACGCCGTTGCGGGTCCTGACCCGGGCGGACGGTGCGTCCGAGCGGGCGGACGGCGAGATCCGGACGGTCACCGAGCTCGCCGCCCGCGGCCATCTGGACCACGAGGCCCACCGCGGCGTCGAGCGGGCGGCGAGCTCCCTGGAGGAGGTCGGGCGGCGGACCCTGGGGCCCGCCCGCCGGTACGGCCTGGACCACGTGCTCGGTTCACTCACACCGACCCGGCTTGCCGACCTGCAGGTCGTCTCCGATCTGGCCGCCGCCGTCCCGCCGGACGTCGTGATGGTCGGCGGTCGCATCGCGGCCGAGTCCGGTCGGCCGCTGTTCGACAACCTTGACCCGGTGCCGGACTGGGCGATCGGTCGGATCAGGCTGCCGGAGAACCTGCACGCCGGTTCCTTCCCCTGCCCCGTCCCGGACTCGGCCGGGCCTGGCCAGGACGGCAGCGTCGCGGCGGTCAGCATCGCGAGGGTCGGTGATGGCGCGGTCGGCAATGGCGCGTTGGGTGGTGGACCGGCGGGTGTCGCCCCGGTCGGCATCCAGGCGTTCGGGGCAGGGATGCTCGGGGCAGGGGCGCTTGGGGCGACGGCGGAGCCGAGCCCGGCGGCCCGCCACGGACTTCGGATCGCCCGGTTGGTGCCGACGGCGCGCGGTGGACTGCCGGTCGCGGATCCGTCTCGTGACCTGCAGAAGGTCGCGGTCTTCGGGCGACCGCAGGACGCGGTACCGGTCGAGGTCGGTCTGGTGCGCGGCTGCGGGCTCGTCCGCGGGGCTCTCGGGTTCACCACGGCACAGGCACCCGGCCAGCTGATCGTGATCGGCGCGAGCGACGATGACATGCTCACCGCGGCCCGGGCCGTCGAGGGGATGGGCGGCGGGTTCGTTGTCGTCGATCAGGGCTGGGTGCGCGCGGCCTGTCCCCTGCCACTGCTCGGCCTGATGAGCGACGCGCCCTGGGAGGCGGTGCTCGGTGAACTGGCCGCCGTCGATGCCGCCGCGGCGGACCTCGGGTGCCGACTGCCGCTGCCGCTACGAACCCTGGCCGGCTTCGGCTGCCTGCTGCACACCCGACCCTGACTGTCCGGCCCCCGTGGCCCCACCACCGGCACATCCTGCCCTGTCATGCCGTCCGTGCCTCCTGGCCTGCGCCTACCGACCCCTCACCGTAGGCGTGGCCAGAGCCCGTACGCGCGGCGAATCGACTGGGCCGGCTGTCACATATCCGCCGTCGGAGAGGCGGCGTCCTTGCGGGAAAAGGGGTGTCTGCGGCGGCAGGGAAGGATGGCCTAAGCTTGCCGTTCGAGGCGTGAGCGAGGGAACAGACCCATCGAGCGGCACAGCGACGGCAAGCGGCCCAGCGACGACGGCGGACCTGATGACGGCGGACCTGATGACGGCGGACCTGACGACTGCGGACCTGACGACGGCGAGGCGTTTCTTGCCGCGTGGCGGGAGCTGCTGCGCGCGGTGCAGCGGGCCCGGGGCCGGGCCACGCAGCGGCAGGACAGCAGTGGCATCTCGATCGCGCAGTACATCATCATGGGTCCGTTGCGGGGCGGCGCGCTGACGATGTCCGATCTTGCGATCGGTGCCGGGGTGAGCGGGCCGACGGTGACCCGCGCGGTGACGAACCTGGTGCGGGCCGGGCTGGTCGAGCGGGTTCCCTCCCAGCAGGACCGGCGGCACGTCGCGGTCCACCTCACCGCCGCCGGAGAGCGCGCGCTGGCCGCCAAGGACCGCGCGGTGCGCGACTCCGACGGACGGCTCATCGCGAGCCTCACCCGCGAGCAGCAGCGGGAAGGCGCGGTGCTGCTGGAACAGATCGCCGAGCTGCTGGACGAGATCTCGAGCTCCTGGTAAAGCTTCGATCATGAGCGCTTCCCGGGTTCCCACCGGCTTCCCGCGTTCCCGGCTTCCTCCCGGCTTCCTCCCGGCTTCCGAGCTCCTCCCGGCTTCCGGGCTTCCGGGGTTTCCGCCGGCTTTCGGGCTTCCGCCGGCTTCCGGGGTTCCGGGGTTTTCGCCGGCTTCCCAGGCTCCGGACTTCCCAGGCTCCGGGATGCCCGCCAACCTGATCGCAGCTCCCCACGTCGAAATATTGGACTCCACTGGCTCATTCAGGGCCGGCGTGCCTGCGCCACACGGCCGGGGTCACGTTGCGCGACAAAATTCCCAGACCCAGATCGACCCAAGATCCAAACAGGTCGTTGTGGGCGTCTTCGTGTCCGATTTGCCCCCCCTGGCGACCTGGTTGGCCGGATCTTGCTCTCGTGCCCGGTGCGGACGGTAACAAATTGTGGGGTCTGGGCGTTCTCGGGGCGGGCCCTGCGCTGGCCCGGTCTCCGCTGGCCAGGCCCGGATCTACCCGAGGCCCTCGGCCTATGCCGGGTCGGTGAGGTCCGCGAGGTCGGCGAGCGCTCGTCGTAGGGCTACTCCGGCGGCATCGGCGCGGATATGCACTTCGTCGCTGGATTCGCCGCTGATGCCGGGCACGGGTAGACCGTCGAGGTCGAAACGTTCCTGCAGCGCGAGATCCTCGTCGAGGATCGCCTGCTCGAACGCGGCCGCCGCGGCCATCCGAGTCGGATCACCGCCGAGATCGTCGCGAAGCAGCAGGGTGTAGACGCGGGTCGCGCGGATGTCCTCCGGCTGCAGACAGAACAGGATCGTGCTCGTCGTCCCGGCATCGGGATACTCCAGATGCAGCCGCAGCATGAACGGCGGTTGGTAGGCATAGGTCGACCAGCGTCGCTGCACGAGTGGATGGTGGCCAGTGGCGACCAGGGTATCCTCCGGATTGGCCACCTCCTGCTCCATCCGGACCAGGAAACCCCGGCCGTCCGGGCGAACCTGATAGGGACGGACGAGGGTGTCCTCGTCGGCGCCGATCGTCCCGGCGTGCACGAACGGAAAGTGCGCTGTGTCCAGGAAGTTGTCGGCGAGTAGCCCGGCACAGGTGGTCGTGCGGGTTGGCGTCAGCCAGACCGCGTCAAACCTCGGCGCACCCCCGCTCGGCTGGACCAGGCCGGATCTGACCGCCAGCAACGCGTCGCTCCCAGCCGGGCCGCTTTCCGGCTGGTCGGCGTCTGGCCGGTTGGCGTCTGGCTGGTCGGTGTCTGGCAGGCCGATCAGGTCCGCTACGGGACGCGCGGGAGCGATCCAGATCAGGCCGTGGCGTTCGGCCACCCCCCATGCGGGGTCCGCTCTGGCCCGTCTGGGCGGCGGCACCCCTGGCCCGAGCGCGGGGACCGCCGTGCAGGCTCCGGCGCTGTCGAATCGCCAGCCGTGATAGGCGCAGACCAGCTCCCCGGCCTCGACCCGCCCGGCGGACAGGGGTGCGAACCGGTGGGGACACCGGTCGGCGAAGGCGGTGAGAGTAGCGCCCAGTCGGGCGACGACCCACGGCTCACCCAGCAGCCGGACCCGCAACGGGGCGTCGCCAAGCTCGGCGGCGAGCGCCACCGGGTGCCAGCCGTGTCGCAGTGCGGGGTCGGTGTTGCGGAGCAAACGCGCCATGTCCATCTCGCCATCTGGAGCTCGCCATCTGGGGCTCGCCGCCTGGACCCCGCCTCTGGGCCGTCTGGCCACACGTCTCGCCCGCGCCCGCCATTCTCGTGTGCGGTCACACTGACGTGTCGGTCCGTGCCGTGTGGTCGGTTGGAGGCGCTGCCCGACGAAAGCGGTTCGAGGTTTCGGGTGTCCCGCAGTCGTGTAACAGTCGGTGACGTTGCCGGAGTAGTCGAAGCGGGCGGCGAGGATGCCCGTGGAGCGGCGAAAGGCCGAACATCATTGTAACTTTGCGCCTCTAGGGTCGGATGTCATGCACTGGTCGGCGTCGGGCATGCTGCGACCGAGTACGGTCGGCGAGGCGGTGGAGATGCTTTCGGCCGCCCGCGCCGCGGGTCTCGAGGCCGCCCTGTTGGGCGGGGGAACGGACCTCGTGCCCGCGCTACGGGCCGGCCAGCGTCAGGTGCAGACGATCATCGGGCTACGCAGAGTGCTCGAACTGCGGGTGCGGGGTGCCGGCGCCGACCGCCTCACCATCGGGGCCGGGGTGACCTACACGGATCTCGTGGGCTGGTCCCTGTCGCCTGGGCTCGCCCGAGCCGCCCGGGTCGTCGGCTCGGCGCAGATCCGCAACACCGGCACGGTTGGCGGCGCCCTCGGCTCGGCCCGCCCGGCCAGCGACCTGCTGACCTTTCTCACCGCGGCAGACGCCGAGGTGCTCACCGTCTCCCCGCGCGGGCCGCGTCGCCAGCCGCTGGCCCGTTTCCTCGCCGCCCGGCCCGAGCCGGACGCCCTTGTCACCGCCGTGCGTCTGGCCCGGCCGGGCGGCCCCGCGACCTATCTGAAGATCGGAGGCCGGCAGGCCGCCTACCCGGCCGAGGTGTCGTGCGCCGTCGTCGTGGACCGGGTGCGTCACACCCTGGCCTGCGCGGTCGGAGGGATCGGCCGGCAACCGGTCCGGATGGTCGAGGCCGAGGCGTACGCACAGGCGGCGGTCGACTGGGCCACCGGGACGGTGTCATCAGCCGCGGCGGCGCGTTTCGCCGATCTGGTGACCGAGGCGACGCAGGCCCTCACCCCGACCCTGCCGGTGGGTCCGCACGGTTCCGCGCGGTACCGCATCCACGCGGCTGGGGTGCTTGCCGGGCGTGCGTTTGCCCGTTGCCTGAACCCGGCTATCGCTCGCCCCGCCCTTGCGGCCACTCTCCTTCCCGCTGCCCCCCACTCTGACTTCCTGCGCCCTGACACTTTCGGCCCCGACACCCCCCACGCGGACCCCGCCACCCCCCACGTGGACGGCACCGGTCCGCAAGGCGCACGGTGAGCGGGTCCGAGGCCGGGTCCAATGCCGGCCCTGAACCGCCTCGCCCGCTCGGGGCAGAGGCAGAGGCGGAGGCAGAGGCAGCGGCGGAGGCGGGCGGCCTCGCGCTCTACCGGCTGAACGTCGACGGGTTTCTGCGCACCGTCAGCGGTGCCTGGCTCGGTGACTCGCTGCTGACCGTGCTGCGTGACCGCCTCGGGGTCACCGCCGTGAAGGACGCCTGCGAGCAGGGACGGTGCGGGGCCTGCTCGGTGCTGATCGACGGGCGTCTCGCGGCCTCCTGCACTGTGCTCGCCGCCGATGCCGACGGCACCCGGGTGGTGACCGTCGCCGGTCTCGGTGCGTCGGGGCTTGCCCGGGCGATACAAGCGAGGTTCCTCTCCGAAGGAGCGGTGCAGTGCGGGTTCTGCACCCCCGGCTTCGTGGTGGCGGTAACGGAGCTGCTGACCCGTCGACCGGACGCCGACGACCAGGAGATCCGCGAGGCCCTCGCCGGCAACCTGTGCCGCTGCACCGGCTACGGCCGCATAGTCGCCGCCATCCGCGCCGTGCAGCAGGAACGGGGCATCCTCCCGATCGGGGGTGAGGACGATGTCGAATGGCACCCATGACCACCCAGCCGGGCCGGCGGCTGGCCCAGGCGGGCAGGTACCTGGCCCAGCCGGACCCGCGGCCCTTCCGGATAGCCGTGCGGCTGGTCCGGACGGGCGAGGGATCGGTCATTCCGTGCGCCGCCCGGACGGTCCGGCCAAGGTGCACGGCCGGTTCCGGTACGTCGGCGATCTGCAAGTCCCAGGGATGCTGCACGCCCGGACGCTGCGCTCGCCGCATCCCCGGGCCCGCATCCGCCACCTGGACACCGCCGCGGCCCGGCGGGTTCCCGGGGTCGCCGTGTTGGTCACCGCCGCCGACGTGCCGGGTCTGGCCACCTACGGGCTCATCGTCGCCGACCAGCCCGTTTTCGGTGGTGTCCGGGGCGAGGTCCGTTACGCGGGCGAACCGGTCGCCGCGGTGGCCGCTGTCGACGCCCGCGCCGCCCGTCACGCGCTCGCCGCGATCGAGGTGGACTACGAGCCGCTGCCCCCCGTCACCGACCCGCGCCGTGCTCTGGCTGCGGACACGCCGACGCTGCATCCCAACGGCAACCTGTTCCGTGAGATCGACATCAGGCATGGCGAGGACGGTGTTCATGGGCCGGTCGTCGTCGAGGACGACTATGCCATCGGCATGCAGGACCAGGCGTTCCTGGCCCCCGAGGCCGCGGTGGCGATCCCCGCGGCCGACGGCGGCATCGACCTGCTGGTTGCCACCCAGTGGTTGCACTCCGACCGGGAGCAGATAGCTGCCTGCCTGGCCCTTCCGGAACAGCTTGTCCGACTAACCCTGGCCGGAGTGGGGGGCGCGTTCGGGGGACGCGAGGACATCACCGTGCAGATCCACGCCGCGCTACTGGCGCGGGCGGCGGGTGCGCCGGTGCGGATCGCCTACGACCGGGTCGAGTCGTTCCTGGGCCATCCGCACCGCCATCCCGCCCGGATGCGGTTGCGCCACACCGCGACCCACGACGGCGAGCTGGTCAGCGTCACCGCCCGGGTGCTGCTCGATGGCGGCGCCTATGCGTCGTCCTCACCGGCGGTGCTCGCGAACGCGATCACCCACGCGGCCGGCCCCTATCGGGTGCCGCATGCCCGGCTGCACGGCTTGGTGGTACGCACCAACAACCCCCCATGCGGGGCCATGCGTGGGTTCGGCGTGCCCCAGGTGACCATCGGTCACGAAGCCCAGATGGACCGGCTGGCCGACGCACTCGGACTGGATCCCGTCGGGCTGCGCGTGCGCAACGCCCTCCAACCGGGCGATGTGCTGCCCACGGGGCAGGTGCTCGGCGGGCCACTGCCGGCCCGTGAACTGATCACTCTCGTCGCCGCCCGACCCCTGCCTCCGCCAGCGAAGCATGACCCGACCGGGCTGTCCCTGCCCGGGGGCCTGCCCGCCATGGCGGAACCCTCCCGAGTGCGCCGCGGCATCGGCTACGCGCTGGCGTACAAGAACCTTCTGTTCTCCGAGGGGGTGGACGACGCGTCCACCGCGCGGGTGCGTCTGGCACTCGCGGCGGATGGCACCCCGCATGCCCAGGTGCACAGCGCCTGTGCCGAGGTGGGCCAGGGCTTCGTCACGATCGCCGCCCAGATCGCCCGCACCGAGCTCGGGATCGACCAGATCGAGCTGCTGCCCGCCGACACCGCCGTTGCCAGTGCCGGTTCGACGAGTGCGTCGCGCCAGACCTGGATGAGTGGCGGGGCGGTGCGGGGAGCCTGCGCGGCGGTCGTCGATCGGCTGCTCGCTCGGGTTGCCCGCGCGGCAGGCCTGCCTGGGCCGGTGGTCGAGACGGCCCGGCGAAGTCTCACCATCACCGGCGGGCAGATCGTCGGGGCCGAGGTCGGGCTGCGGATGTCCGTGGCCGACGCGCTGGCCATGGGACCGGTCGAGGCCGAGTACACCTTCCACCATCGCCGTACCACCGCCCTCGGCGCCGCCGGCCAGGGCGACCCGCACGTGGCGTTCGCCGCTGCCGCGCACCGGGCCGTCGTCGATGTCGATCTTGACCTCGGTCTGGTCCGGGTCGTCTCGATGGCTCTGGCCCAGGACTGCGGGACGGTGCTCAACCCGCTGGCTCTGCGTGGCCAGGTCGAAGGTGGCACCGCGCAGGGTCTGGGCCTCGCCGTGATGGAGGAACTGGTCACCGACGCCGGACGGGTGGTCAACCCGACCTTCCACGACTACCTCATCCCCACCGCCGCGGACGTGCCCGACCTCGACTTCGTCGCCGTCACCGAGCCGCAGCCGGACGCTCCGTACGGGGTGAAGGGCGTTGGTGAGGCGCCGACCTGCACGGCGACGCCGGCGATCATCGCCGCGATCCGTGCGGCCGTCGGCCGTGACCTGCGCCGGGTGCCCGTCCGCCCCCATCACCTCGTCGGCCCGCCTGATGCCGACCCGCCTGATGCTGACGCTGCCAGCGGTGGCCCCTTCGGAGAAGGACCGTCATGACGTATCCGACCCGGTCAGTACCCCCCGACCTGGCCCCCGCGCGGTCTGTCGAGGACCTGCCTGAGCGGCCGCGGGTGCTGCGGTCGCTCCGGGTGGTGCTGCCGGACGGGGAACGACCGGCGGCGGTGCATGTCGCCGACGGCCGGATCACCGCGGTCACCGCGCCGGACCAGGTGCCCGCTGGCGTGCCCGTCACCGATCTCGGCACGCTCGCGCTGCTGCCCGGGGTGGTCGACAGTCACGTGCACGTCAACGAACCGGGCCGTACCGAGTGGGAGGGGTTCGCCACCGCCACCCGGGCGGCGGCGGCCGGCGGGGTCACCACGATCATCGACATGCCGCTCAACGCCATCCCGCCGACGACCTCGCTCGCGGCGCTGGAGACCAAACGGGCGGTCGCCACCGGGCAGATCGCCGTGGACGTCGGCTTCTGGGGTGGCATCATCGGCGCTGACGCTCGCAGCCTTGATGACCTTGCCGCTCTGCACGACGCCGGGGTGTTCGGCTTCAAGGCGTTCCTGGCCCCTTCGGGGGTCAAGGAGTTCCCGCACGTCTCGATGGACGTGCTGGCCGCCGCCACCCGTCACACCGCCCGGATGGGCGCCCTCACCGTCGTCCACGCCGAATCGCCCGGGGTGCTCGAGGCGGCGCCGCCCGTGGTCGGCCGCGCGTTCGCGAGCTGGCTTGCGTCCCGTCCCCCCGCGGCCGAGAAGCAGGCCGTCGCGAGTCTTGCGGCGCTGGCCGCGGCGACCGAGGCCCGACTGCACGTGCTGCACCTGTCCGCCGCCGACGCCCTCGATGACATCCTCACCGCCCGTGCGGAGGGCCTGCCCTTCTCCGCCGAGACCTGCCCGCACTATTTGACCTTCACGGCCGAGGAGGTGCCCGACGGGGCCACTGTGTTCAAATGCGCACCGCCCATCCGGGGCAGGGCGAACCTGGACCGGTTGTGGGATGCGCTGGCCGAGGGTCTGCTTGCCGGGGTGGTTAGCGATCACTCTCCGTCGACGCCCGAGGTGAAGCAGATCGACACCGGCGACTTCGCCGCCGCCTGGGGCGGGATCGCATCGGTGCAGCTCGGGCTGTCCGCCGTGTGGACGCAGGCCCGCGTCCGCGGGCACCGGCTCGCCGACGTGGTCACCTGGATGTGTGCGGGGCCGGCCGATCTCGCCGGCCTGCCGGCCAAGGGCCGCATCGCCGTGGGCGCCGACGCCGACCTCGTCGTCTTCGACCCAGACGGGTCGTACCTGGTGGAGCCGGCCATGCTGCGGCACCGGCACCCGCTGACCCCCTACGCTGGTCGTAGCCTGGACGGACTGGTCCGGGCGACCTACCTGCGGGGGGTGCGCGCCGACGGCGACCGCCCGCCGCGGGGGCGTCTGCTGGCCCGATGAGACGTCTGCTGGCCCGATGAGAAGCACGCCACAGGCAGTATCGCGCGGGGTTCACGACGGCCCGGTTGACCCGGAGAAGAGGGAAAGCTGATGAGTGACGAGCCCGATCTGACCAATCTCGTCGATCTGGCCGCGGCCCGTTTCGGCGGTACGGTCGTGGCCGTCAACGACGAGTTCTTCGCGTTCGCCGAACGGATGCTGTTGCCCGAGCCGCCGGTGATCCGCCCGGGGGAGTTCACCGAGCGTGGCCAGTGGACCGACGGCTGGGAGACTCGTCGCCGCCGCGACCTGCCCGGGGCCGACTGGGCTGTCGTCCGCCTCGGCGCGCCCGGCATCGCGCGGGCGATCACCGTGGACACCACCCACTTCACCGGCAACGCCCCCGAGGCCGTCGAGATCCACGGGGCGACCCTCGCCGGCTACCCATCCGCCGCCGAGGCCGCCGACCCCGGGGTCGAATGGGTGGAGCTGGTCGGGCATACCCCGATCGCCGCCGACGCGGTGAACGTGCTGGCCGTGGCCGATTCGGGCCAGACCCGCATCACCCATCTGCGCCTGACCATCCACCCCGATGGCGGCGTCGCCCGGCTGCGGGTGCATGGCACGGTCGTGCCAGATCCCCGTCTGCTCGACCGGGTTACCTCCGATCTCGCCGCCGCCTACCTCGGCGGGATGGTCATCGCGGCCAGCGACATGCACTACGGTGACCGGCACAACCTCAACGCCTCCGGTGAGGCACGGGCGATGGGCGAGGGTTGGGAGACGCGCCGCCGCCGCGGCACCGGGCACGACTGGGCTACGGTCCGCCTGTCCACCCAGGGCCTCATCGTGCGGGCCGAGGTCGACACCCGGCACTTCCGCGGCAATGCGCCGCGCGCCGTCGAACTGTGGGCGGCCGACCATCCTGACCTGATTGACCCCGACGACGTCGAGGCCGTCACCGACTGGTTTCCGCTGCTTCCCCGCACCCGCGTCCAGCCCAACACCCGGCATCTGTTCGACCTGGAGGTGCCCGTCCAGGCCACGCACGTGCGGGTCGACGCCATCCCCGACGGAGGGCTGGCCCGCCTGCGCCTGACCGGCGCGCCGACCCTCGCCGGCCGCGAGGCGCTGGCTATGCGCTGGTTCGACGCGCTGTCGCCGGACGCGGCCCGGGAGGAGCTGCTGGCCTGCTGCGGCTCCGAGGACTGGGCCGAGGCGGTGGTGGCCCGCCGCCCGTTCGGCACCCTCGCGGCGCTCCTGCCCGCCGCCGAGCAGGAATGGTGGGAGGTGCCCGAGCCGGCCTGGCTGGAGGCGTTCACCGCGCACCCCCGGATCGGGGAGCGCCCACCCCGCACCCCCGCGCCGCCGACGACCGCTCGGGCGTCGATCGTCTCCCTCGACGCCCCCCGTCGGGAGCAGGCTGCGATGGACGAGGCGTCCGAGGAGACCAAGGCCGCCTTCGTCGCCGGTAACGCCGCCTACGAGGAGCGTTTCGGTTACATCTTCCTGGTCCGCGCAGCCGGTAGGACCGCGCCGGAGATGCTCGACCTGCTCCAGGAGCGGATGACCCACGATCCCGCCGAGGAGTTGCGCATCGCCGCCGGGCAGCAGGCGGAGATCACCGCACTGCGCATCCGCCACCTGGTCACCGGGGTCTAGGGGCACCGGAGGTGAGCCTGTCCACCCACGTGCTGGACACCGCCGCCGGCTGCCCCGCCACCGGGGTGCGCGTTCGGTTGGAACGCGATGAGCCGGCCTCCGGTTGGCGTCTGGCCGCCGAGGCGGTCACCGACGTCGACGGCCGGGTGGGCGCGCTGCCCCTGACCGCCCCCGGGCGCTGGCGGCTGGTGTTCGACACCAGCGCCCGCTCGGAGTTCTTCCCCGAGGTCACGATCGCGTTCGAGGTCGGCGACCCGGCGGAACACCACCACGTCCCGCTGCTGCTAGCCCCCTATGGCTACTCGACCTACCGCGGCAGCTAAACCGGCACAGGGCCCAGCCCCCTGGACGGGGCCCAGTCTCGGATGGGCCGCGCGGACGGGTCCAGGCCTGGACGGCCTGGCGCGGATGGGCCATACGGGCGGTTCCGTGGAACACCATGATCGATAATCGCGCGGAACGTCATGATCGAGAGTTCCGCGGAACCGCGAATGGGCCGTTCAGCGTGTGGGATTGCCGGTGGGGGTGAACTCAGGCTGGTCGAGCAGGCGCAGCCAGGTGCCGTCCGGCTGGCGGCGGACCACTTGGGCGCGGGCACCGGCGCCGTCGCGCGGCGCGGTGGACGTGAGCGCGATGTCCCCGCTGACCAGAGTGGGCAGCGGGTCCTCCAACTCGAAATGTGGCTGGTGCGTGAGCACCTGCTCCCACAGCGCCCGAATGGCCTCGCGGCCCACGGTTTGGCTGCCGGGCGGGTAGGCCATCACTGCCCCGGGCTCGTAGAGCTCGGCGATGCCGGAGGCGTCGCCGGCGTTGGCCCGCTCGACGAACAGCCGGGTCAGGTCCTCCGGCACACGGGCATGCTCGCGGCTGGTGACCGGGCCGCTGGCGATCGGGCGGCTGGTGATGTGGTCACGGGTGAACGTGGTGTCACTCACTTGGGACTCCTCCACTGGCGGGGGTTCGTGATGCGTGCTTCTGAGGTGCACGTGGCACCAGAATGCGGGCACGGAGAACCAGAAGTCCAACAGATGGTTCTACTGAGATCTAGAATCTGTGCTTATGGAAATGCGGCAATTGGAGTACTTTCTGGCGGTCGCTGAGGAGGCGAACTTCACCCGGGCGGCCGGGCGGGTGCACATCAGCCAGTCCGGAGTCAGCGCGCAGATCCGCGCGCTCGAGCACGAGCTCGGCGCCGAGTTGTTCGACCGCTCGGGCCGCGCTGCCACCCTGACCACCGCCGGTGAGGCCGCCCTCGATCCCGCCCGACGCGCGCTCGCCGCGGTCGCCGCCGTGCGGGAGGCGGTCGACGACGTGCGGGGGCTCGTCCGGGGGCGCCTGGCTGTCGGGATGGTCGCGTCCTGCACGGTCGAGCCCTGGTTCGAGGCGCTCGCCGCCTTCCATGAGGCGCATCCCGGCGTCGATCTCAGCGTGGTCGAGGACTCCTCCGACCGGTTGATCGAGCAGGTTCGCACCGGCGCGCTGGAGCTGGCGCTCGTCGGCGCCGCCGCGGACGACGTCGCCCGCGAGCCGCGGATGCTGCCCGTGCTCGGCGAGTCGCTGGTCGCGGCGGTCGCCCCCGGTCATCCGCTGGCGGCGCGGCCTGGGGTCACCCTGACCGAGCTCGCGGCTTACCCGCTGGCTTGCCTGCCGACCGGCACCGGCATCCGGGCCGTGCTCGAACGGGCTTGTACCGCGGCAGGTGTCCGACCCCGCTTCGCCGTGCAGGCGGCCGCGCCGCGGACCGTGGCGGACCTGGCCGCCCGCGGTCTCGGCGTCGCGATCCTCTCCGCATCCATGATCGTCGAACCTGGCGAGAGGCTGCGCTGTCTGCCCATCGCCGACGCCCCTGCCCTTGCCATGCTCGCGCTCGTCTGGACAGCTACTCCCAGTCCCGCCCTGCCCGTTCTGCTCCGCCACTGCCGCCGCACCTTCGCCCTGAGCGACGGCGACGGCGACGGCATCGGCGCGGAAAAAGCCGCGTGATCGAGGATCTGGCGCCGTCCCGCTGGCAGGACCCGGGGGCTGCGCACGAGGCGTGGCCGGTTCAGCCGTCGACGTCCTCAGGGCTCTTCGGGCCGAAGCGATGCATCAGGTCGGCGAGGGCGGCGGCCATGGCGGGGGGTCGTGGACGGACCAGGGCTGTTCCCGGCCCCGCTCGTGCGCCGCCCGTGTTGGGTTTAGCGGCCGTCGGTTTGGGGGTACGGACGGTTGTCGAGGTGGAGCACATCCGAACGGCGCAGCCCGGCAGCCTCGAGCGCGTGGTCGTCGAGTAGTCCCGCGTCCAGGGCCCGCAGCACGTGCCCGGCCAGCGCCCGGCCGGTGGCCGGCTCGTCGGCGACCGAGGCACCCCCCGGGCCGGGCGCCGCACCCGTGACAGCAGCCCGACCGGTGAGATAGGCGCCGAGGCGCGCGAGTGTGTTGTCCAGCCCGGCGAGCAGGCAGCCGGCGACGGCGGCGTGCCGGCTCACCAGCTGCCCCGGATGCAGGTCCCAGCCCTGGTAGAGCCCACGGTGCCAGGCTCGGCGAACCAGACCCGCGTGCCGGCGCCAGGCCCGGTGAACGTCAGCCCGGCCTTCCGAGGGCCGCCCGCCCGCGTCGACGGGAAGCAGGTTCGACGAGCCGTCGGCGACGTCGATCCCGGTGCCGGCCGCCACGAGCTGCATCATCGTCGTCGCGTGCTCGACGGCGGGATGGTCGCTGGCCTGATCGGCCCCACCGATCCCGAGCGACGCGGAGTAGTCATAGGTGCCGACGTGCAGGCCGACGAGCCGCCCGGCGGCGCCCCCGCCCATGCCCGCGCCCGGATTCAGGCCAGGACCCGGGCCAGGACCAAGACCAAGACCAAGACCCAGACCCGCACGGACAAGCTTGGGCAGGGCGAGCACCGCCGCGGGCGTCTCCACCTGCACCTCCACGCCGACTGGGACGGGCAGGCAGAGCCGTCCCGCCAGGGCACCGAGCACGTCGACGAACACCAACAGCTGCTCGGGCGCGCTCACTTTCGGCAGCGTGATCACTAGGCCGGGTGGCGGCCCGTCCTCGGCGACGAGCGTGGTCAGGAACAGGTCGAGGCTACGCAGACCTCGGGCCCGCACCGCCGGGTCCAGGGACTTCGGCCGCAGGCCGTAGCGTGCGGGTAGGGTACCGGCGGCCGCCGCGGCCCGCAGCGCCTCGGCGGCGCGCACGGCGTCGGCGTCCTCGACGTCGTCGGGGCGCAGGCCGTAGCCGTCCTCCAGGTCGACCCGCAGGTCCTGGACGGGTTCGGTGGCAAGCGTGCGGGTCACGTGGGTGTGGACGGCCGCCGCGACGCCGGGCGTCAGGTCGCCATCGGTGGCCCTGGCCAGGCCGTCCGGGTCGGGGGCGTGCCGGCGCAGTAATTGTGCGGCTCGTACGCCCCAGTCGGGGACGACGTCCGCCCGCATCTGGTCGGCCGGCAGGTAGCAGGTGTGCACGGGCTGGCGTCGACCGCTGCCGAGCGCACCGGGATGTCGGGCGGCCAGCGCCGCGTCAACTGACCCGAGACCCGCGGTGAGCCGGGCGACGACCTCGGGCGCCAACGTGGTCCGGGCGATCGGGTCGCGCGTCATCGGGCCGAGTCTGGTGTGCCGGGGCGGCGGACGGCATCGACCAGCGGCGTGTCGACGCCGAGCGGGCCGAGACCCGTTGCCCCACCAGGGCTGCCGATCGGGGAGGTGCGTCCGGGCAGCGCCTGGAAGAAGAACACGTGCGCGTCAGCGAGGTGCGTGGCGCCCGGGTCACCGCTCGGGTCAGCGCTCGGGTCGCCGCCCGGGTCACGGTCCCAGACGATCGCGTCCACCGGGCAGACCAGGGCACAGGCGCCGCAGTCGATGCACTCCTCGGGATGGATGTAGAGCTTGCGCCGACCCTCGTAGACGCAGTCCACCGGGCACTCGGCCACGCAGGATCGGTCGGTGACATCGATGCACGCCGCCGTGATCACGTAGGCCACGGGCTCACCCTGACCCGGTGGGACGCCCGGGAGCAACAGGCGCGGCGACGGCCGAGGCCGCCGCCGACGCTTGGCGCACCGATCGGGGGGGTCGATGCACGGCGCCGACGGCGGCGGTCTGGGTGGGCCCGGCCGGGGTGGGCCCGGCGAGGTGCTCCCTTGCTTTGTACCAAATTCCGGCCCGGAGACACCCGACCGGGACCAGTCGCCGTGGATGACGGATTGTATCGAATCCATCTGTGAACGAGAAGTCACCCGTCTCGCTGCGAAGGACGCTGACCTCGGCATCTCGGCCGACCTCGAGGGTGCCGAGTGAGTCCGCCCGCCCGATCGCGGTTGCGGTGTGTGATGTGACCATGGCGATGACGTCGGTAAGCTCGACCCCGAGTGCCCAGATCTTCGACATCGTCTCGGTCAGCGACCACACCGGTCCCTCGGTGTTGAACAGGTTCAGGTCGGTGCTGATCGTGAACGGCGGGTAGCCGAGGTCGATCAGCGCCCGGGCCGCGGCGAACCGGAAGTCGGCGCCGGAATGCCCGACGTCCAGCCGCACGCCCGCCTCGACCGCGGCGGCGAACCGCGCCTCGACGGCCCGGTCGTCGTCCACCAGCGCGCCGGAGTGGCCGCGAAACGCGTGGGTCACGATGTCGCCGGGGCGCAGGGCGCTGATCGCATCCAGGTTGCCGAGGCTCGCCGTGTACGGGTAGCGGCCGAGGTGAATCATGATGGGCAGATCGCCGGCGATCGACTTCGTGCCCTCGAGGAACGGCGAACTGCGCGGGTCGTCGGTGACGGTCGCCCGCACCTTGAAGCCGACGATCATGTCGCGGTGGGCCTCGACGGTGGCGGCGGTCGCCTCCAGGTCGAGGTTGCGCGGATCATTGGCGATCTCCAGACGGTGGGCGATGAAGTCCTTGGTCGCGAGGTACAGCAGGCACGGATCGAGCAGAGCGAGTACCCGGGTGCGCACGCTCGGCCCCTCGACGAAGGCGCGGGCCAGGCCGAACGTGCGTACCCCGGACGTCCCCGCGTCGACGACCACCGGGACGCCGACGTCCACGCCCGCCCGGTCCGGATGCACGCAGAAGTCCCCGAGCCCCGGGTACACGTGGGTGTGCAGGTCGATCAGCCCCGGCGTGACGATCGCCCCCGTGCAGTCGATCACTGTCGCGTCCGGCGGCACGTGCCCCGCCTGGCCCGCGGCGTCCGCCTGGCCCAGGATGCCCGCCTGGCCCAGGATGCCTGCCTGGCCGGTCGGCAGCACCGCGCGGATCCGCCCATCGGCGCAGATCACGTCCGCGACCTGGTCGAAGCCACGGGCCGGGTTGATCACCCGGCCGCCAGCGAGCACCGTCGTCCCCGCCGGGCCGGCCCTGCGCGCTGGATCCGCCGTTCGGGCCGAGGACGGTTGCGCGGAACCGCCCGGCGCTGTCCTGCCCGCTTCTCCGCTGCTCATGATCGCTACCGCGCTCCGTCCGCCGGGACGCCGCACTCTGGCGGCGTCCGAGCCGACGTCGTCGTCGGCGAACCGAACCGTTCGGACGAGCCCGGACGGTTCGGGGCTGCTGTCCGTTCGGGCCATCGTCCGTCAACCTGGTCCATCCGTCCAAGACGCATTGCCCCCGAGCAGGCATAGGAGTCTCCTATGGGCGTGGCGCAGGCGCGGCGAAGGAGTGACGGAGGCGGCACAGGAGTGACGGAGGCGGCGGAGGAAGGAGGGGTCCGCGGATGCGCGGATGGCTGAACCTGCGACAGGCGTCCTACTTCGTGGTGGTCGCGCAGGAGGGATCGTTCACCCGGGCGGCGCGGCGGCTGCATCTCGCCCAGCCGTCGCTGTCCCAGCAGATCCACGCACTCGAAGTGGCCCTGGGCGCTGAGCTGTTCGAGCGGACGGCCCGGGGGGTGCGCCTCACCGCGGCCGGGCAGGCGTTCCTCGACGGCGTGCCGGCGGCGCTGGCCGCGGCCGAGAGCGCGGTCGGCCGGGCACGGTCCGCCGCCGGGCAGGGCGGCGGGTCGCTGCACGTCGCGGCCGTCTCGTCGCTGTCGACCTGGGTGCTGCCGCGGGCGGTCGCGCACTGGCGTCCCGCTCATCCTGGCACGGCGCTGCGGATCACCGAGTTTCCCGCCCGGGGAGCACTGGAGGAGTTCGTCGCCGCCGGCCGGGCCGACGTGGGGATCGGGCCGCGTCCGGCCAGCTGGTCGGGGCCACTGTGGTCGCTCGGCGCCGAACGCTTTGCGGTGGTGGTGCCGCCGGGCGATCCGTATGCCGGGCGGACGGGGGTCGCGCTGGCCGCGTTCGCCGAGCGCGACTGGGTGCTCTACGCCTCCGAGCACGGTCTGGCCCAGGTGGTGGCGCAGGCATGCGCGGTGGCCGGCTTCCAGCCGCGGGGGGTGGTCGAGACCCACCAGGTGGATGCCGCGGTCCGGCTCGCCGCGGCCGGGCTCGGCGTGGCGCTCGTCCCGGGGCCGGCGGTTCCGTCCGACCAGCACATCGGCCGGGTCGACCTCGCCGATCCGCCGCTGCGCGACGTGGTCGCCTACGCCCGGATCGACGGCTGGTCGCAGGCCGGGGCAGTGGTGCGCGGCTTCGTCGACCTGCTGCGCACGCTCGATCTCGGCCTCGTCCGGCCCGACCGCCCGGCTTCCGGCCAGCCCAGCTAGTCCGGTCAGTCCGGTCAGTCCGGGCGTAGGGCGTCGGCGGCGGCGCTGATCCGGGTGCGCAGGGCGGCCGACTCGGCGGCGGGCAGCCAGCTTGCGGCCACGCCGTCCAGGGCGATCGTGACCATGTCGTCGAACGTGTAGCCGAAGGCGGCGGCGCACGAGGCGTACTCGTAGCCGAGGTCCAGGTCGGTCAGCGCCGGGTCGTCGGTGTTCAACGTGGCCAGCAGGCCGGCGGCGCGCATCGCCGGGAACGGGTGGGCGGCCAGGGCGGGGAAGGCGTTGGCGATGCGGATGTTGGAGTTGGGGCAGACCGTCAGCGGGATGCGCTCGGCGGCGAACCGGGCGACCAGCTCCGGATCGTCGACCAGGGACAGCCCATGGTCGACCCGCTCGGCGCCGAGATCGTCGACGAGGGTCGCGATCGCCGACGGCGGGCTGTTCTCGCCCTGGTGCCCGGTGAGCCGGAACCCGTGCCGGGCGGCGAGCCGGTAGGCCTCCCGGAATGACGCCGGATCCACCCCGAGTTCGGTGGAGTCCATCCCCACGCCAAGCACTCGGGCCATGCCAGGGGCGTTCGCGCGGCGCAGCCGGCCGAGTTCCTCGACCATCCGCACGCCCGCCGCGGGGCCGAACGCCCGGTCGATGTCGGCGATGAGCATGGTGATCGACCCGGTCTCCGCCTCGGCGGCGGCCAGCCCGTCGGCGAGCCCCGCGACCACGTCGGCGAGCGCGGTGCCGGCGGCGAGGTGCCGGGCTGGAGTGAAGAACAGCTCGCCGTAGACCCGGCCGTGCCTCGCGGCGTCCAGAACGCTCTCGTACCCGAGCCGCGCCCAGTCATCCCGGGTCCGCAACGTCGACTGCACCAGCCAGAACACCGAGAGGAACTCATCCAGCGAGGTGTACCGGTACAGCTCGGTGACGTCCGCGGTCGGCAGCGGGATGCCGGCCGTCCGGGCGAGTTCCACCACGGTGGACGCGCGCATCGTCCCCTCGACATGGCAGTGCAGCTCCACCTTGGGCAGCGCCTCGAGCGCCGCCGCGAGCGCGGCGCCGGCCGCCGCGTCCGCACTGATCGCCGGACTGTCGCTGGTCATCGCAACCTCGCTGGTCATCGGGGGCCGCCGGCCGGATCCGTCCGGGCGGTCGCGGAGATGCCGGCGCCCGTGATGCCGGCATCGTCGAACGCGCGCTGGATGCCGGCGGCAAGCTGCCGGTGCCGGACCAGCATCTCCGACAGTCCCGGATGAACGGGGACACCGTCCTCGACGAGGAGCTTCCCGGCCACCACGGTGTGCCGGGCGGCCACCGGGCCGCAGCGCAGCCAGGCGTCGATCGGGTCGGACAAGGCCCCGGCGAAGGCCACTCCGTCCAGTGGCCAGACGACCAGATCCCCGACCGCGCCGACGGACAGCTCCCCGATCTCCCCGACCCGGCCGAGGCAGCCCGCCCCACCACGGGTGGCGATCTCCAACGCGTCCCGGGCGGACATCGCGGCGCTGCCGTGGCGCAGCCGGCCGAGCAGCATCGCGGTGCGTGCCTCCAACCAGAGCGAGGCCGCGTCCGCGGACGACGAACCATCGCAGCCCAGCCCCACGGGAACCCCGGCGGCGCGCAGCTCGGCGACCGGGGCGAGCCCGCCGCCAAGGATCATGTTGCTGCTCGGGCAGTGCGCCACCCCGGTGCCCCAGGTCCCCAGACGGGTGACCTCCTCGGGATCCGGGCAGATGCAGTGCGCTACCCACGCTCGGTCCGAGCCCCAGCCGACCTCGGCGAACTGGTCGATGGGCCGGCGGCCGAAGGTGGCCAGGCAGTACTCGTCCTCCTGTGGATCCTCGGCGAGATGGGTGTGCAGCCGGACGTCGAGGCACTCGGCGAGCTCGGCGGTGGCGCGCATGAGCCGCGGGCTCACCGAGAACGGCGAGCACGGCGCGAGGGCGAGACGCACCATGGCGCCGTGTGACGGGTCATGATGGCGAGCCACCAGCCGCTCGGACTCGGCGAGGATCTCGTCCTCGTCCTGGACCACCGAGTCCGGCGGCAACCCGCCGTCCTTCACCGAGCGGGACATCGACCCGCGGGTGGGATGGAAGCGCATCCCGAGCTCCCGCGCCGCGGCGATCTCCGCCGAGATCAGGTCGCCGCCGCCACGCGGATGCACGTACAGATGGTCGGTGCTCGTCGTGCAGCCGCCGAGCGCGAGCTCGGTCAGGCCCACGTACGCCGAGACGTGCACCGCCTCCTCGTCCAACCGCGACCACAGCGGGTAGAGCGTCGACAGCCAGGTGAACAGGGTGCCGCCCAGGGCGGGCGCATAGGCCCGGGTGAGGTTCTGATAGATGTGGTGGTGAGTGTTGACCAGACCGGGGGTGACGAGTCCGCCGCTGGCCGGCAGGACGCGAACCGCCGGTGGCGGGGGGTCGCCGGGCCCGCCGAGTGCGCTGACCAGCCCGTCCGTGACGGCGACCCAGCCACCGCGGATCTCCCGGCGGTCGGCGTCCACGGTCGCGACCAGCTCGGCGCCGACAACGAGCAGATCGGCGGGAACAGGAGCGTTGATGGCGGCGGAGGAGGTCATGGCCGCCGATTCTGCGGCCCGCGCGTTTCACCTGGGTGACGGCTCGCCACCCATCGCGACCGGCCCGGACGACCCGGCTGTCGGCTCAAGCCCGGATACCAGCTCTGTCTCCGGCTCTGGCACCAGTCCTGTCACCAGTCCTGTCACCGGCTCGGGCCCGGGCCCCGGCCCCATCCAGATCGAGGATCCGGCCGACCCGCGGGTCGGCGATTTCGTCGCTCTCACCGACGTTGCGCTGCGTCGTCGGCGGGAACCGGCCGATGGGCTGTTCATCGCCGAGGGCGAGCGGGTCATCGACCGTGCCCTGCGCGCCGGTTATCGGCCGCGTTCGGTGCTGGTCTCGCCAGCGCGGCTCGGCGCGGTGCCGGCGGGGCTTCCCGGGGACGTGCCGGTCTACGTCGCGGGCCCGGACGTGCTCGCCGCCATCACCGGCTTCGAGGTGCACCGGGGGGCGCTCGCGTCGATGTGCCGGCGCCCACCGCTGGCCGCGGCGGACCTGCTCATCACTTCCCGCCGGGTTCTGGTCTGCGAGGACATCGTCAGCCACACCAACCTGGGTGCGATCTTTCGGTCGGCGGCCGGGCTCGGGATGGATGCGGTGCTGCTCAGTCCGCGCAGTGCCGACCCGCTGTACCGCCGGTCGGTCCGGGTGTCGATGGGCGAGGTCTTCGCCGTGCCATATGCCCGGCTCGACCCGTGGCCGACCGCGCTCGGTGAGCTGCGCACGGCCGGCTTCGACCTGCTCGCCCTCACCCCGGCTTCGGACGCGGACGACCTGGGCGCCTTCGCCGCCCGCATATCCGCCGGCTCGAACAGGCCTGGTGGCGCGGATGACCGCGACGGCTCGGCGGCGCGGGTCGCGCTGCTGCTCGGCACCGAGGGCCCGGGCCTGTCCCCGCCGGCCCAGGCGGCGGCGAGCGCCCGGGTGCGGATCCCCATGGCCCACGGGGTCGACTCACTGAACGTCGCTGCCACCGCCGCCATCGCCTGCTACCTGCTCGGCCGCCGCTGACCTGGCCCAGCCGCTGCCCGCATGCCCGCGCCGCCGGTTGTCAGGCCGCGAGCCAGGTGCAGCCGGGTAGTGGCAGGTTGCGCAGGACCCAGAAGGCGATCACCAGAATCGGGATCGCGGGCAGCATCCGGGCCGGAACGCGGGGCAGGGGACGTCGCCACCCCGCGGCGCGGGCGACCGCCGTCAGCCAGCCGACGACGAGGATAGGCGCGACCACGACGAAGAACAGGTTGTAGTTCGCCGCTTCCCCCAGATGACCGTGCAGCACCTGGTGGGCGGCGCGCAAGGTGCCGCATCCCGGGCAGTCCAGCGACGTCGCCCAGCGAAATGGGCACGCCGGGTAGTGCCCTGGATGTGCCGGATCGACGGCATACACCCGGATGGCGGCGAGTACCGCGACCGCGCCCACGACAGCGAAGCCGGCCAGCCTCGCCCGCGGCGTCCACTGCCCCTGCGTCCCCATCCGCAGGGTCCGCGCCCGCGCCCGCGGCGCCGCAGACCTGCCATCCGGGTCGAGTGCGCGGCTCGTGGTGCCCACGCCGCCGAGGTCGGATGCCACGCTGAGGAGGGTAGTCCACGTATGGGACCGGCTCCGGGTGCAGTTGCTCGAGGCGCGGCTGCTCGAGGCGCGGCTGCTCGAGATGCGGCTGCTCGAGATGCGGCTACTCCAGATGCGGCTACTCCAGATGCAGAGCGCTCTCCTCGGCGGAGCCGTCCCGGCGGGTGTGGTCATCCCGGGGGCCATCGGGGGCGCTCTGCTGTTGCTCGGCCTCCCGGTAGGGGTCCGGGTCGGGTAGCTCCGCGGCGAGCAGCCGATCGAGGGAGGCGCCCGCGCGTTCCTCCCTCGGCGTGTTCGGGAAACGCAGGTTCTGGCTCGGCCGGTCAGGTGCGTCCCAGGCGTCGTCGAGCGGATCCCGGCCAGCCTCGGTCGAACCCAGCTCGTCACTGTCCAGGATCTCCGCGGGCTCCAGGGGAGCGTCGTCCACGCTCCACGACCCGGGTTCCGGGGCTGGCTGTGTCATGGCGGCCTCCTTGGCCGGCACCCACAGCGGGTCCGGCAGCGGCGTCTGTGCGTCCCGGGCCGTTCCCGGTACGCCTCCGTGCTCCACCTTCCCGTGGTCGGCCCGGCCAATCACCACGCCAGCCGGCCGGTTAGCACGGTGCTCGGCCGGCCGGCAGTCGAGGAATCGAACGGCGGTGGGTGGACCGCGGTGCCCTCCTCGCCGGGCTGGAAATCGTGGGGAATCGCTCTGGTCGTGTGCCATGGTGCTGCGGTGTCCCAGCCATTGAATGTTGCTCCAACCAGCACCGCGAAAGCCTGGATTTACCCGGCGGTCATTGCCGGATTCGGTCCGTATTTGGCCGGTGGAATGCGAACCGAGCAGGTCGTCGTGTACGGCGGAATTCTTCTCTTTTTGCCGGCCGGAGGAATGTTTCGTGGTCTTTCTCCGTACCATCTTGTGATCACGCCTGCTGGCCCTGAACAACGGGCGGTTGTCGGGAGTCCTCAACCAGCCGGTGGAGGCCGGAGTTGCCTACTGGCTCGCCCTCTTCGTCGTCGTCTACCTGTTCGCCCGGCCTGGCTGGAACGACCGTCCGGTGCTCCTGGCTCTCGCCGCGGGACCCATTCTGGTCGGCGGGGTGCTGAGCATGTCGAAGATCTTCCTGCTGTGCGGGGTGCCGATTTCCATTCCGTCGGCGCGTCCGTACAGGCATGGCAATATGTCCTGAGCAGCCGGCCCTGGCTCGGATGAGGTGCTGACCGTTCCGCGGATACGCGCTAATTGTTGGACCGCGGGTCGAACGTCGACCCGAGCGTGGGCCGCTGATCACAGATGGTCATACGGGCATCCCCTGGGCGATCTGGGCGATCTGGGCGATCTCGGCGGAGTCGGTCGAGGCATCTGGCGGACGACACCAGCCCTCGGCCTAATATAACTCTCCGTGTTCCATTGATCATCGTATGTGAACGATGTCGGGGTAAGTGCTGGCCGGGAGTAGCGGATGCCAACCGCAGTGGGACGGACACGTAGGCGCGATGGAGCGACCCCGCTTGCCGCCGATCGTCAGATGACGTATAGCGTCCCGTTTTGTGGCTACTGTTGCTGAGCGGATACTCGACCAGCTTGCCCAGGTCCCCGAGGGAATGGACGATGGCAGGCTGGCCGCCGCGGTTGGAGCGAGTCGGGGCACGGTGAATCAGGTCTGCCGCCGACTTGCTCAGTCGGGGCAGCTCAGCCGCGCTCCCGGTGAAGCCGGTCGGATCGTGAACCGCCTGGCAGCGGCTCCCGCGCCCCTTGGCTCGGCCGATGTACCCGCGGCTGGCGTCGTGCCCGCGACCGGCCTGGTTCCTGCGGCTGGCGTAGTGGCTGCCGCTGACATGCCGGGCGCCGACGTAACTGCCGCTGACATGGCTGCCAGCGGCGCGCCCGCTACCGGCGCGCATTCCGCCGCCCTCGCCGAAGCAGTTCCTGTCCCGGCGGTTGAACCCGCGGCGACGCAGATGGGCGCCGAGATCGCGGCGGTGCTCGAGGAGCTGGCGGTGCCCCACGAGCCGGCAGCGTCCCAGGAGCCGGCAGCGTCCCAGGAGCCGGCAGCGTCTGGGGAGCTGGCAGCGTCCGGGGAGCCGGCGGTGTCCGAGATACCTGTGGCGCCCGGGCCCGAGGTGCCCGAGGTGCCCGAGGCGCTCGCCTTGGCCGAGGCCCTAGAGAAGGCCGGCGACGACCTGACCCCCGAGCACCAGGACCCCGAGGGAACCGGACAGGCCAAGGTCATCGGCGAGTCGGAGCTGGCCGGGAAGCCTGGAGGGAGCGGTCAGGCCGCGGCATCCGGGGAGGCCAGCCAGATCGGGGAGCTTCAGCGGATTGCGGAGTCCGGAGCAGTCGGGGAGCCCGGAGCGCTTGGGGGGACCGAGACGCCTGAGACGCCTGAGGCGCCTGAGGCCCCAGAGGCGCCTGAGACCTCTGAGGTGTCGACCCGTCCGCACGGCCGGCCGTCGATCAACCCTCCAGGGACCGAGGCAGCGACGGCGGAGGCGCTCGAGGAGATAATCGAGGTGGTGGACATTGCCACCACAGCCGTCCTGGTCGAGCCGGTGGCAGTGGATCCTGAGGCCTCGGAGAACACTGTCGCCGCGATCGGCCAGGCCTTGGCGGCGCTCGACGAGGCGATGGCGACGCTCGGCACGTTCGCACCGATCGCCGAGCCCGCCGACCCCGTCGTCTCCGTGGCGTCCGTGGTCGCGGCACCGTCGGGTGTTGCGGCAGCACAGACGGCCGACGCCGGCGGTACGGTGTCCGAGCCCGCCGTCCGGACGGCCAGGTCCGGGGTGAGGTCATCGGCTACCGACAGCGACGTCGGTCCGGTGGAGGTTGGGTCGGTCGAGGTCGGCCGGATCGGCATCGGGCCACAGAGCGTCGGGTCGACCGGCGCCCGGTCGAGTGACATGGGGCCGAGTGGCAAGGCGCCGAGCGACAAGGCGCCGAGTGGCAAGGCGCCAAGTGTTGCCGGGCCGAGTGCCGGCGGGCCGTCCGACGTCACGGTGGATGCCTGCGGGGTCACGGTGGATGACGGGCGGTTCGGGAAGGCCGGAACCGGGGGCGTCGAAACGGGGGACGACGGGGCGGCAGATACCGGCGTGAGCGTTCGGACAGCCGAGGGCGCGGCGGACGACAACGGCAGCGTGCCGCCGGTGCGTCGACGTTGGTGGCGCCGGATGTTTGTCCGCAACACAGGATGATGTAACTGTGCGTAGTCTGCGGTGGCATTGGCGCCGCCGTCAGGACGACGTGTCGAGGACGTCGACCCGGTTGTGCAGGTCGAGCGTCACCGATCTATCAGGGGAGATCATGTCCATGCGAGCGAAGTCGCTCGTCGCTGTCGTCGTCCTGTCGTCGTTGGCGCTGGTCGCCTGCGGCAGCCGGGCCGGGAGCTCCGGCTCGACGGCATCGAACGCGCCCACGAGCGCGTCGAACAACACCGCCTCCGACACGGGGGTCACCCCCGCCGAGATCAAGGTCGGGTCGATCGCTGGTCTGAGCAGCACCTTCGGCCCTGACACGTTCTCGGCGTCGCTGTACGGCGCGCGGGCCTACTTCCAGGCGGTCAACGCTGCCGGCGGAGTCAATGGCCGCAAGATCAATTTTGTCGAGTGTGACGACAAGGGCTCGGGCGACGAAAACGTCAACTGCGCCCACAAGCTCGTCGACGACCAGAAGGTTTTCGCGCTGGCGGGCGTGACCAGCTTCGTCTACTCGGGTGCCCAGTACATCAACTCCAAGGGCGTCCCGGATATCGGCGGCCAGCCGATCGACAACTCCTACGACCAGTACCCGCACCTGTATTCGATCTACGGTAGCTATTACCCGCGGGACGGCGGGCGGCCTGGCTACAACGGGACGCTGTACGCGGGGACCGAGACCGACCGCTGGTTCAAGGAAAACCTGCACTCGAACGTGGCCGGCGTCGTCTATTACAACGTCGCCCAGTCGCAGCGGTACGCCAACTCAATCATCAATGGCCTGCAGAAGGAGGGCTACACGGTCGTCAAGGAAGAGATCAACCTCGGCGCTCCGGCGTGGGACTCCGCCGTGCTCGACCTGAAGCGCCGCGGCGTGCAACTGGTCTTCGACGCGATGGACGACGGCGGCAACGCGCAGCTGTGCAACTCGATCGAGAGCCAGAAGATGCCGCTGCAGGCCAAGGTGGCCACCGCGCAGGGCATGGCGAACAACATCGACCAGATCTACAGCGCGTCGCCGACCTGCCGTAATCTGATCTACTCGACCAACGGGTCCGCGAACTACTCGGACACGTCGATCCCGGCCGTCGCTCAGTACCAGAAGGACCTGCAGGCCGCGGCGCCCGACCGGGTGGCCAAGGAGAACCTGTGGATGATGGAGGGCTACACGTCGGCCGAGTGGCTGACCGACGCCATCCGGTCCTGCGGGGCGGACGTCACCCGCAAGTGCGTCGAGGCGTTCATGAACAACGGCAAGGGCTACAGCGCGGGCGGCCTGCTCATCCCGACCAACCGCGTGTTCGTCCACGCCCCCACCCCTCCGACGCACGAACGTAACTGCCTGAACGTCACCCGCTGGCAGGACTCGGCCAACGGTGGCAAGGGCGGCTGGGTCAGCCAGGTCAAGGACATGAACACCAACTGCTTCGACGTCCCGAACCTGCCCTACTCCGCCGGCTGACGCGCACTCCACCGGCAGCGGCTGATTTCGGCACGGCAGCACCCCCGCACGGCACCCCCGCACCCCCGCACCACGAGTACAGCACCATCCGGCCCAGCATCCGCCTGGGCTGACAGGGCCCCGCTCGGACCCCGGCCCCCCGTGCGCCGGTTCCCGATCGGGGCCCGTTGTCGTGCGCCAGGCACATCTCGGGATGCAGGCCGTAGCGCCGCAGTGTGCGGCCGGGGGTGGTCAGCGCATGAGTGCGCTGACCACGATCCGTAACGGTCGTTGCAATCACTCAGAGGGACCGACCTTTGTGTCTGATTTGTTGGATATCTGCGTGACAGAGGACCAGCATGGTCCGAGTTACCGGTTTCGTGTCCGATTTGCTCTACCAGAACGACCCATCAGCGACCCGAGATGTGATCAACAGGGTCGAGGGTGAACACCGGCGGTGACGCCGGTCGTTTCACCACCGCCAACGTTCGTGGTCGGGCGCGCTAGGCGTGTTGAACTGACGCGCCATCAGCCTCGCCCCTGCCGGCCACGGCGGGTAGCGGCCCACTCCTCGCGCCGCCCTTCGCATGATCAACCATCATGCGAAGCCGCCCATGCTGAGGCAGGCGGCTGCTGGTTCGAGGCGGTGGTCAGTTGGTTCGAGGCGGTGGTCAGTCCGAGGCGGCCACCAGGAAGAGGCGGCCCTCGATCCGAGACGGCCGTCAGCCCAAGGGTGGCCGCCAACCCGAGCGGCTGCCGTCAGGCTGAGGGCGGCCGTCAGACTGGCGCGGCGGTGGTGGAGGCCGACGTGGTGAACTCGGCGGGGGCGCCGACGAAGGAGCGTTCGCCGCGGTGCAGGACGTAGACCAGGTCGGCCATGGCCAGTGCCTGCTCGGTGTACTGGTCGGCGAGCAGGACGGTCGTGCCGGAGGCGGCCACCGTCGCGAGCCAGTCGAACAGTTCGGCGGCGACCTTGGGGGACAGGCCGAGGGACAGCTCGTCCACCATGAGCACGGACGGGCGGGCCAGCAGGGCCCGGGCCAGTGCCAGCATGCGGCGTTCACCGCCGGACATCGACCCGGCGCGCTGGGAGAGCCGTTCCTTCAGGCGGGGGAACGACTCCAGCGCCGGGCTGATGTCGGGATGTCCGCTGGTCTCCGCGATGATCTGCAGGTTGTCCCGGACGGAGAGGGTGGCGAAGACGGCCCGCTCGTCGGGGACGAGCATGAGCCCGCGCCGGGCCCGGTCGACGGTGGACATCCGGGTGATGTCCTCGCCACGCCAGGTCAGGGTGCCCGACCGCAGCGGGATGAGGCCGGCCAGCACCCGCAGGGTGGTGGACTTGCCGGCGCCGTTGGTGCCCAGCAGGGCCGTCACCTTCCCGGCGGGCAGGGCCAGGTCAATGCCGTGCAGCACCTCGACGGTGCCGTAGCCGGCGCGGGCGCCGGACAGTTCGAGCTCCGCGGTGACCGCGGTCATGATCCCTCCCGAGCGTGCCCGGCGGCGGCGAGCGGCGCCTGGGCGAGATACACCGACCGTACGGTCGGGTCGTCGCGGACCGTCCCCGGGTCGCCCGAGGCGACGACCCGACCACCAACCATCGCGTAGACCTGGTCGGCGACGGAGAAGATCAGATCGACGTCGTGGTCGACGATGAGGATGCCGACCCCGCGGGCGGCGGTCTGGCGCAGCAGCTCGGAGAGCTTGGCGGTCTCGGCGTTGTCCAGGCCGCTGGCCGGCTCGTCGAGCAGCAGGATGTCCGGCTGGGCGCACAGCGCCCGGGCGAACTCCACCAGCCGCAGCGCCCCGGTCGGCAGGGTGCCGGCGATCGTGTCCCGGATGTCGGACAGACCGAGGGACGAGAGCACCTCCTCGACGACCCGGTCGACCGGTCCCTTGGGAGCGAGGCCGGTGCGTTCGAGTACACCGGCCACCGTCCGGCTGACCCGGCTCCGGCCCTGCGCCGACAGGCCGAGCAGGCCGCCGGCATAGTCCCGGCGGCGGTTCTCGGCGCCGACCAGCAGATTGTCGGCCACCGTGAGGCTCGTGAACAGGGAGGGAACCTGGAAGGTCTGCACCAGGCCACGCCGCGAGCGGATGTCCGGGCGCATCGTGGAGATGTCGGTCGTGCCCAGGAGCACCTGGCCCTCGTCGGGCTGTTCCACCCCGGTGAGCAGGCTGAACAGCGTCGACTTGCCGGCGCCGTTCGGCCCGATCAGGCCGGTGATCATCCCGGGTGGGGCGACGAGGTCGACGTGGTCGACCGCCGTCAGGCCGCCGTAGCGGCGCACCAGGCCCACTCCCTGCAGCACACCGCGGCTCATCGCCGACCTCCCTGGGTGGGCGAGCCCGGCCCATACGGCGCCGAGTCCGCCCGGGCTGTATGGGTCGCAGCGGCGCCCAGCGGACCTCGTGTCCCTGAACCAGCGTCAGCCAGCGGCCCGCTGAGGGCGGCCGGCCCGGTGGCGGTCGTCGACCCCGCTCCCGCCCTGGCGCTGACCTGGGCCGCCCGAGCCGCCGCGTACTGCTGGACGGCGGACACCAGGGCGGCACCGAACGGGGTCGGCGCCGGCACGCCCGCGGTCCGGGCGAACGGGCGCGCGGGTGTCGGCCAGGCCGGGTTGTGACCCGACCGGGCCGCGCCCAGGGTCGCCCCGATGCCGGGCAGCCCGGTGTTGCCGACGATGCCAGTGGTCGCCGGCAGGTAGCCGACCGCCGAGATGCGTACCGGCACCGGCCGGGGCGCCCGTTGGTTCGGGTCGACGAAGCTGTCGGCGAGGTACTGGGCGAGCAGCCGCAGCACGCCGCGCACGGCGGACGCGAGGCCGCCGGGCATCCAGCCGAGCGCCAGCGCCAGGATGCCGACCGCGAGCGTGGAGGAGCCGTCCGGGGCCAGGACGTCGATCGTGACGATGAAGGCGGCGGCGACGATCGCACCCGCGGAGCTGTCGGCGCCGAACACCACCACCGCGGTGAACCACAGCAGGCTCTGCAGCGGGGCGAAATCGTCGGCGGAGAACGTGTAGCTGGAGTGCACCAGCAGCGCCCCGCCGAGCCCGGCGACCACCGAGGAGACGGTGAAGGCGAGCAGCTTGAGGTTGCGCACGTCGACGCCGACGGCCGCCGCACCGCCGGAGTTGTCCCGCAGGGCGAGCAGCGCCCGGCCGAGGCGCCCGTGGTGCAGGTTGCGCACGAGGAGCAGCCCCAGGCCCAGGCACAGCAGCTCGAGGACGTAGAACGCCTTGTCGTTCAGCGCGTGGCCGAAGAACGTCAGCGGGTCGATGTAAAGGCGGCTGGCGAACGTCGGCTGCTCGAAGACGAACCGGCTCACCACCGCGCCGACCGCGAAGGTGGTCAATGCCAGGGTGAGCCCCTTGCGGCGGATCGCCGGGTAGCCGGTGATCAGCCCGACCGGGGCGACGAGCAGGGCGCCGACCAGAATCGCCCAGATGCCCGGCAGCGCGGGCAGCCCGAACAGGTCACCGTTCGCGAGCTTGAGGGAGAGCAGGGCACCGAGCCCGGCGAAACCCGCCGCGCCGAGCGAGATCTGGCCGCTGTATCCGGTGATGATCACCATCGACAGGAAGATCAGGGCCAGGGCCGGCACCTGGAAGGCCGACCGCAGGTCGGACGGGGCGAACGTGAGCGGCGCGAGCAGCAGCGCGAACCCGCCGAGCTTGCCGAGGTAGTCGCGGCGGAACCGGGCCTGACCGACCCGCCCGGACGGTGGGGCGCCGCGGCTGGAGAAGCTGCTCGTCGCCCCGGAGTCCCCGCTGCCGAGTTCGCGCAGCTTCGGCACGGCCAACAGCAGGATCAACAGCGCGACGATGAACAGGTTGGACTGCAGGACGGTGAGGATCTGCCCGGCGTCGCCGTCCAGGGTGAACTGGCGCAGCTCGCTCTGCAGGATGGAGATCCCCAGCGCGGTGAGTATCGCCACCGGCAGGCTGGACAGCCGGGCGGCCACGACGACCGCGAACGTCTCCAGCACCAGCAGGGTGAGGCCGTAGGGGGTGAGCTGGAAGCGGGGCGCGAGCAGGACGCCGGTCAGGCCCGCCATCGTGGTGCCGGCGGCCCAGCCGGCGGCGGCCACGCGGTCGGCGGGCACCCCGGAGAGCTCGGCGAGCTGGCGATCGTCCACGACGGCGCGGATCTGGCGGCCGAACGCGGTGCGCGCGGCGATCAGGCCGATCACGACCGAGAACACGACGACCATGATCAGCTCGGCGAGCGCGTCGACCCCGATCCGGGTGTCGCCGAACAGCCGCACCGAGTGCGCCGGGAAGAGGCTCGGGGCGTCACTGCGCGAGCCCAGCCCCCAGATCCCCGCGGTGATGCCCAGGATGAGGACCAGCACGCCGAGGCTTGCGACCAACGACTCCGCGGCCGAGGCGCGCCTGCGGGCCAGCGGACGGAAGACCAGCCGCTCGAGCAGCAGGCCGATGCCGGGGGAGACGACGGCCAGAGCGAGGATGGCGGCCAGCCAGATCGGCAGGCCCCACTCGACGACCATCTCCCGGAAGATGTAGGCGACCAGCGTGGCGATGCCGCCCTGGGCGAGGTTGAGCACCCCGTTGGTGCGGTAGGTCACCAGCAGGCCGATGCCGGACAGCGCGGCGATCGCGCCGAGGGAGATGCCGGCGAGCCCCAGGTCGATGCTGGTCACCGATCAGCCGTGCCGGCTGGGCGCGGTGCCGGGGGTGCCCGCGTAGGCGTTCTGCTGCGGGTAGGCCTCGATCCCCGGCTTGGCGGTGGTCTCAGCCTCCAGGCCGGAGGTGGCCGCGGCGATGATCAGCGAGTGCAGGTCGTCGACCTGGCCGGCGACGCGGGCCTGGGCGGAGTGGGTCGCCTCGACCCGGTCGGCGATCAGCAGCGCGCTGCCGATGAACACGAGAGCCAGCCCGCCGAATCCGCCGGAAACCACGTAGGGTAGCTGCATGGCAACGTCGGTCTGCTTGGACACGCCGAGGTAGCAGCCGAGGAGGAGTACACCGCCGGCCGCCGCCACCACCCATCCCCGCAGCGCACGGACCACGTCGACCACCAGGCGCGTGGTGGGCCGCGAATTGCCGGTCCCAGCGGTCTGCTCGTCCACTTTCGTCTCCCCCAGGAGCGTCTCGTCGTCGGCCGTGCGGGCGTTCCCCCGCTGACCGCCCGTCCCGGGAGATGATCCGGGTCACGGCAGACGTCAGATTAGTGCGCGGAGCTGCACGGGCATGTCGTCGGGTGGCTCACGGATGTTCTCGGCGAGCTCCGGCGGCACGGGAAGCTTCGTCGCATTCGGTTTCAGAGGATAAATCAACCTGCGCGGTGAGCCGGACGCTATGTCCGCTCACGGACAGTCTGCGGGGGATCTGCCGTGATGTCGACCCAGGCCGGATGGGCCTCGGCCCGGGCACCGGCCGCGTGGCCGGCGCAGCCCGGAGCGCACCGTGCACAGGGGTCTGATCGGCTCCCGGCCACCGTGACCGCGGGCCGGTGTGATTCGGGCCGCGTGGCACCGAACTCGCGGGGTGGCCTGAACAGCGCCTGTGACTGCCCGTGTCGGCCTGGACCGCCCACGCCGCGCTGGTGCGAGCCGCCGGCCCACGCCGGCCTGAGCTGCGGGTTCAGCCGGGGCGGCGGGTTTGGGCGGGAACGTGGGCGGGGGTGTCGAGCACGTCACACAGCACGGCGGTGGCCGCGGCGCCGAGGCTCGCGCAGCGGTCCACCCAGACCCGCCGGCGCTGCCCCACCCGCCGGTCCTCGACCTCCAGTGGCCCCAGGACGCCGCCCATCGCCGCCTGCAGGTGCGCCCACTCGTGCGCCGCTGACCAGCTCGTGAACGAGCCCAGATAGTCGCCGTCGTAGTCATAGACGTGGCAGGGCCGTGGGCCCCCAGGTTCGTCAGCCGCCCTCATCACAGCCAGCCCTTCGGGGTCGGGGAAGCCAGTCATGATCATATAGTCGGACGGGCGGGTCGATCAGGTGATGATCGGCACGTTGCGCTGGCGCGGGGGCACACCGATGCCTCCGGCGGCCCGGCCATGGCGCCAGGCGTCGGCGACGATCCGCTCGATGCTCGACCGGGGCGAGCTCCAGCCGAACTCGGCCCGGATGCGCCGGCTGTCGCCGATGAGCGCCCTGGGCTCGGCGACCGGCGGGCAGTGCACCCGGCGGACCGGGCGCCCACTGACCCGGCCGACGGCGGCGAGCACATCGATGACGCTCACCCCCACGCCGCTGCCGACGTTGTAGATCGCGCAGCGGCCGGGCGCGGCCCGCTGCAGCGCCGTGAGGTAAGCGGCGGCCATGTCGTCGACATGGACGTACTCGCGCAGCGCCCGCCCGTCGCCGTTGACGCGGAACACGTCGCGCCGTCCGCTGGCCACCGCGATCGCCGCCGGGACGATCCGGCTGTCGTCGGCATCGAAGTGGCCCTCGACCGCACCGGCCACATTGAACGAACGCAGAACCACCGCACCGATGAGCCCCGTGCCGGCCTGGTGACCGAGTAGACGCTCGGCGGCGAGTTTGGAGGCGCCGTATGGGTTGGATGGGTCCGGCCGCCGGCTCTCCGGCACGCCGGTGAGGTCCATGTTGCCATAGACGGCACAGCTGGAGCCGAACACGAACGCGGGTGCCACGCCCGTGCGTTCGGTGCCGGCTTCCAGCGCGGTGAGCAGGTTGGCGGTGCCGGTCAGGTTCGCCTGGAAGTAACGCAGCGGAGCGGTGCGCGACTCCCGCACCCGGGTCAGGGCGGCGAGATGGCAGACCCCGTCGAACCCACGGGCGATGCCGGCCGCGGCGAGCTGCCGGGGGTCGAGCAGGTCCGCGCGCACGACCTCGACCTGCGGCGCGAATGCCGGTGCCGCGGCCGGGTCGCGGACCATCGCCGTCACCGTGTGGCCGGCGACGGCCAGGGCATCCGTGACCACCGCGCCGATGAACCCGGACGCGCCGGTGACAAGTACGCGCATCTTCCGGATCAGCCCGTCCTGGATCAGGCGCCGGCCCGCACCCGCAGGCCGGGCAGCAGGGTCTCCCGGTGGCGCCAGGCGAGCTCGAGGCAGGCCGCCGCCGAGGGGGCGATCGGCTCGGTGTCGATGAGTCGGCGCAGCGCCGCGTGGGTGAACGGGATGCCCTCGGTCACGGCCCGGTTGGGCCCGGCGGTGACGACGGAGCCCTCCGGATTGCTCTGCACCATGCCGCCGAAGAGCTTGTCGAAGGCGTCCGCGTCGATGACCACGACCGTGAGTATCTCGCCGAACAAGGTCAACGCGTCGAGGCCGAGGCCGAAGTACGACACGCGCATCGTTCCGGCGCGGCGGGCCTGCTCGAAGGAGCGGAACGGCTCGTCCGTCTCGTAGATGATCGGGTTCGACGAGCTGCCGTCGTGCTCGGGGTTGCCGAGCAGCTCCTCGCTGAGCTCCCGCATGATGTTGTGCCACAGGTCGAAGTCGGCCTCATGGTGCACGGCGGTGATTCCGGACGGCTGGAACACCCCGGCGGGAATCACGTGGTAGACCCCACCCGCGGTGGCCACGGAGCCGGCGCTGCGCCGGTGCAGGAAGAAGCTGGCCTGCCCGCCGCGGTCGTGCCGGATCGTGAGGGTGTTGATGGAGGGCAGTGCCACCCGGCGGGCGAAGTCGAACGGGCTGCCGATGCGGGCCCGAAACGGCAACGCCGGCCAGGACAGCCCGGAGCTCGCCATCGCCGCGGCCGCCTCGTGCGCCACGGTCTCGCACACGTCGACCGCGTCGAAGTAGGTGGTGTGGCCGAAGTCGAGGGTCGGGCGGTTGGTGGCGCCCGCGGCCGCCGTTCCGTCACCGCCGATGTCGAGCAGCCGGAAGCTCAGCCGGTTCTCGAACAGGGTCGGCCGGTCCAGGTCCCGCATCGCCCGGGTGTAGCGCTGGTAGCGGGACTGCGGGCCCGCACCGGCGAGCAGGGGACGGCTGCCGGCGGTCTCCGGCTCGTCGCCCCTGATCAGCGGTGCGACGACGTCGTCCCGCCAGCGCAGCACGACGTCGTCGATGTTCACCGGCCGGTCCCACACCCAGCCCGGGCGGGACAGCAACCCGCTGCCGAGCCGATCGGTCTCCGGGTAGAGCCGCACCGCGGCCCGGGCCAGGCTGATCCGGTGGTGGTTGAGATGGTCGCGGGTCAGCCGCCAGGCGCGCTGACTCGCGGCGACCTGTTCGGCGGCGGCGCTGCGCGGGGCGGTCTCCCGGCGGCGGTCGGCCATCGCACCGGGGGCAAGCCCGACGTCCTCGGGGGAGAGCGCCAGATTCCGGGCGATGTGACGCAGCGTCGAGATGTCATGGATTGCCCGCCGGCCGCTCTCGACCTTGGACACGTACGACTGGTCGAAGCCCAGCCGATCGGCCAACTGCTGCTGCGTCAGCCCGTGGGCCTGCCGATAGGCCCTCAGGAGCTGGCCGACGCCGACGCTGGCGGGAGCGGACCGCGGCGGTGTCCAGAGCCAGGTGTGACCAGTCACCTGCTGTCCTCTCGTCCGACAAAAGTGTTACGCGAAGTGAGCATAACGAGTCGGGCATCTGCGAGCGCAGTGACATAAATCGACCACTCCCCTTCGGGGCGGTCTGGTGGCGTCCTGTGACCCCCACCGGCCGGCCTCACTGGTTTGGCAGACCATCGTGAAGATCCCAGATGATCACAATGATGATCGCCGCGAGTATCCACCGCAGGAAGCGGATGCGTCCCCAGACATCCCCGGCGATGCCGCGCCCCGCGCGTGCGCCGAACACCAGCAGCGCAAGCAACGCGCCGCCGACGACGACGAGGAAGATGCCGGCATTGCTGTGGTCCACAGTGAAGACGATCGCATAGCGACCCGCGGCGCCCTTACTGCCCCGTGCAATCCACCTACTGCCTCCGTTCTCGGTGCGGCCGATCTGGGCCCTCTCAACGCCCTTCTCCGCTTCTCGCCCTCATCTTCTCGCCCTCATCGGGCCGTTCGCCCTCATCGGGCCGTCCTGCTCCCCGCCTTGCCGCTACTCGGCGCCGACCCTGCCGTCGCGGCGCGAACGTCACGTTGCGCAGTCGCCTGCCGCCGCTGCGCCGCCGGCGGCGGGCATCCCCGGCCGCCGTTCGGCGCGCATCTGGCCGGGTGGGGTCCCTACCCTGTTCGGGTGTCCACGGCGCTTATGACCGATCGCTATGAGCTGACCATGCTTCGGGCCGCACTGCGGTCCGGCGCGGCCCATCGACATGTGGTCTTCGAGGTCTTCACCCGTGCTCTGCCCCCCGGGCGCCGGTTCGGCGTGTTCGCCGGGACGGGACGGCTGCTCGAGGCCCTCGCCGACTTCCGCTTCGGCCCGGCGGAGCTTGCGGTTCTGCAGGCGGACGGCGTGGTCGACGAGGCCACGGCCGCGTGGCTGGCCGACTACCGTTTCCGCGGCGACATCCACGCCTTCGCTGAGGGCGAGCCGTTCTTCGCTGACGCTCCCGTCCTGGTCGTCGAGGGAACCTTCGGCGAGTCGGTGCTGCTGGAGACGCTGGTGCTGTCGATCCTCAACCACGACAGCGCGATCGCCGCGGCAGCCGCCCGGATGGTCGCCGCCGCAGGTGGGCGGCCCTGTCTGGAGATGGGCTCCCGCCGCACCCACGAGGCGGCCGCCGTCGCCGCCGCCCGCGCGGCGTATGTCGCGGGGTTCGCCGCCACTTCCAACCTGGAGGCGGGCCGCAGCTACGGCGTGCCCGGGGTCGGCACCAGCGCCCACGCGTTCACCCTCGTCCATCCCAGCGAACCCGACGCGTTCGCCGCCCAGGTCAGCGCGCTCGGCGCCGGGACGACCCTGCTCGTGGACACCTACGACGTCACCGAGGGCATCGCCGCGGCGGTGGCGGCAGCCGGCCCGAACCTGGGAGCGGTGCGCATCGACAGCGGCGACGTGGCCTCGCTCGCGCACGCCGCCCGCGGCCAGCTCGATCGTCTCGGCGCGCCGGGCGCCCGGATCGTCGCCACCGGCGACCTTGACGAGCACGCCCTGTCCCGGCTCGCCGCCGCTCCCCTCGACGGCTACGGCATCGGGACGAACCTGGTCACCGGGTCGGGTGCGCCCACGGCGGGCTTCGTCTACAAGCTCGTCGAGGTGGATGGCGCCCCGGTGGCGAAACGGTCGGTGGGCAAGGGGACCCGCGGTGGCCGCAAGCGGGTGCTGCGCCGTCACGACCCCGCCGGGCGTGCGGTGGCCGACATCGTGCTTCCGGTGGCGCCGACGGTGGCGCTCGACGCGACCGCGCCCGGCAGCGCGACCGGGCCAGGCGGTGCGGGCGGGCCGGTGGCCGGCGGGGTGACGGAGAGCGGCCGGGACCGGGAGCTGCTACGTCACCTCGTCGTCGGCGGAAAGCTCGCGGACGAGGGCCTGACCGGGCGCACCGGCACCGAGCGGGCCCGCGAGCACCACGCCCGCGCGTTCGCCGCCCTGCCACGCGGCGCTGGCGATGTGCGGTTCGGCCAGCCCTGCCTGCCCGTCGCCCACACCGGCCAGTCTTGATCGTTTTTGACCGGCCACACTGGGGACGTGCCGCCGCCCGCCGTCGCCGTCAGCGTGGACCTGGTCCTGCTGACCCTGCGTGCGGGTCGGCTGTGCGTGCTGCTGACCGGGCGGCCGGACGCCGAGGTCTGGACGTTGCCCGGGGGGTTCGTCGACGGCGACGAGGACCTCGATCGCGCCGCCGCCCGGCAGCTCACCCGCCTGACCGGCGTGACCAGCACCGGTCATCTCGAGCAGCTGCGCACCTACGGTGGCCCGCACCGTGGCCCGCGGGTCTCCGGGGTCAGCGTGGCCTATCTTGCCCTGCTGCCCGACCTGCCGGGGACCGTGCCGTCGCAGGCCGGTCCAGTCTGGTGGCGGCCGGTCGACGAGGTGGAGCTCGACGGGGACGCGGGGACTGGCCGGAGCCGGCGATCCGAGCAGGATCTGGCGCCGGACCACAGGCGCATCGTGGCGGACGGCGTCGAGCGAGCCCGGGCGAAGCTCGAGTACACACCGCTTGCCGCGGCCTTCTGCGAGGACGAGTTCACCCTTGCTGACCTGCGGCGGGTCTATGAGGCGGCGTGGGGAGTGGCCCTGGATCCGCCGAACTTCCGCCGCAAGGTGCTGTCCACTCCCGGCTTCGTCGTTGCGCTGGGTCGGCGCACCTCGACGCGTGGCGGCGGGCGGCCTGCCGAGCTGTACCGCCGGGGAATGGCGACCGCCCTGCATCCGCCGCTGCTGCGCCGCTCCGTCTGACCTGCGCCCTGTGCCTGCGCCCGCCCCCGCGGCCCCGCGCCTGTGCCTGTGCTCGCAGTCCAGCCTGGCCTGTGGGGGCGACAGTGCCCGCGGTCGGGTGCGCGGCTGGGTGTGGGGTGTCGGGTGCGACGCGCCCGTCACCTGGTCTGACGTGCGGATCCGCCGACTCGGGTCGTCCGTCCGATTGCCTGCGCCGGAGAACGGGTAACAATAGGACCCGTGTCTGTTACCGCCGTGTCGCCTCTCGATGTCGAGGAGGTCGACGAGTCCGTCGACGACGATCGGCCGTGGGTCGCGATCGTCTGGAACGATCCGATCAACCTGATGTCGTATGTGACGTACGTGTTTCAGAAGCTGTTCGGCTATAGCCGGACGAAGGCTCACGAGCTGATGCTCGACGTCCATCACAAGGGCCGGGCCTCGGTGGCCTCCGGCACCAGGGAGGAGATGGAAGCGGACGCTACGCGCCTGCATGCCTACGGGCTGTGGGCAACCATCGCGCAGGACTGACCGCGGCCGTCGGCCAGATATCCCGGGTTCGTCCACCGGGCCCGGGATATCTCGGGTCGTTCCGTCCACGGTATTTCTCGGGCGCCATTGCGCTGGATCCCGGCGTGCGATCCGGGGCGTGACCGGATGGCTGTCGTTGGCCTTATCCCGCGTCATTTCCTGGGTATCGGCCGCCTGCATTGTCTGGGCGAAGAGACGTCGGCCGGTTCGGGGCGTCCAGGGCGTTCGGGGCGTTCGGGGCCCGGCCTGTCGGGGCTCCGAGCCGAAGTCCGCGTGGTTGCGCTCAGTGTCATGCCGGGTGTATTTCGTGACGCCCAATCTGTCGGTTCGTGGGTCCTTCGTCCGGGCTACCCCTTTTTGGGATCCCGCGGTGTGAGCCGAGGGATCCGGCCCCGGCTTCGCGAAATCCGCCGCGGATGACCGGATCCGGGCGTGTATGAGCCCTTCGGGCGCCGGCTGGGCAGGTAGCCGGTTCGGTTGCCCACCGGGCGGGGCTTGGGTCTGTCGGCGTGCGCTGTCAGTCGTTGCCCGTCCGCCGCCGCCGCCGACGAACCCGCGGAGACATCCACTAGGCTGGCGACCGGACGCGCGCAGGACGATGAGGACGTGATGACGTGGCCGCAGACGGTTTCCGTCGCACCAGGGCCGGCATCGAGCTGCGCCTGCCGGAGCTTGAGGCCGCACTGCTCGGCGAGCTCGTCGGCCAGATCGACGTGATGCTCGAGCCGCCGCCGGTCGAGGACCCGCTCGAGGCGCTCGTCGGCCTGCGGGACACCGCCCCCCCGCCGCCGGATGACCCGGCTCTGTCCCGGCTGCTGCCCGATCCCTACCCGGACGATCCGATGGCGTCCGGAGATTTCCGTCGCCGCCGCACCGACGATCTGCTGGCCCGCAAGCGGGAGGCCGCCCGCCGGGTGCTGGCCGCCATGCCGGGGCCGGGGCGGGTGCTGCTCCTCGACGAGGATGCCGCGCAGGACTGGCTGACCACCCTCAATGATCTACGCCTCGTGCTGGGCACCCGGCTGGACCTGACCGACGACGACTCGACCGACGGGCTGGAGCACCTCGACACCGATGATCCGCGCCGGCCGCTCGCGGCGGTGTACGGCTTTCTCACCGAGCTGCTCGACGATCTCACCCGGGCCCTCGGCTGATCGCTCAGGCCTATTATCCGAGCTCCGGGCCTTCCGGCCCGTCCGCGTCGTACGGTGGGTCAGTGCTGCGAATCGACCGCGCCTGTTATGAGGCAATTGTCGCCCATGCCCGGCGTGACCACCCGGACGAGGCTTGCGGTGTGGTCGCCGGCGCCCTGGGGTCGGGCCGTCCGGAGCGGTTCATCCCGATGGAGAACGCCCAGCGCTCGCCGACCTACTACGAGTTCGACGCGGCAGAGAAGCTGAAGGTCTTCCGGGAGATGGATGATCGCGACGAGGAGCCAGTCGTGATCTACCACTCGCACACCGCGACCGAGGCCTATCCGTCGCGGACCGACGTCGCGCAGGCCTCCATCCCCGAGGCCCACTACGTCCTGGCGTCGACCCGCGAGCCCGACCGCACCGAGTTCCGTTCGTTCCGGATCCTCGATGGAGTGGTCACCGAGGAACCGGTGGAAATCGTCTGAACCTCCCGGGCGTTGTCTCCCGGGAAGCCGAAGCCGTCCTCGGGCCTTCCCCGCAGGGTCGCCTCAGGCATCCTCGTATCGGGCGCCTTGGTGCCCTCCCACCGCGTCCGGGGCCGTCCGGGCGTCCCAGCAGTAAGCCGTCACCGCAGCGCGAAAGGAACATCATGGCAGTCCAGGTCCGTGTGCCGACGATCCTGCGTACCCACACGGGAGGTGCGAAGCTGGTCGAGGGCGCGGGCGCCACCGTCGCCGACCTGTTCCGCGACCTCGACACCCGCTACAGCGGGCTGCGCGGCCGACTGGTGACCGGGGACGACGGCGCCGAGCTGCACCGGTTCGTCAACATCTACGTCAACGACGAAGATGTGCGTTTCCTCGGCGGGCTCGACGCGAAGCTCCAGGACGGCGACGAGGTCACCATCCTGCCGGCGGTCGCCGGCGGGGCCGGCTGAGCCGGCTGAGCCGGCGGGATTCGAGCGGCAGGCCCGACACGTGCGATTTGACTCCCTGGCCGACTCGGTCGGCCGGACCCCGCTGGTCGGGCTTCCGCGACTCTCGCCGTCGCCGGAGGTTCGGCTGTGGGCGAAGCTGGAACAGGACAATCCGACCGGTTCGATCAAGGACCGAGCGGCGCTGTGGATGATTGCCGACGGGGAGAAGCGCGGGCTGCTCACCCCGGGAGCAACCGTGCTGGAGCCGACCTCCGGTAACACCGGTATCTCGTTGGCGATGGTCTGTCGCCAGCGGGGCTACCGGCTGGTCTGCGTCATGCCGGAGAACACCTCGGTGGAGCGGCGCCAGCTGCTGCGGATGTGGGGCGCCGAGATCAGGTATTCGCCGGCCGCCGGCGGATCGAACGAGGCCGTCGCCGTGGCGAAACGCCTCGCGGCGGAGAACCCCGACTGGGTCATGCTCTACCAGTACGGCAACCCCGCCAATGCCCAGGCCCACTACGAGACGACCGGTCCGGAGATCCTCGAGGACCTGCCGGAGATCACCCACTTCGTCGCCGGTCTGGGTACCACCGGCACCCTGATGGGCACCGGCCGGTACCTCAAGGAACGGGTGCCCGGAATCGCGATCGTCGCCGCCGAGCCGCGCTACGGCGAGCTGGTGTACGGCCTGCGCAACATCGACGAGGGCTTCGTCCCCGAGCTGTACGACCCGTCGGTGCTGACCTCGCGCTATTCGGTCGGCCCGAAGGAGGCGCTGCGCCGCACCCGCGAGCTGGTCCAGGAAGAGGGCATCTTCGCCGGCATTTCCACCGGCGCCATCCTGCACGCGGCTCTGGGCCAGGCCGACCGGGCCGTCCGCGAGGGCCGCCCGGCCGAGATCGCCCTCATCGTCTGCGACGGCGGCTGGAAGTACCTGTCCACCGGCGCCTACGCCGGCACCCTGGAGGAAGCCGAGGCAGCCCTGGAAGGGCAGCTCTGGGCCTAGGGGTTTCGCTCGCGTCTCGGTGGCAGTGCTAGACGGTGGCGAGGACCTGGCCTATCTGTAGGGCGAGGTCGCGGAAGGCGCGGCCGCGGTGGCTGATGGCATCCTTCTCGTCGGCGGTCAGCTCGGCGTTGGTGCGGGTCTGGCCGTCGGCGAGGAACAGCGGGTCGTAGCCGAAACCGCCGTCGCCGCGGGGGGCGGTGAGCAGCACCCCGCGCAACTCACCGTGAGTGACCCGCTCGATGCCTTCCGGGGTGACCAGGGCCGCCGCGCAGATGAACGCGGCGCCGCGCCGTGGCGGTGGGACGTCGTCGAGCTGGGCGAGCAACAGTGCGTTGTTGGCCTCGTCGCGCTGCTCGCGGGCGCCGTCGCGGCATCCCGACCAGCGGGCCGAGCGCACGCCGGGCATGCCCGACAGCTCGTCGACGGCGAGGCCCGAATCGTCGGCGACGGCGGGAAGGCCGGTCAGGGCGGCGGCGGCACGCGCCTTGATCAGCGCATTCTCGGCGAAGGTGGTGCCGGTCTCGGCGACCTCCTCGCCGGCCGGCAGGCCCACCAGTTCCACCGTGAGGCCGCTGGCCGCGAGAATCCGCCGTAGCTCGACGAGTTTGCCAGTGTTGCGGCTGGCGAGGACCAGTCGGGTCGGCCCGGTCGGGCGGCTCACCGGGCACCCGACGATGCCGGGTTCCTGGCCGGGGGCGGACCGGCGGGCGGCGGGCCCTGCAGGGCCTCGGTCTGGATCGCGGTCAGCCGCGCGCAGCCGCGCACGGCCAGGTCGAGCAGGTTGTCGAGCATGGCACGGTCGAATGGCGTGCGCTCGGCGGTGCCCTGCACCTCGACGAAGCCCTCCGCGCCGGTGCACACCACGTTCATGTCGGTGTCGGCAGTGGAGTCCTCGGCGTAGGCGAGGTCAAGCATCGCCGCACCGCCGACGACGCCGACGCTTACCGCGGCGATGCTCGTAGTGATGGCCGCGGGCCGGCCGAGCCAGCGGGTGGCATCGACCAGGGCGACATACGCGCCGGTGATCGCGGCGGTGCGGGTGCCGCCGTCGGCAAGCAGGACGTCACAGTCGATGGCGATGGTGTTCTCGCCCAGCGCCGACAGGTCGATGCAGGCCCGCAGGCTGCGTCCGATCAGCCTGGAGATCTCGTGGGTGCGCCCGCCGACCCGGCCGCGGACCGACTCCCGGTCGTTGCGAGTGTTCGTGGATCGGGGCAGCATCGAGTACTCTGCGGTGACCCAGCCCAACCCGCTGCCCTTGCGCCAGCGGGGAACGCCTGTGGTCACCGACGCGGCGCACAACACGCGGGTGCGGCCAGCAGTGATGAGGGCGGAGCCCTCGGCGTGTTCCTGCCATCCGCGCGCAATGGTCACCGGGCGCAGCTCGTCCGGCTTCCTGCCATCGACTCGAGTCACTCCGTGACCCTACCGGCCGTCGCCATCCGGCCGATCAGGCCACATGCCCGAGGGGAGAGCGGAGCCCCATCGAGCGGGCCGGTCAGCCGCAGCCGGTCAGATCTCGAAGGTGGCGCCAGGGGTGGCGACCGTCAGCGTGCCGTCGAACGCCGCGCTTGCCTCCTCCTCCGACTGGGCGGCGTTGCCCCAGGGGACAAGATGGGTGAGCACCAGATGCCCGACATCGGAGCGTCGGGCGTGCTCACCGGCTTCACGGCCGGTCAGGTGCAGGTCGGGCGGGTTGTCCTCGTCGTCCAGGAAGGACGCCTCGCAGAGGAACAGGTCGCTGTCGCGAGCCAGCCGGACGAGCCGGTCACACGCCCCGGTGTCGCCCGAATAGGTCAGCACCCGGTTTCCGGCCGTGACCCGCGCACCATAGGCCTCGACCGGATGGGCGACCCGGGTGAGATCGATGCGGAATGGCCCGATATGCAGGCATCCGGCCCCGATGGTGCGGAAATCGTAGATGTCGGCCAGACTGTCGTCCGGCCACTTCTCGAATGCGCCGCACAGACGTTCCTGTGTGTTGATCGGTCCGTAGACGGGGAGTTTGGGCGGCGTGCCCTCGGGGTGGTAACGGCGGGCATAGGAGTTCGCCACCAGGTCCAGACAGTGGTCGCCGTGCAGGTGGCTGAGCAGGACGGCGTCGATGTCCCGCAGATCGCAGTGCTTCTGCAGCTCGCCCATGGAGCCGTTGCCGGCATCGATGACGAGCCGGAAACCGTCCGATTCGATCAGGTACGACGAACAGGCCGAGGCTGGCCCGGGATACGTGCCGGAACAGCCGAGAATGGTCAGTTTCACCGTGGCACCACCGGACTCTGCTGGACGGGAGGGCTCTGCTGGACTGAGGGACTGGGCTGGACTGAGGGACTGGGCTGGACTGAGGCGCTGGGCTGGGCGCTCGTGGTGCGTGGCAGGGCGGGCAGCGAGGTGTCGGGCAGCGACGTGTGCGGTGCCGGGCTCGGCGGCACCCCGCGGACGCTGCCGAGCTCGGGACCGAGGAATCTTCGGCCCACCCGGGAGAACGCCGTCGGATCGCCAGTCGTCAGGAAGCGGTGACTCGGCGGTGGAAGCTCGGGATCACGGAAGAGGCCTTCGCGCGCCAGTACCCGGTAGGTGTCCTTCGCTGTCTCTTCGGCGCTACTCACCAGTGTTACGCCTTCCCCCATGACAAGGCCAATCACACCGGTCAGCAGCGGATAATGCGTACACCCCAGGATCACCGTGTCCACGTCCGCTTCCTGCAGGGGTGCGAGGTACGCCTCGGTCAATCCCAGCAGTTGGCGCCCTGCGGTGATACCCCGTTCCACGAAGTCCACGAACGCCGGGCAGGCGACGCTGGTGAGTGCTACCGCCGAGGCCGCGGTGAACGCGTCGTCGTAGGCACGACTGGTGACTGTCGCGACCGTGCCGATGACACCGACGCGGCCACTGCGAGTGGCCGCGGCCGCCCGCCGGGTCGCCGGCATGATCACCTCAATGACCGGGACGTCATAACGCTCCCGGGCATCGCGAAGGCAGGCGGCGCTGGCGGTGTTGCACGCGATGACGAGCACCTTCACCCCCTCGGCGACCAGACGGTCCAGGCATTCGAGGGCGTGCCGGCGGACCTCGGCCAGCGGGCGTGGCCCATATGGTGCCCGGGCGGTGTCACCGAGATAGACCAGCGGCTCGTGCGGGAGCTGGTCGAGAATCGCGCGAGCCACGGTGAGACCGCCGACCCCGCTGTCGAACACTCCGACCGGCGCGCCACTCATGAGGGATCAGACTAAGCCGGAAACCCTGCGCTCACCCTGTGGCTGTCATCACGAAACCTTTGTCCAATGCCGGACAGCTCGCTCAAGTCATGGATCGTACCGGTCTGTCCGGTGTGTTCCGCTGCGGTCATGCTCGGTTGCTACCCGCGCAGACCCCTCGGTGTGCCGCGTCCGGACGATGTGTGGCTCGGTCGACATCGCGGCTGCGGGTGGGCCGGCGAATGCGAAAACCCGGGACCAGGTGGAGATGTCGGGTGGGCTCTTGGAAGTGCCTGCGGAAGGGGTGCGCGGCACGCGGTGGCCTCGCCGTCGGCATACGGGTTGAAGGATCGCAAAGAGGGTGTACGCTCGAACTGCCTGTAATCGATCAGTGACTACACGCTATCGAGCAGGTAGGTTGAGGTCGCGGCTGTGGTGTCAGGGTCGTTCCCATCCGTCCCCGACTCGTGATGCCCAGTCGCTCCTCGGTCCGGGCGGTGTCCGGCCGGGCATCCCCAGGGAGGCTGTATCCCCGGGGAGGCTCCGGCCGGCACCGTCGGGCCATGGCCTTCGGACCACGGTGGCATCCCGTCTGTCGGGTTGGCGTCGATCGGCGCCGTAACTCGGATACCGGGGATAGGAACGGGGGGTAGGTGGCACGCTCACTGAACCCGACCCACATCGGGTCCCATCGTCGTGGGGGTTGACATCACTGCTTGGCTCGTGATCCCGCGTCTCGCGGTAGAACCGCACGCGGAAGAGTGGTCCCCGAGCTGGGACTACGCGGACTCGGACTATGTGGCGGGCGCGGATGACGGCGCAGGCCCGGACGAGGCCAGGTCCACCTATGCCGCTGGCCCGGGGCACGTCGGCGCGGGCGGCGGCGAACCGTGGGAGACGGCCGCCACCGCCGACCGGTGGGCAATCTGAGGCTGCGCCGGATGTGCGCCGGACCCGACCCCCGTGCCGGATCCGTGCTGGGTCAGGTCAGGCCAGGCCGGCGCGGCGCCGAGCGGTCTCGGCGATGGCGGCCCAGTCATCGTCGGACTGGCCGTGCGCGAGGGCGTCGATGAACGCGTCGCGAAGCACCCCGCCGAAGGGCAGCGGCACGTTGCGCTCCCGCCCGGCGGCCAGTGCCAGCCGGACGTCCTTGAACCCCAGCGGCAGGCGGAAGTTCACCGGCTCGTAGTCGCGGTTCCCGATCATTGCGCCGTAGCCGGCGAAGACCGGCCCGGTGAACAGACTCTCGGTCAGCAGTTCGATGAACTGCGCCGGGTCGAGACCGCCGGCCTCGACCGCGGCCGTCGCCTCGGCCATCGCCTCGATCGAGCAGGCGATGAGGTAGTTGCCGAAGATCTTCACGAGGTTCGCGGCGGCCGGGGTGTCCCCGACCGTCCAGGTCCGCCGGCCGACCACGTCGAACAGCGGCCGCACCTCGTCGAGCGCCGTCGCCTCGCCCGCGGCGACGACCACCAGGTTCCCCGCGGCGGCCGCGTCGGTGCGGCCGAAGACGGGGGCGGCAACGTAGCGCAGGCCCCGCTCGGTGTGCGCGTCCAGCGCACGCTCGGCGAGCGCCGTGCTGACCGTGGCCATGTTGACGTGCAGTGCCCCGGCCGGGGCGGCGTCCAGCACGGCCGGATCGAGCAGGCGCACGGTGACCGCCTGGTCGTCGGCGAGCATGCTGAGCACGAGGCCGGTCGCGAAGGCCTCGTCGATGCTCGCCGGGACGGCGCCGGCCTTCGCGAGTTGTTCGACCGGCCCGGGGGAGCGGTTCCACACCAGCACGGTGTGGCCTGCGTCGAGCAGGGTGCGGGCCATCGCGCTGCCCATACCGCCCAGACCGATGAATCCGATCCGCATCTGGTCACACTCCCTCTGCTGGTGGGCCGGCTCCGCCGATGGGCAGGTTCCGCCGATGGACTGGTTCTGCCGGTGGCCGGTGCCGGGCGGGCCCAGGGTGTCAGACCGTCGGCAGGACAGCGAGGGCGGACGTCACCAGGTGCCGCATGAGCGCCGGGTCGTCGCCGCGGTAGCGGGCGAGGAACTCCTGCGGTCCGAGCACCTGGCGCCCGTGGGACTCATGGGTGGCCGCCCAGGCGCCGAGCTCACGTACCCGGGCGGTCAGGATCACCATGTACGAGAGGTCGTCCGGGCCGAAATAGTCCGATTCGATGACCTCGACGGGGTGCAGGTCGCCGAGCCGGGCCCGGATCTCCTCCCAGGCCTCCCGGCGCACCGTCTGGGCGAGGGAGGTCTCGCCCTGCTGGACGTGCCCGCCGGGGATGTCCAGGCCGCGGTCGAGTTCGGCGACGACGAGCTGGTCGCCGTCGGTGACCGCCACCACCGCGACACTCGTCACTCGGTCGAACGGCGGGTCGGCGGCCGGGCCGAGGAGGGTGAGACGCGTCGAGCGGGCCCCGGACGCATCCGTCCCACCAGGTTCACCCGGCCGGACCGGGCGGCGGTCGGCTCCCGTGATGTCCATCCGGACAAACCTACCGCTCGCTCTGCCATCTGTTCGCTCTACCGCTCGCTCGCACCGGTCCCTCGTTCCTTCGCGGGTCCGTCCCGCCCTTTGTCCTTCCCCTCGTCCGGGTCCATGCGGCGGCGGGACCGTCCGGCGTCGCCGACCAGGCGGATCTCCTTGTGCGGGAAACGCCGGTGGGCGTACTCGGCGGCGGGGGAGCCCGCGGTGACGTAGAGCGGTTCGACCTTGTCCTGCAGGGGGCGCAGAACGAGATCCAGAAACGCGCGCCGGTCCGCGAGATACGGCTCGAGAACATCCTCGCCGGCGGGGCACACGGCCATGCAGTAGGCGGCCTTGTAGTTCGCCCGGAAGGACAGGCTCTGCCACATCGAGGCGTTCTCCGCGTCACTGACCCGGGCTCGGAAGTCCGCACCGTCCGTGCTGTCCGCGACGGTCTCGGCCCAGTCGGTGAAACCGGACATGAACTCCCGGTAGTTGTGGGTGAAACACGCCATCGGATGAAACGTGCCGTCCCGCTCGATGGCGCCGACCGGGCAGGCGGCGACGCACAGTTTGCACTCGAGGCAGGGGTTGTACTCGATGGGCGCGCCGTACTCGCTGACCTCCGCGTCGAGTAGCAGGGTGGCGAGCAGGACGAAGTTCCCGAACCGGGGATGGATGACGTTGCGGTGGATGCCCATCGCGCCGAGCCCGGCCGCCACCGCCACCGTCTTGTGCGCCACCACCCAGATCCGGCCCGGATAGCGGTCCATCTCCATCGGGAAGGTGGCCGAGGGGTTCACCGCCCGGTACCCGGCGTCCTGCAGCTCCCGGACGATCCGCCGGGCGGCCGTGTTGACGATCTCGCCGCTGTGGTGGAACTCCTGGTTGGCGACGCTGCGTTCCGGCGATCGCACGTTGTCCCGGTTCATCCGGACGACGATCGAGACCAGGCTGCGGGTGCCCGGCAGGGCCCGCTCGACGTGCGGGCGCTCGGACTCGAGCTCGGGGCGGCCGAGTGGGACGGCGGCCACGTCGTCGGCGCCGGCCCGCAGCGCCACCTCGCGCAGCCAGCCGGCATCGACGATCGGCGGCTCACCCTGCCTGGCCGGATCGCCGCGCCGCGCCGGGTCGGCGGCGGCCCGGCCCGGCGCGGCGGAATCGGTCTGACGGGCGAGAACCGTGCGCACCGACGGGTGTGCCGCGAGCCGCGCCGGCAGAGCGGACCGTCGTGCCGGTGAGTCCGGGCGGTCCTGGTCAGGTCGACGGTTCCGGTCGTCCTGGCGATCCATGGGGCACTCCGGGGTTGGATCCAGCATAGTTGGATTTTCCAACTGACTATTGGAGGTGGGCGGGCCTGGGTCAACCGGTAGGTTGGAAAGACGGACCGACGCGGTGGGTGGAACGACCAGGCGGGCAGACCGACACCGACGGCGGCAGACGGATCGGGTGGCAGACGGATCGGTTCGCCCCGGGTGGGGCGGGCGTTCGGCGAGGAGGACTGGACCGTGACGGCTGACGGGCAGCGGACCGGCGGTGGGCAGCGGACCGGCGGTGAGCGGGACAAGACCGTCGGGCGGGACTGCTCCATCGCGGGCGCGCTGGGCGTCGTCGGGGAGAAGTGGAGCCTGCTGGTGTTGCGGGAGGTGCTGCTCGGGGAGCGGCGGTTCGACCAGATCGCCCGCAACACCGGCGCGAGCCGCGACATCCTCGCCGCCCGTCTGCGTGGCCTCGTCGAGCGCGGTGTGCTGGCCCGCCGGCAGTACGAGCAGCGTCCGCCGCGCGACGAGTACGTCCCCACACAGGCCGGCCGGGAACTCGCGCCGATCCTGCTCGCGCTCATGGACTGGGGAGACCGGCACGTCACCGAGGGCCCGCCGCCGACCCGCTTCGAGCACGACTGCGGTGCCGAGCTGGAGCCGGAGCTGGCCTGCCGGCACTGCCATGCGCGGGTCACCGCCGGCTCGACCCGGCTGCTGCGCCTCGGCTCCGTCGGCTGAGCGGACCGTCCGCTGCGAGGACCGTCCGCTGCGAGGACTGTGCGCTGCGAGGACTGTGCGCTGCGAGGACTGTGCGCTGCGAGGGCCGTGCACTGCGGGCCCTGCCCATTGGTGGGCTGCCTGTTCGGAGGAATGGCCTCTGAGCAGTCCGGATCGGTCGTCTGCGCGCGCGGTCGGTCGCACCACGGAGCGGCTCTGGTCAACCGGGGTTCATCGTCCGTCCATCGCCGGCTCCTAACGTCCCGTCTCGGTCGTCTTTCGGCGGCCGTACAGGGACGTGACAGGAGCTGGTCGATGAGCAGCGGGGGAAGCGCCGGGCGCGCGGCGTCAATGCGGGGGAACGCGGCATCTCGGGGGAACGCGGCGTGGCGACGGGTGGTCGGGCGTCGCGGCGGGCTGGCGGTCGCGGCGGTCGCCCTGGCCCTGCCGGTGGGCCTCGTGGCCGGGCAGGGAACGGCGGTCGCGGCACCCGGCGCCGGATCCGGTATCCGCGGCGGTTCGACCGTGCCGACGGTGACCGCGACGGCGACACTGCCGGACGTCAATCTGAAGGACTTCGCCAGCCGCCTGATCCCAGGGTCCGTCGACGACGACCACGGGGTCAGGCTCGGCGGGATCGGCAGCGACCTGTATCCCGCGGGTCGACCGAACGAGTTCTGGACCATCACCGACCGCGGTCCCAACGGCCAGATCAAGGTGGATGGGAAGAACCGGCGCACCTTCCCGGTGCCCGGGTTCGACCCGGCGATCCTGCGGGTCCGGGTCGAGGGCGCGGCCATCAAGGTGCTGTCCGCAGTGCCGATCACGACCACACCTGGCAAGCCCGTCACCGGCCTGTCCAACATCGACGGCTACGACGAGACGCCTTACGCCTGGGACGCCACCACCAAACTCGCGTTCAATCCGAACGGCCTGGACACCGAGGGCCTCGTCCGGACCCGGGACGGTGACTTCTGGGTGGTCGACGAGTACAGCCCGTCGCTACTGCGGATCAGTGCCACCGGCAAGGTGCTGGCCCGGTACATCCCGGCCGGCGTGAAGCTGACCGGCTCGGACTACCCGGTGATCGCGTCGCTGCCCGCCATCCTCGGCAGCCGCAAGACCAACCGCGGGTTCGAGGGCGTCGCACTCGCCCCCGACGGCCGCACCCTCTACCTGGCCGTGCAGAGCCCGCTGCAGGTGCCGGACTCCGACACCGGTGACGCCTCGCGCAACACCCGCATCCTGCGCTTTGACACCGCCTCGAAGAAGGTCACCGGCGAGTACGTCTACCGTCTCCAGGACGTCACGACCTTCGACCCGAGCGCCGAGGGCGACCCGTCCGAGCTGAAGATCTCCTCGCTCGCGGCCGTGAACGACCACACCCTGCTGGTCGACGAGCGCACCGACCCGGTGGCCCGCCTCTACACCGTCGACCTGCGCAAGGCCACGAACATCCTCGGCACGAAGTGGGACACGGCCACGACCTCGCCATCCCTGGAATCGTTGGCGGACCCGGCGAGCGCCGGCGTCACCGGGTTGCCCAAGACGCTGGCCGTCGACCTCGAGGCCGTCCCCGGGATGCCCGACAAGATCGAGGGCGTGGCCGTCCTCGGCCCGCGCAGCATCGCGGTGGCCAATGACAACGACTTCGGCCTCGGTACCTTCGACGCCTCCGGCCGCCTGGTGGACTCCGGCGTGAAGAGCCGCATCCTCCTGCTCCGGCTGAACCGACCTCTGGGCTGAGCGCCAGCAGCGTGGCGCCGCCGGCGAGCTGCCTGTCGGGCTCGGCGGCGGCGCCCGTCCCGTCCATCACCCGGATCCGGCCGTCCTCCGTCAGCCGGGCAGGTTGAGCAGCTCGATCACACGGGACTCGTGCTCGTGGCCGAGCATCGACAGGCTCCCGGCACCGAGGATGAAGTGCGCGCCTTCGCGGGCCGGCAGGCCCAGCCAGCGGGCGATGAGGACCCGCAGCATGTGCCCGTGGCCGACGAGGGCCACGTCGCCGCGCTCCAGTGATGGCCGCATCCGGGCAAGCACCGCGTCGGCGCGGGCCCCGACCTGGTCGGCACGCTCGCCGCCGGGCACCGGCGCGCCCCAGACCGTCCAACCGGGGACGGTCTGGCGGATCGTGGCGGTGGTGATGCCCTCGTAGTCGCCATAATCCCATTCGGCGAGGTCGTCCCAGACCACCCGCTCGGCCACCGGCGGGGCGACCAGCCCGGCGAGGTCGGCCGTGTGCCGCGCCCGGCGCCGCGGGCTGGTCGCCACCAGGGCGAACGACAGCTCGGCCAGGTGCGCGGCCTGAGCCTCGGCCTGTCGCTCGCCCTCCTTGGTCAGCGGTACGTCGGTGCGCCCGGTGTGCCGGCCATCGCGGCTCCAGGCCGTCTGGCCGTGCCGCAGGAGCACCACTCGGCCGGCGGGAGCGGCGGGGCTCATCGGCGGCTCATCCGCGCCGGCCCGCCCGCCGCCGACGGCGACGGCGCACCCCGCCCACGAACACCAGCAGGGTGCCGCCAGCGAGCACGACCCGCTCCCAGCGAACCACCCGAACCACCGCCGACGGCCCCGCGGGCGCGCCGGACAGGTCCGGTTCCTGCGACCCAGGCTCGAGGGCCGCCGACGGCGCCGCGGCGAGGCCCAAGGCGGGTCCGTACCGCTGGCGCAGCTCGGCGGTCCGGGCTCGCAGCTGATCCTGGGCCCGCTCGGCGACGCGGCGCGGGCTGACGATCTCCGCGATGGCGTCGATGGTCTCGGCGAGCTCGGCGCGGGTCTGTTCGATCTGCTGCTGGATGGCGGCCGGGTCCTGCGGCACGAATGTTGCCCTCTCGTCCGGTACGGATGGCGGCGCGACGACCCGCGTCGGGTGTGGCCAGCCTGTTCCGATCGTGCCAGACCCACCACCCACCGGCGAGACGAAACGTCGACGCGGACGTCGGGACATACCTCTCATCTGACTCGTCGCCGCGCTCACCCGCTCCGCCACCGCGTTCACCTGCCGCGCCACGGCGACCCGGTCCCCGCGGCCGGTACCCGACGAACCGGGACAGGGCCGAAACGGGCCGGTGGACCTGTCGACGGCGGGCGTTTCGGCGCCCGGGGGACGGGGGTGGTGCGGACTAGGCTTGGCTTGTGCGTGACGGCCCGCGGGAGTCGGATGGAGCTGGTCCGGTTCCGCCCCGGTCGCGGCGACGACTCGCGGCGGCCGGTTCGGCGCTGGCGCTGGCGTCGGTGCTGCTGGTCGGCGCCTGCGCCGGTTCCGGTACCGACGACACGGTGCGGTTGGCCGACGCCGGGGGCGTCGATGCGTCTGGTGGCGGGGGTGTCGCCGGTGGCGATGGGCTGCACGGCATCGTGCCCGAGCGCCGGCTCGCCAAGCCCGCGCTGAACCTGACCGACACCGCCGGGGCACCGTTCGACCTCCGGGCCCGCACCGAGGGCAAGATTGTCCTGCTGTTCTTCGGCTACACGCGCTGCCCGGACGTCTGCCCCACCACGATGGCCGACCTCGCCGCGGCCCTGGGGGAGATGAAACCGAACATTCGGACACAGATCGCGGTCGTGTTCGCGACGACCGACCCGGATCGGGATAGCGGGCCGGTTCTCGCTCGTTGGCTCAGACAGTTCGACGCGAGCTTCATCGGGGTCCGCGGGCCGTTCGACCAGGTCCAGGGACAGGCCGAGGCGCTCGGCGTCCCGCTGGCGAGGCCGCGGGTGCAGGCTGACGGCTCCGTGCTGGTCACCCATGGCTCGCAGGTGATCGCCTTCGCTCGTGACGATCGGGTCCGCGCGCTGTACCTGGCGGGCACGAGCATCCAGAACTACATCGACGATCTTCCCAGACTAGCGGCCGAGCCGGCCGGACCGGAACGGACATGACCACGATCGCCCACCGCTTGAGCTTGCCGTCGCAGCCGGCGAGCCGCATCGTCTCCACCGTCCTGCGCCTCGTGCTCGCCGCCGTCTGGCTCGCCGCCGGGCTGCTCAAGATCGGCGACCCGGCGGGGATGGTGCGCTCCGTGCGCGCCTTCCGGATCCTGCCCGAGGCGCTGGTCCATCCGGTCGCCTACGGCGTGCCGTTCCTGGAGATCTCACTCGGCGTGCTGTTGCTCGTCGGCCTCGCCGTGCGGGTCACGGCCTCGGTGTCCGCGCTGATGCTCGCGATGTACATCGCGGCCATCGCCTCGGCGGCCGCCCGCGGCCTGCACATCGACTGTGGCTGTTTCTCCTCCGGCGGCGACCTCGGTGCGGGCGCCCCCACTCATTACACCTCCGAGCTGATCCGCGACAGCCTGCTGCTGCTCGTCGCGGTGCTGCTCGCCTGGCGGCCCAGCGGCTACCTCGCCGCGGACCGCCTGCTCGACAGACCGGTCGACCTCGGCATTCCGGCGGACGGTGATCTGCCCGACGGCAGTGACGCCGCCCCGGAAGGCGACGACACGCTGACCGATGACGGCCCCAGGAGTGACGCAGATGGCCTCGAAAGCATCAAAAAGTAGCACCAGCGCCGAGGAGCGGCGCCAGAAGGCCGCAGCCGTCCGGGCCGCCGCGGCGGCGGCGGAACGAAAGCGGCGCAATCTGATCATCGCGGGCGTGGTCGTCGGAGTCCTCGTCCTCGTCGGCGTGATCGGCTTCGTCGTGCAGAACTCACGGCAGAGCTCGAAGCCCGTCGTGCTGCCGACGACGGCCACCGGCCTTGATCATGGCCTCGTGGTCGGCAAGGCCAGCGCCCCCGTCACGGTCGACATGTACGAGGACTTCCAGTGCCCCGTCTGCAAGCAGTTCGAGACTGAGACGGGCTCGACGGTCACGAGCCTGGTCGACAGCGGGAAGATCAAGATCACGTACCACATGATGTCGTTCCTGGGCCCCGAGTCGGTGCGGGCGGCGAACGCGGGTGCCGCGGCGGCGAACGAGGGCAAGTTCGAGCAGCTGCATGACCTCCTGTACGCCAATCAGCCCGAGGAGAGGACCGGCGGGTTCACCAACGCCACCCTGATCTCGCTCGGCGCCAAGGCGGGCCTGACCTCGCAGGCTTTCAAGGACGCGGTGAACAAGGGCACCTATGACGGCTATGTCGACAAGGTCGAGGACGACGCCTCGAAGGCCGGCGTGAACGGCACCCCCACAATGAAGATCGCGGGCAGGACCCTCGCCAACGATCAGCTCACGCCCGAGGGCTTCACCGCCGCCGTCAACGCGGCGGCCTGAGCGGGCTGGTCACCTCTCGCCCTGTGGTCCGCGCGGGCCGCCGAACCCCTGGGTTTGCCGTCGCGCGCGGACCACGACTAGCTTGTCTGCCCATGACCGAGACCGCCACCGCCACCCGCCTGTCCGTCGGCGACCCCGCGCCCCCGTTCACCCTGCCCGACGCCGATGGCAACGAGGTGTCGCTGGCCTCCTACCGCGGCCGTCGTGTGGTGGTCTACTTCTACCCGGCCGCATCCACGCCAGGCTGCACGAAGCAGGCCTGCGACTTCCGCGACAACCTGGCCCTGCTCGGCGGCGCCGACATCGACGTCGTCGGCATCTCCCCGGACAAGCCAGCGAAGCTCGCGAAGTTCCGCGACGCGCAGTCGCTGACGTTCCCGCTGCTGTCCGACCCGGACCGGGCGGTGTTGCAGGCCTACGGCGCGTTCGGTGAGAAGACGATGTACGGAAAGAAGACCGTCGGTGTGATCCGCTCGACGTTCGTCATCGGTGCCGACGGCGCGATCGAGGTGGCGCAGTACAACGTGCGTGCCACCGGACACGTTGCCAAACTCCTGCGCGACCTGAGCCTCGCCGACGCCTGAGCCTCGCCGACGCTGAGACCGGCGGCGGGCCCGGGGCGCCCCCCGGCGAATGTCAGGGGCCCGGGGTCAGCTCGCCGGGCGTAGGTCCCAGCGAAGCAGCACGTTGTGGGGCCGTCCTGGGTCGACGAGGACCGGTATGCGCCGCGGCCGCCCGGAGGACGCGACCGCCATCGTCGCCAGATCGGCGTCCGGGGCCGGGGCGAGCGCGGCGCGTACCACCGGGTAGGCGCCGCCATCCGGCCGGTCGACCAGGAGTCGGACCTCCGTCACGGCTCGCCCGTTCACCCGTGCACCGGTGTCGTGCAGGGCGTCGACGGTCGCCGTCGCGGGCCGGCCGCTGTGGATCAGCTGCAACGCCCGGTTACGTTCGGTCAGCGCTTGCTGGGCCCGTGACACCGGCTGATCGGCGAGAGCCGCGGTCGCGGCCGGGTCGGGGGAGTCGGGGAGGCCGGGCGGTACGGCGCCGTCGCGGACGTTCGGGTTGGTCATCGGCGTCGTCTCCCCGTTCTCGGGTTCCCGTCCTCGGGTTCCCGGCCAGTACCGACCGCGCGGCCGCGTACTGCGCGGGCGACCGGTGCTGCTACCACAGTGCCGCGAGCCAGCCGGCCGTGCGGATCGGCCATCCGACATCCGACCCCAGTGCACGCAGTGTCATCTCTCCCGGATCCTGCCCGGCAAACCTGTGCGAACCATTTGAGCCGTATCCGGACTCATGCCTCCGCGCTGCGTAACGGCTGTTCAGAGCCGAGAAGAACCGGCCCGTGAGCGTCCGGCGCTCGCTCGCTACGCTGGTGCCACGCGGGAGTGGCGGAATGGCAGACGCAGCAGGTTTAGGTCCTGCCGCCCTAGGGCGTGGGGGTTCAAGTCCCCCCTCCCGCACCACCTGGTGTGCGCTCAGCCACCTCGACACGGACACGACCGGAACCGGGGCCATCGCCCATTCAAGATCCAATAGGGTGATCAGGCGGCCCGCATCCCGCGCTGGAGCGGGCTGTTCCCCATCACGCCGCGGGCGGATCCAACGGGCGCTAAGATCGTCTCGTGTCCGCACAAACCGTTCCATCTGCGTCTCTCTTCTAGCGTGCGCGTGTCTGACGATTCCGATGGGTCACGTGTGGAGGCGGCGGCGATGGCCGGTAACCGGCGTGGCGAGACGACAGCCCTGGTCCTGGTCGATCTGCAGCACTGGATCGTCGACATGCCGTGGGCGCCGATCTCGGGCACGCAGGTCGTCGACGCCTGTGCCCGGCTGCGTGCCGGCCTGACCGAAACGACGGCGACGACGGTGATCGTGCGCTATCTGCGTGCCGACGGCCGCGACGGTGGGCCCCAGGCCGCACCGAACCAGCTCGTCGCCGCCCTGGCGCCGCAGCCCGGCGACCTTCTCGTCACCAAGGACGGCCTGGACGCCTTCGCGGGCACCGGCCTTGCCGAGCTGCTGCGTGAACAGTGCCGCACCAGCCTGGTGATCGCGGGGCTGTCCACCGCGCACGGCGTGTCCGCCACCGCCGGCACGGCGGTGGCGTCGGGCTTTGACGTTTCTGTCGTGTCCGATGCCACCGCGAGCGTAACGGTGGCGGAGCACACCCGGGCGCTCGATGAGCTCGCGCGCGCAGGCGCGGCGATCTGCTCGATGGCGGACGTCCTCGCGCAGTGAGGAGTCACTGGCTGCTACTGCCCGTGGGCCGGACGACGTAGACGACCCGGTGCTGGGCGTCCGGCGGCGGGCCGTCCAGCGCCATCGCATAGCGGTCGGCCAGCGTCATGAAATAGACGAAGCCGCTGCACACCGCCGCGATGTCGAAGGCCGGCGCCTCCCCGAGACCGAGTCTGCCAGCCACTTCGGGAGCCGTCGCCGGACACGGGTGATCCGGCGTGCTGGTCGCCAGCACCACCAGGTCCGCCCGGGACTCGCCGGCCGAACTCAGCGCGCGCCGGGACGGGATCAGTATCGGCGCTCTGGGGGCGGATCGGCAGCGCCGCGACGCTGTCCGGCGCTCAGAGATTTCCGCTGCGGCGCAGGCCGGCGAGCGCTAGGGCGCCGGGCACGACCGGCAGCCAGAAGCTGATCACGCGGTAGACGAGGACGGCGGCAAGCATCGTCCCCGCGCTGCCGCCGGCCGCGGTGAGGCCGAACGCGAGCGCCGGCTCCAGAGCGCCGACGCCACCCGCGGTCGGTGCCGCCCCCGCGACCAGCGAACCGACGAGGTATACGGTCGCGACCGACATCAGCGACACGCTGGCGCCGAACGCCCAGACGGCGCTGGCGAGCGCGAGGATCTGGAACAGCCGGGTGCCGGCCTGGGAGACCAGCAGCGACGCCGCGCGGCAGGGCGAATGCGCCAGTACCGACAGGTGGCCGCGGAACACCCGGGCCGCCGGCCGAATGATCACCCGCACCCGCGGATGGGCGATGGTGCCGGTCGCCAGCGCCCCCACGACCACGCAGGCGAGCATGGTCGGGCCGGCACCGAGGTCTTCGACGGTGGAACGCATGGGGCTGACGACCGCCGTGCCGATCCCGGAGCCGTTGAGCGTGCCCGCCACGATCGCGAGGCCCACCAGATGACCTATCGCGCCCGCGCCCTTGACCGACGCGATGGCGGCCAGCGCCGCGGGCCGGGTCATCCCACGCCGTTGCAGGAAGCGCAGGTGGACGGCGATCGCGCCGAGGCCGGCGGGGACGATCCGGTTGGTCGCGGCGGCGGCGAGCTGGACCGCCGTCACAGTGCGCAGCGGCATCCGCAGGCCACTGGCCGAGCGCAGGGAGACGCCGTTGGCGACGTAGAACAGCGCCGTGGAGCCCGCGCAGGCGGCCAGCCAGTGCCAGTGGGGCGCCGGCACCCCGGACAGCCGGGACGCCGCGTCCCCACGGAAACGCACCCCCAGGACGGCGAGCAGGACGATGGCGGCGACCACGTAGGCGACCGTCCGTCGGCGGGAGCGCGCCCGGGCGGCGCCGGCATCCAGCGCCAAGGCCAGCGGCTCGGCGAAGACGTGGCGATGCGGGTCGACCGTGTCGGGTACCTGCGCCGCGGAGGTCATCATGGCCGGCTCGCGGACAGCCGTGACGCCTTCGTTGCCATGCGCGCCGAGGACGACCGGAAACTCGATGACAACCCCCGTTGGGTTGGTGCCGCGGCGATGACAATTGCACGGTGAGCTGCGATCACGGTACGCGAGTTGCCTGAACAGCGGCTGAAGTATCCACACCGTTGGGCTGACGACTGCTCGGCCAGCATGCAGGGGTCGGGCATGTTTGCCATCGGCGGCACGCCGCCTGCTCTCTGCGACGTCACGCGACCTCCTGCTCGGTCGGTTCGAGCGGATTGCCGAGCTGCATTCCTATCTGCCCATAAAAAGTGATATTTCGGTCGACTTCTGTGTGATGGAGACCTGCTTCGAGCTGGCCTTCCCGCGACGGGGCCAGCACCGTCAAGGTTCCCGCGGTTCGGGTCCGCCACGCTGGAGTCAGGTGCCGCAGGCGGCTTCCAGGGACCCTTCCTGGCGCGGGGGTTCGGGCTGGCGGGGCAGATCGAACCAGACCTGCTTGCCGGTACCCTGCTCTTCTGGCCGGTCGACGACCCCCCACTGCAGGGCCAGCGCCGCGACCAGGTGCATGCCCCGCCCCGACTCGTCGTCGTCCGCGGCCGTCCGCAACGCGGGACGCAGCGAGCTTCCGTCGTCGACCGCGATGCGGATTCGGTCGACGCGCAGCGCGACGGTCAGGCACAGGGCATCCCGGTCGCCGATGAACCGCACCGCGTTCGTCACGACCTCGCTGACGAGCAGCTGTGCGACCTCGACGGTCTCGGCCCGGTTCCAGGCCGCCAGCAGTTCGGCGACAAGCCGACGGGCCCGTCCGGCCGTCCGGGAATCGGCGGGCAGGTCGAAGCGTGCGGTCAGGGCTCCTGCCACGCCTCACCTTCCGTGGGGTCGAGCGAGGCGGTCCGGCACACGGCGCCGCCCTCGCGCCGGACGCGCTGCCCGGCGACGCGTACCTGCCACACCGTCCGGCACCTCAAACATGCACCGTTCGTGGCCGCCGGTCGTCTCGTCCGCACCGGGCTGCTCCTGGATACCGTGCGGGACCATGCGGCGCAGGGCGACGCGCCGCGCATGCCTTACCGTCCGAGGCTGTGCCGACCCGGGAGGGCGCGGACCCGTGCGCAGGCTGCTCACTGCGACTGGTCTCACCGTGACCGGCTCACGCGACCGGCCACCAGCTCAGATCACGTCGATGCCGTCCAGCACCGATTCGCGCCGGGCCAGCCAGGCCCTGGTGACCTCGTCGACCTGGGCCTGGTCGATCTGGGCGGCCGCGGCCGTCAGCCCGCCCCTGCCGGTCTGAGCCGCCGGGCCGGCGGGGGCGTCTGGCCCGGTCCCGTCCGGCGACGCTGCCGGGCCACGGAAGGCGGACGGCGCCCGGTCATCGGCAGACGTCGAGGCGGCGCGGCCGGGCGGGTGGTGGGCGGCTCGGGCCGACCGGTGGTCGGCGCCATGGCGGGAATGCGGGAGCCCGGTGGGTCCAGCTCCGATCGGGCCTCGTCCGGTTCGTCCGGCCTCGGACTGCGGGTGCCGGGGCAGGCCGAGACGATCCACGGGCGGCGGGCCGGATGCACGACCGTCGACGGCGAACCCACCGCTGCCCTGCCCACCGCTGCCCTGCCCGCGCAGCCCCCGGTCTGCGCCGCCGGTCGGTCCGGGCCCGCCGACGCCGCGGGAACCGTCAGGGCCACGTGACCCACCGGTTCCACCGGCGAGATGGTCTCGGCCGAAACCCCCGGTGGGGGCGGGCCGCCCCGCCGCTGGGGTGGAGCCGTCCGGTGCGGCGAGGAAGCCGGCCTCGCCGGCCTGCCATCCGGCGCTGGGGCGGGACTCACCCAGCTGCCGCGGTGGCGGTCCATCACCGGCCCGGGCGGCGGCCAGTTCGGCGCGGCCGGCGATCTCGACCGGGCCGGAGATCGGTGGCGCCGGGCGCGAGGCTGGTACCGCGATCCCGTCCGGATATCGGGGCAGGGCAGCCTGGTCCGCCGGGCGAGCTGAGGTCGGCATTCCCTCGATGCGGTCGTCCGGGCGCCGCGCCGGTCCACCGGGTACCCCGGCGGGCGCCGTCCGGCGTGCGGGACGAGCGTCCTCGGGCTGGCCGGGGACCTGGCTGGTGCGCTCACCCGGGGCGGGCGGGGCCAGGCCAGGAAGGTGGGGCGGCCGCTCCTGCCGCGGCGCACCGGTGTGCGCACCGGTCGGCGCGGCGTAGTGGCGTCCGTCCCGGCGGGCGGTGGGTGCCTGTGCCGGCGTTGGGGCGGGATCCGGCGGCGCCGGGGTCATACCCGGGGCGGCGATACCGGGCAGCCGGGGGACCGCGCCGGTGGGACGCGGTTGGCCCGGCGGCTGCTGACGCACGGGTGCGGGTGGGAACGGGATATCGGCGTCGAAAGGCGCTGCGGGCAGCGGGCCGGGACGCCCGCCGGCGGGCAGCGGCGGACCGGCCGCGTACTGCTCGCCGCGCTGGTCCGGGCGATGCTGCTCCGGGCGATGCTGCTCCGGGCCGGCGGCGCGGGGGCTGCGGGAGGCATGGGACCCGAGGGTCTCGCGCAGGTCGTGGGCCCCCTCACGGCGGGGCTCGCCGAGCCGCCGGTCCACAGCGGCACGCTCACCGCGGTAACTGGGCTCGTTGTCGTAGTGGAGCTCATCGCCGTAACGCGGCTCGCTGCCGTAACGGGGTTCGCCACCGTGACGAGGCTCCTGACCGTGACGGGGCGCCTGGTCACGGCGGGGTTCGTCGCGATACCGCGGCGGCCCGCCGCCCTGACGAGGCGCACCGGCGGGTCCAGGCATGTCCTCGTACCGGTGGATCTCGCCCGGCCTGGGCTCTGGCCGATGGTGCGGCGGTCCGGAGTAGCGCGGGTCGTAGGCGTGACGCGCGGCCTCGCCGTGACGGGGCCCGTCGGCGAGTCGGCCCTGCTCGGGACGCCCGGCCGTGGGGCGGGGGGAGTCCGGACCGGGCCGTGGGCCATGGCCACGGTCGCGCTGGCCGGCCTCGTAGCCGGACGGGGCATAGCCCGCCGGGTCGTGACTGCGATCCTCGCGGGGCAGCCCGCCGCCAGCGCTCGGTGCCAGAGCGGCCATGGCTGGGACCGCGGGCCCCGCGGCGGCTGGCGTCCGCATCGCCGGAGCGGGTGCTGTGGTTGCCGGCACGGCAGGCACCGGCGCGAGGGCTGCCGGCGTCATCGGCACGGACGGCATTGGTGCCGGGGCCCCTGCTGACGCGGGGGGGAGAATACGGCCCACGGGGGGAATCGGCGCTGGGAGCTCACCGAGCTGGGCGTGGTTCAGGACATCGCCGGGGATTTCGAGATCGGCCGGCTCGGCCTCGTCCGCCAGGCCCGGTTCGTCGGGCGAGACACCGGTGATCGCCACGATCGAGGAGCATGGCCAGAGGCGGTCGCAGCTCAGGCAGAGATCGAACTCGTTGGGCTGGTGAAGATCGATCAGGGTGATCAGGGAGTTGATGTGCTCAATGATCTTTGGTCCGACCAGCACCGGCCCACGCGCAATGACGTCGAGCTCCGAGCGCAGTCGCCCGTGATAGTGCTCGACGTCGCCTAGCCGCGGATCGTCCATCAGACGCAGCATGCACCATAGCGGCCGACAAGGCGCGAACGGTGTAGAACGAAAGAGGGTGTTGTTACGGGTGCCTTACGTTCTGCGTCCGAAAACCAGTGAAAGCCGGTGCTGACGGTCTTGTCGAGATTACTTGTCGTGACCGTCGAAGGGGTGCGGGGATCCCTGGTCCGCGTGATGCCCGCCGCCCGCACGCGCCGGCCCGGTTTCGTCGGCATTCCTGGCGTTGTGGTCCGCCGCTGATCAGGAGCGGTCTGGCCGGACCTCGTCGGTGCGGCGCACCTGACGCATCAGACCCTCCTGAAGCCGGGCAAACTCCTCAATGTAGGGACTTTCTACCTGACCGGGGGCACCTCCGGGCTTCTCTCCGGGCGCCTGGCGGTCGAAGGACTCGAAACCCGCGAACTGGCCGGCGCCGTTCGCCGGCGGCATCCGGTCCGGCTGGCCGTCGAAGGCGGGGTAGTGGGTGCCGGCCGGCGGCGCGCCGCGGTCCCCGGCGGCGTCGTAGCCCGGCCCGTAGGGCGGCATGGCCGGGGCGGCCGGCGCGGCCGATCGGTCCTGGCTGTTGTCGAACGCCGGGTAGTGGGCTCCGTTCGGGGACGCGGGCCGCTCGGTGCCGTTCGCCTCGTATCCGTAGCCGCTGGAACCGTTCGCGCCGGGTGCGATCGACAGCGGGGCGCCGTGCATGCTGTCACCGGAGGTGTCCGCCTGCTCGGTCGACAGGAAACCCTCGGTTGCCGGGTAGATGCGGGCGGAGAGGCTCACCGACATCGGATCGCTGCCGTAGGTGATGACGTCGACCTGATCCTCCGCGCCGATCCCGCCGTTCCGGGCGAGATCGACGAACCGGAACAGATCGGCCCAGCGCAGACCGTCGAGGTCGACACTGATGCGCAATGCCATGGTGGTGCCCCATCCTGAGGTTCGTTACGGGCCGACAGTTTCGGAGGGCGCCAACGGACGATCCAGAGGTGCCACGGCACGCCGCCCGTCAGCGCCAGCCCGGGCGGCGATGGGCGGCAGCTTATACCCCGTTGGGAGACCATTCCGTCTCTGGGAGGGTTGAGCGCTCTCTGCGCTGATTGCGGTCATACGTCGAAACGGTGTCGACCGGCGTTCTGCCCGCATCAGGCGTCCTCGATGCGGCCATCTGCTGTCGGTGCGGTCACCGTGCGGGAGCGGGCCGAAGGCGGGCCGGGATCCGGTGGCCGCCGGGAGCGGAGCCGAGCCTGGTCAGGAGCGGGAACGGCGGGCTGGAGCGGGAAGGAATGGTGGCAGAGGCGCCGGAGACGCCGAATCTGTGTCCCGCTGGTGTGCGGGGGGGCCGCATCGGTTCCTTCGCGGGCGGGTAGTGTCCAGACCTGTGAGCGTTGTGTCCGGCGAAGTCAACGGGGCCCGCGGGTCGGCCGGGGTGGACACCCCGGCGAGTGTCACCCAGGCCGGCGGACTGCCGATCAGGCTTCTGCACGACCGCGTGCTGGTACAGCCCAAGGAGGACGCGGCGGACCGGCGGTCCAAGGCCGGCATCGTCATTCCGGCAACAGCGCAGATGGGTAAACGCCTGGCCTGGGCCGACGTCGTTGCCGCGGGCACGGCGGTGCGCACCATCCAGGTGGGTGACCGGGTGTTGTACGACCCCGAGGAGCGGGCCGAGGTCGAGCTGCACTCGGCCACCTATGTTCTGCTGCGCGAGCGGGATGTGCATGCGGTGGCCGCCCAGCGGCTCGATGACGGGCTTACCGGCCTGTACCTCTGAGCGGGCCGGAGAGCGGGCCTGAGAGCGGGCCTGAGCGACGAGGACACCCCGCGGCGCACACGGGCGCGACCACCCGCCACCACCCCTGCGCCGCAATGGTGTACGGTGCCGCATCGATCGGCATACGAGTACGCCGCCCGGGCCGTGGCGTCCAGTCGTGAATGTGGTGGGACAGACACCGCGCCGGCTGGCCCCCTGTCTGGCCTGACGCGGTTGCGACCCGTATCCTTCGCTCGGCTTTGGAGATCCGCGTTCCGGCCGGGACCCTTGGATGTGGCGGAGGCACCGGGAATGCGGACATAAGATCCGGCATCTCCCATCTCTGGGTTAGCTGCTTACGGTAGTCAGCCGACGTCTTCGGGTGTCGGGTAGATGGGCTCCTCGTGTCCGGTGGTTCTGGTCCCCATGGGTATGGCCAGTGGGCGTGCGATGACACAGAACAGAAAGGGAAGGGAAGCAGACGCATGGCGCGGGACTTCGACGCTCGGCGAAGCGCGGACGTGGAGGATGACGAACTCCAGGAACAGAGTCTGGAGACACTTAAGGCGCAGCGGGCGGGCGCGGCAGCGGATCTCGGGGACGACATGGACGCCCTCGAGTCCGAGCTCGACCTGCCGGATGCCGAGCTGCGTGACGACGAGTTGTCCCTGCGGGTCCTGCCGCGGCAGGCCGACGAGTTCACCTGCACCCGGTGCTTTCTCGTACAGCACCGTAGCCAGCTCGCGGACCCGCGGCGGGTGGTCTGCTCGGACTGCGCCGCCTAGTTCGGGCCGCCTGGTTCGGGCCGCCTGGCTCGGCCGTCTGGTTCGGCCGGGCCAGTTTCGCTGGTTGACGTGTCGATGGGGTGCTCGTCCCGCGGCGCCCGCGTTGCTCCGGTGACGGCCGGCAGGTGCGGCGGCCGCGGGCCGACACGGGTTGCCCCTTCGCCTAAGTAGCTGTACCACTACCCAGGGCAAGGTTGCCGTGGGGGTGGTGTGGAATGCTCGACGAACAGTCACCGACATCCGGTCCCGTCCCGTCCCGTCCCGCCCTGCCCGCGGTCGCTCCGACTGACCCACCCGGCACCGACGAGTGGCTCGGCACGACCGCGCGTGGCGACCTGCCGCTCGTTCATGGCAACTTCGTCGTCCCCTCCGCTCCGTCCGGGTTCGTCGACCGGCCCCGGCTACGGGCAGATCTTGACGCGGCGCTGGCCCGGCCGCTCACCGTCCTGCTCGCCCCGGCGGGATGGGGCAAGACCACCCTGCTCGCCTCCTGGTCGGTCGGCCGGACCAGCCGCCCGCCCCTGGTGTGGATCCGCCTCGATCCGGCGACGCGACCGTCGTCCGCGGGTGAGCCGGGCATACCGCTGTGGCCCCAGCTCGTGCACGGGCTTCGCCTCGTTGGCATTTTTCCGGAAGTCCAGCCCCCGGAAGCCGAGCCTCCGGAAGCCCGGTTTCCGGCAGTCCAGCCGCTTGGCGAGGGGGGATACCGGCCGCTGGCCAACCAGCTCGCCGCCCGGACGAAGCCGGTGGTGATCGTGCTCGACGACGTCCACCTGGTGCGACGGCGCGCCGACCTCGACGGGCTCGAGCTGCTCCTGCAGCACGCGGGAGACGGAGTGCGAGTGGTGGCGGCCGGGCGATCGATCACCATGGCGATGCACCGGCTGCGGGCCGAGGGCCGGGTGACCGAGTTCGGCCGGCAGGATCTCGCCTTCTCCGAGGGAGAGGCCGCCGAGCTGCTGCACCTGCACGCGGCAGGTGGGCCTTCCGCGTCGGTCGCGGACCTCGTGCATGCGACCGAGGGATGGCCGGCGGGACTGCGCCTGGTGGCCGCCGGGCACAGGGCGCGGGCGGGACAGGGAACGCGGGAAGAACAACGGAAGCCATCCGACGGGCAGAAACCGTCCGAGGGGGGCAGAGCACCCGACCCGCGGGAGGCCTCGGCGGTGTCGCAGGCCGTGCTCACCCAGGCGCCTGAGATCGCCGACTTCCTGCGGGCGGAGGTGCTCGCCCGGCACCCACCCGCGGTGCGCCGTTTCCTGCTCCGGACCAGCCTGCTCGACGAGGTCACCGGTCCGCTCGCCGATGCCGTGGTCGCCGAACACCCGCCTGGGACGGGCACCCTCGCGGACCTTGCCGAGCGGGACGGTTTCGTCGTCGAGCTCGCCGGCGGCCCGTGGTACCGCTACCACCGGCTGCTTGCCGCTGTACTGCGGGCGGACCTCGTCCGCGACCGCACCGAGGACGTCGACGAACTGCATCTGCGCGCGGCGCTGTGGTTCGCGACGCAGCGCCGGCCCATCGACGCGATGCGGCATGCCGCGCAGGCCGGCGACTGGTGGTACGCCGCCTGCCTGCTGCTGGACGGAGCCGGGCCGTCAGATCGGATCGAGCCGCCGACCTGGTCCGGGCCGCCGGACCAGGTCGGGCCGGACCAGGTCGGCATCGTGGGAGCGCTGCTCGGCCCGACCCACGTACTCGACGCCACCCTGGCGGCAATGCCGGTGGCACCCGCCGCGCACTGCCCTGAGTGGGCACTTGTCGTCGCGGTGAGGCAGCTGCGTCGTGGGCGGGCGGACCAGGCGCACGTGGCCCTGCGGATCGCCCGGGAAGCGATCGCCGCCGCCCCGGTGACGCGGCGGCGCTGGCTTGGTGTCCAGGCCGATCTGATCGATCTGAGCCGGGCCGAGCTGTGTGGAGCGGCCCAGGAGATGCACGGTCTGGCTCGCCGACTGCTTCGCCTGGACCAGGGGCTGAGGCTGGCAGCGGATGGGCGGGAGGCGCCCTGCGCTCCTGGGGCGACTGGCTCGGCGGACGATGGTGCCGACGCGGTCCGATCGATGCACAGTGCTCTGGCAAGGGCGGCACGCCCGCCCGGCCCGAGGGTCAGCGACGAGCTCGTCGTCGCCCTGGCCCGGTGTGGGCGTGGACGGGCGGAGCTGTGGCTCGGCCGGCCCGAACCCGCGATCGACCTGCTGTCCGCGGCACTCGACGCGGCTCGGCAGGCCGGGTCCGCGGCGGTCGGGATGTCCGCCGCCGGCGCGCTGGCGCTCGCCCTGGCGCTGCGCGGACGCCTTCGCCTGGCCGAGGCGCGTGCGTTCGAGGTGCTCGCCTGGACGGGCGGTCGGGATTCGCCTGGTACGCCTGGGTCCGCCACGGCTGCCTGCGCCGCGGATGTCCCAGCCCCGACCGTGCCCGCCGCGCCTGTGCCCCCCGCACCCATGCCAGCTGCGCCGATGCCCGCCGCGATGGCGCCCGGCGCGGTGGGGCTGACCACGGCCGGCGCGGCGGCGGGCGACCTGGTGGGGTCCCGGTCAGCCGGGGCAGCCGCGGGGGTCGTCGAGGCCCGGCTCGCATTGGTGGTGGTTGCGCTCGGCCGGGCTGACCGGGAGCGGGCGGCCTGGCATCTGCGGGCCGCCCGGGCCGGCTGTGGCAGTGCGCATCCCTGCGCAGTCATTGACCTGGTCACCATCTGGCAGGCTCGGCTGCTGCACTGGCTCGGACATCCCGACGATGTGCGGGCCGCCCGCCGCCTGCTCGGCGGACGGGGCCGCCCGAGCGGTCCGCCGCTGGTCGAGTCGCTGTGGTGCGCCATCGAAGCCGATCTGCTGTTGGCCACCGGTAACGCGCAGGCCGCCCGGCAGGTGCTCGAACGGTCAGTCGAGTCGCGTCGGACCGACCCGGTTCTGACGCTGGCCCGCGTCCGCGTCGATCTCGCCTGTGCGGATCTGGCCGCGGCGGATCAGGCAGTGTCGGCGCTGCTGCGCGGCGGTGGGGGCGGTGGGCCGGTCGTGGCGGCCTGCGCGCTGGCCGCAGTCGTGGCGCTACGACGGGGAGACCACGCCCGGGCAACCGAGCTGCTCTCTCGGGGCCTCGCCCTCGCCGAGGACGAGGGCTTCGCCGGACCGTTCCTCGAGCTCGGGGAGGAGCTGACCGCGCTGCTGGACGCGCACCCCGGGCTGTTCGCCGTGCATCCCCGATTCGTCGGCGAACTGCGGACGGCGGCAGCGCGTGAACCGGGCGTCGGGTCCGCGGCTGCCCGCTCCCTGGCCGACCGGGCCGGGCCGGGCCGGGCCGATCCCGCGCGGCCGGCGAACGTGCCGCCAGGGGCGAACATGCCGCCACGTCCGGACGGCCGGCCGGGGGCGTACCGCCCGGACGGCCCGGCGCGCACCGCCGGGCCTGCGGTGCATCCCCAGGTCCCGGCGACCGGACGGCCGGCGTCACCCCGGCCGCACCCGGGGACCGGGCAACGCGGCGAGCCGGCGCCGAGAGGCATGCCGGGCCTCGGGACGAGAGGTGGGACGCGAGCCGTGCCCCCGAGCGAGCCGGGTGGGCCGCGGCACGCCGCAATCGTGCAGCTACTCGCCCCGTCTGGGCCCGTTGGGCCCGGTGCGCCCGTCGGCCTGCCCGGTCCCGGGCCTCGTCCTGCCGACGGGCCGGGAGTCGGGCCGGGCACCCGCATGCCCGCCGTCCCGAGGAAACCCGCGGATCCCGACACCGTCGCCGGGCCGGGGATCCAGGCCGGGCCGGGGATCCAGGCCGGGCCGGATTCCGCCGTCCTACGGCGTCCGGCGGGGAGTGCCGCCCCGGCGGCAGGGCCCGTCACCCGCGGAGCCGGTGATCCGGCCGCCCGCCGCCGGGGCAGGGCTCCTGCGGCGGGCGGCCGGCTCAGCGATCGCGAGCTGGCGGTGCTCAGCTACCTCCCGACGATGCTGACCACCGCCGAGATCGCGGGGGAACTCTACGTCTCGGTGAACACGGTGAAGACGCACCTGAAAAGCATTTATCGCAAGCTCGATGTCCCGCGCCGCCGGGACGCCGTCCATCGTGCGCGCGAGCTGCATCTGCTGTGACCCGGTTGACGCCCCCGGTCGGTGGTGGCCCGGTCAGCTGGGCTGGCGGTGTCGGCTGCTCGGCCAGACCGGCCCGGCGGCGCCGGGCTGTGTCGGACGTTCGTCGTCGGCGAGCTCGTCCTCGCACAGCGCGGTGTCGGCGAATCCAGCGTCGGTGAACCGGGCATCGACGAATGCCGTGTCGACGAATGCCGTGTCGGCGAATCCACCGTCGGTGTATCCATCGTCGGTGCATCCGGTATCGGTGCACCCCGAATCGGTGAGCCCGGCGCCCGCGACGGTGGCGGGCGTGGCCGGAATGTCCGCGGCTGCGGCGACGACCGTCACGGCGTCCAGGTCCACGGCGTCGGTGTCGGCGCCGGTGGCGCCCGCGCCGCTGCTGGGCGCCGTCGGCTCGGTCGGCGCGGGGAGCTCGCAGAGCGGTGACGGTCCCCGCACGCGGTAGGGATGGGGCAGTGGACTGGGGATGGTCGCCCGAGGCTCCTCGCCGAGCGCCCCATCGCGGTGCTCCCGGGCCTGCCGGTCGAGAAGCGGAACGGTGGACAGGAGCGGGCCCTCACCGACCGGTGCCCGCAACACCGCGCGCAGCACGCAGATGACGCAGGTGGCGATGCCGGCGACCATGAGGATCAGGCCGAGAACCTGAAGATCGATGCCGGCTGGGTGCCAGGTGAGGGCGTAGCGCAGGGTGGCGCCCACCGCGACCAGGAAGACCGACAGTCCCAGTGTCATCAGGGTTCACCTCGTTCATCCCGACGCGGTGGCGGGATCGTCCGCTCGGCCGGAGAGGGAATCGGTGGCGCGTGGCCGCGTCGGTCGATCCGGATCCGGCGCGTCCGCGGCGTGGACCAGGCGCTCCCCAGAAAAGCTCCGGAAGGCACCTGGCGATCACTATTGGTCCATGAAAAGTGTTCCCTGAGTGACAATGGCGCATGCTCTTTGACGTGCCGAGAACGAAGCATCACCCTTCGTGGAGGGTGGCCGGACGATGAGGGAGTACCGGCGTGCACTGGGAGCTGAGTGTCGGCCCGTGCGGGCATGGATCGATGGCCCCCGGCGGGGCCACGCGACGATCACGGCAGGCGCCCGTGCCTCTACGGAGGTAGCCCGATGGAGATGGGGGTGAAAGAGTCGAGCGTCACTCAAATGAGTGGTCCACGAGGCCCGCGACGTAAGCCAGACAAGACATGGCCGGTTGGGGGCGTGTTTCTCCCACCTGAGTGGTGGGTTTGGACAGATGAGGACCGAGGGGCGCGGGTGAGCGCTGGCGTAGCAAGGTAGGCGGGCCCTACGCTTGCCTAACATGTCCATCTTCACCGGAAATCCACCCGGTGACGTAGCCGCCACTGGGCGCCGCCCGGTTGTGAATCTGAGTATGACCCCCGGAGGCACGCGTGACCGACCGAGTCCCCCGCCCGACTGATGCTATCGGTGAGGACCTACCCCACCGGCCGCGAATCGGCGTGACCGTGGACACATCAACTGAGCACGGCGTCGTGGGACGAATGGTGAGGCACGCCCCGGCGAGCCCGCCGAGTTCACCACACCGATCCGCTGCACCACGGCATCCCGCTCCGGCCACGGGTACGGGAGGTGCCGCCGCGCGACCACTGTCTCACACCCGGGCCGCCACGCCACTGTCAGGGGCCCCTTTGGGCCGGGGCGAAGCTCCCACGATCGGCGCCCGGACCGCCGCTGCCGCCCCGGCCCGCCCCGCCGCGGTGGCCGGTCGGGCAGGCGCTCCCATGCCCCGTGACCTGGCACTCGGCGCCGCGGAACTGCGCGGCATCCTGCGGGTCGTCGAGGACTGTGAGCGTGCCTCCTCGCTCGCGTCGTTCCGTGAGCTCGCGCTGGACGGGATGGCTCGCCATCTCGGCTACCGGCACTCGGCGTTCTTCCTCGGCTCCTCCATCGAGACCGCCTTCCAGGATGCCCGGCCCACCGGGCGTGGTCTCGCCCTACGCCTCGCCGGCCCCTACATGGAGCGTTACCGGGAACTTGAGGCGCTGAGCAACCCGGAGAGCCTGCGTTCGGTCCGCGAGCGGGGGCTCGCCACCCTGGACGACCTCGGCGTCCCGGAGCGCCCTGAGGTGCGGATGCGCCTGGAACGCTTCCTGCGTGCCCACGGGATCCACGCGAAACTACTGGTCCGCCTGTTCGGCCCGTCCAACGTCGGTGCGCTGATCTCCCTGCTCGATTCGCGGCCCGGCGCGTTCGGCCCGCGTGACCGTGCTGTCGGTGCCGTGCTCGGGCGGCATCTGGGCAACCTGCTGCGGTTCTACATCCGCACCGACCCGGGTCCCTCGGTCGCGGGACGGCTGTCGGCGCGTGAGCGGGACGTCGTGCGGCTGGTCGCCGAGGGTCGGTCGAACCGTCAGGTCGCCGAGGCGCTGTGTATCAGCATCGACACGGTCAAGCACCACCTCACCCATGCGCTGGTCGCGACGGGATGCACGAACCGCACCCAGTTGGCCATCGCCTGGCAGCGGGAGACCAGCGCGTTCGCACCGCCCAGCCCGCCCAGGCCGTGACAGTCGCGACGGCCCGAGGGACGATCGGGCGAACGGCCAGGCCAGGGTTTGGCCTGCTCTCCGGAGGGTCTGGTTACCTGGCGGCCTGATCCTCAGGCAGCCCCGTCGTTCGGACAGCGGTGATGTTCTGGCGCTCCGACGGCCCGAGGTACTGACGCGTCTGACGTTCTGGCCGGCGAGCCGCCCTCCCGTGGGTGAGTCCGCGACCGCGCCGCGGCGCGGCGACGCCCCTGCCCGACACCGCGAGGTCTGCGGCGCGGCACCGTGCGGTGCCCCACCTCGTCATCGCCGGCCGGCAACCGGGCCAGGCCCGATCTGGCCCGCGCCCGCGGGCCCAGCACCATCCGAGCCATGCGTCATTTGGGCTATACGTATCTCAGTCATACGTTCATCCGGGCCGCGCACCCACCGGGACAGGTGCAGCCCGCTCCTGGTCGCGGTGACCTCACCCGCGCTGGACGGTCGCCCGCCCGAATGCCGCGTCCCCGGATACCGCCCACACGGGCGATGTGCCCCCGGACGTCACGTCCGCGCGGCACACGCCCGCACGCAGCTCGCCGATCGCGGGCGGCCGGCGACCTGGCCGGGCCGCCCGCGATCGGGATCACGATCGGGATCACGATCGGGATCACGCGATGCTCCCGTGGTGCCGCCCCTCCCCGCCGGCGGCCTCTCCACCGTGCGGCCTCTTCACCGTGCGGCCGTTCCCACCCGACGACTCCCACCGGGCGACTCCCGCGATGGCACCATTCCCACGAGACGCGGCCAACCCGCCGTGCGTGCCAGGAGGGCGGGGCCTGGCGCGGCGCGGCGACCTGATCACGGTGAGTGGTCCGGCCAGGTGGCCGCAGAGCGGTCCCGACCCGTCCGGTGGTGGTTGAGCGCCCGGTCGGGTACGTCGCGTGCAGATTTCTCGGGTCGAGAGCTCCCCTTTGGGGAGGGCGTGAAAATCACCCCACCACATTGGACCTCTGGTTGGCCCTGCCGCCCTGCCACCTGGCCGGACTGTTGGCATGCTCATAAGTCATATCTCCGACGTTTCGCCCAACTCCCGACGGGTTGGAGGGTGGCCGCGTCCGCCTGTATGGCCTGCGCGTCGGGTAGTACTCCCGAAAATCCGGCGAATCGCCGCATTGCCCCTATATGGGTGGTACGCGGATTGTGTCAGGGGTGGCGGGGCGCAGGCTGCCCGGTTCGAGCAGATGCGCACCGATCCGCGCCTGACATGCTCGTCATGCCGGCTTGCGATCGATGGCGCGCCGTGGCTAGGTTGGTCGTGCCGCGCCCGTTCGGTGCCACCGGCTCGGGCCATATCGCCCCGGCTACTGACCCGCCGCCGGTAGTGCGGTCACCCTTCGGGCGGCTTTGTGACCGTAGTTCCGTCCTGGCCGGGCCGCTATGTTCCAGACGTTTTCCACTGACCTCGGTATGGCGGCTGGAAATGAGAAACGCAGTGCTGTGGAGTTCGATACGAAATACTCGTCGGTATCGAGTCGAAATAATTGGTGTATATGGATCACGTGGCTGCGGCCGGTCTGCCTCGATTATCTGAACCCGCCGACTCCGACGGTAGCGCCGCAGTCGCCCCGTAGCGCAGTGCGAGCGGTGGCGGACAATCCCGGCCGGTGACATCGCGGGCGATGTCGGACGGCCATCACCTGCTGTTTCCCACCTGGCTGCCTCGGCGACTCCGGTCAGCAACCATCACCCGCCACCGTGCAGGTGCGCCGCGCGGGGCGGACTAGTATCGCGCACGCCTGCGATGTCGCGACGGCTAAGCGTGCGGAGCTCTGCCGGGCTCGGCGTGTCAGTTCTACGAGAGTTCCTTGGGGGTCGGTGCGTTTTCCGCGTACTTCAGTACATGCAGCTTCCCCGGGACGTCTGTCGCCCAGCGGCTCCGGCCAGGAGGTCATCGACGAGGTGGGCGATCTCGTCCTTCGAAACGTGTCCATCGCGTTGGCGAGATGGGTGTTTTCATTGCGCGTTGGCAAGGTGGGTGTTTCCATTGTCCTGGATCTGGTTGTCCTGGATCTGGCTATGTGCTGGACGGGTGAGCCGGGAAGGATGGGCGAGCAGGGGGCCGCAGCACGGCGTGGCCGATGCCCTGAACCGGACTAGTACCTCACCCCCTTCGCTGTGCCCCCGGTCACGACCCGCCAGGAGGACCTGCCGATGACTACTGCCGTCCCGCCGTCCACCGCACCTCCGAATGATCGCGACTTCTCCGATCCGCTTGCCGCGTCCGAGCTGGTCGTCGTCATTACGCCTTTTGCTCAGCCTGTGCCGGCCCTTGTCGCGGCCGTCGCGCGGGCGGGCGGGCGCGGCGTGCTTGACCTGGGACGTTCGGCGTCGGTCGCGCGCCGGGCCCTGCGGGACACCGCCCGTTGGACACCGGGCGGCTTCGGCGTCCGGATCGGCGCCGGCTGGCCGTCCCCATCCGAGCGGGCGTCGTCCGAGCAGGAATTCTCCGCGGAGCTGCTGTCGCCCGAGGAGCTGCCGGATGCGGTGGACCTGGTCGTGCTCGCGACCGTACGGCCGGCACCGGGATGGTCGGTCGCCGAGCTGACCCGGGCCGGCCGTCGGGTGTGGGTCGAGGTCACCTCGGTGGCCGCCGCCGAGGCCGCCCTCGCGGCGGGCGCCGACGGCCTGCTCGCGCGGGGCAACGAGTCCGGTGGTGCCGTCGGCGATCTGACCACGTTCACGCTGCTGCAGCACCTGCTCGCCGACGACGGTCCGAGCGCCACCGCCGGGCGGACCGTGCCGGTGTTCGCGGCTGGCGGGATCGGCCTCGCGACCGCGGCGGCCGCGGTCGCCGGTGGTGCGGCGGGCGTCGTGCTCGACGCCCAGCTTGCCCTCGTCCGGGAGATGGAGCTGCCCGAGCGGGTGGCGGCCGCGATCCGGGCGATGGACGGCAGCGAGACCGTTCTGCACGGCGGCCACCGGCTCTACACCCGCCCGGACCTGCCCATCGCCGCGCTGGTCACCGCGGGTGGCCCGCCGGCGGACCTGCGGGACACCGGCGGCGAGATCGCCTCGGACGGCGCGCTGGCGGTGACTCCCGCCGTCAGCACCGATGCCGGGGCCGACCACGGTGGCGAGGCCGGTGCGGCCGCGGCGCGTGCCGCGCAGGCGCAGGCAGCGGCGGTCGCGGCCCGGCTTGGTGCTCGCGACCTGGCCGAACAGTTCCTCCCGGTCGGCCAGGACGGCGCCTTCGCCGCTGGCCTCGCCGACCGATACCATCACGCTGGCGCAGTGGTACGCGCGGTGCGTCAGGCGATCCGGGACGGCCTGAGCGCCGCCGAGCAGGTGCGTCCGCTCGACGCCGGCTCGCCGTTCGCCGCCGCGCGGCGTCTGCGCTACCCGGTCGTCCAGGGGCCGATGACCCGGGTCAGCGACACCGCCGAGTTCGCCCGGGCGGTGGCCGCCGGCGGCGGCCTGCCGTTCCTCGCGCTCGCCCTGATGAGCGGGCCGGCCACCCGCGAGCTGCTGGCCCGGACCGCCGAGCTGCTCGGCGACGCGCCGTGGGGCGTGGGCATCCTCGGGTTCGCCCCGGCCGAGCTGCGGGCCGCCCAGCTGGAGGCCGTCCGGGAGTTCCGTCCCCCGTGCGCGATCATCGCCGGCGGGCGCCCCTCCCAGGCGGCTCCGCTGGAGGCCGCGGGCATCGACACGTTCCTGCACGTGCCCTCGCCGGGACTGCTCGGCCGGTTCCTCGCCGACGGCGCCCGCAAGTTCATCTTCGAGGGCCGTGAGTGCGGCGGGCATGTCGGCCCGCGGGCGAGCTTTCCCCTGTGGGAGGCGCAGATCTCCGGCCTGCTCGCCTACGGCGAGTCCGAGGCGGCCGGCCCCGACTTCTTCGGCGAGCTGCACCTTCTGTTCGCCGGGGGTGTGCACGATGCCCGCTCGGCGGCGATGGTCGCGGCCGCGGCCGGCCCCCTGGCCGCCCGCGGCGCCCGCATCGGCGTGCTGATGGGCACCGCCTACCTGTTCACCGACGAGTCCGTCGCCTCGGGCGCCATCCTGGCGGGCTTCCAGCAGGCCGCGATCGACTGCGAGCGCACCGTCCTGCTGGAGACCTCCCCCGGGCACGCCACCCGGTGCGTCGAGTCCGACTTCGTGCACGCCTTCCTCGACCGCAAGCGTGAGCTGGTCGCCGCCGGCGCCCCGCGTCAGCAGGTGTGGCAGGAACTGGAGTCGCTGAACCTCGGCCGGCTGCGGGTGGCCAGCAAGGGCCTGCGCCGCGACGGCGACCAGGTCGTCACGGTCGACCCACAGACGCAGGTTCGAGAGGGCATGTTCATGATCGGACAGGTCGCGGCGCTGCGCTCCGCGCGCACGACGGTCGCTGACCTGCACGAGGACGTGACGAGCCGGGCGGGTGAGGCCCTGGCCGCACGTGCGGCGGAGCTTGGACTCACCGGCAGGACGCGCGGCACCGGCGGGAAGGGCGGCACCGGCGGGTTGGGCGCCGTCGGGGTGGATGGGCAGGTTCCCCGGCCCCGGACCGCACCGGCCACGTCATCGCCGGTCGGTGATGGTGGACGAGGGCTCGACATCGCCATCGTCGGCATGTCGGCGATCTTCCCGGACGCCCCGGACCTGGACGCCTACTGGGCGAACATCGTCGCCGGGGTCGACTCGATCCACGAGGTGCCAGCCGAGCGCTGGGACCCGAGCATCTACTACCGCCCCGACGCGGTCACGAAGGACGCCGGACGGCACACCCCGTCCAAGTGGGGCGGGTTCCTGCCGCGCATCCCCTTCGACGCGTTGGCCTACGGCATCCCGCCGCGGGCGCTGCGCAGCATCGAGACCAGCCAGCTGCTGGCTCTGGAGGCCTCCGCCCGGGCGCTGCGGGCCGCTGGCTACGACACGGCCCAGAAGGGGCACGGCGACGGCCGTCCGTTCGACCGGACCCGGGCATCGGTGGTGTTCGGCACGGAGGCTGGCACCGACCTGTCCGCCGCCTACAGCATGCGCTCCCTGTGGCCAGGGCTGCTCGGCGCGCTGCCGCCGGAGCTGGAGGCGTTCCTGCCCGAGCTGGACGAGGACTCCTTCCCCGGCATGCTCGCGAACGTCATCGCCGGCAGGGTCGCGAACCGCCTCGATCTCGGCGGGGTGAACTTCACCGTCGACGCCGCGTGCGCCTCATCGCTGGCGGCGCTCGACGCGGGCGTGAAGGAGCTCGTCGCCGGAAGCTCCGACCTTGTTCTGGCCGGTGGCGTGGACACCCATGCCGGCGCGCATGACTTCCTGCTGTTCGCCTCGGTGCACGCCCTGTCGCCGAACGGGCGCTGCCGCAGCTTCGACTCCGGCGCCGACGGCACCAGCCTTGGGGAAGGCGTCGCGGTCGTCGTGCTCAAGCGCCTCGTCGACGCCGAGCGCGACGGCGACCGCATCCACGCCGTGATCCGCGCGGTCGCCGGCTCGTCCGACGGGCGGGCGCTGGGCCTGACCGCGCCGCGCAAGGATGGCCAGGTCCGGGCGTTGGAACGGGCCTACGACCGGGCCGGGATCTCCCCGCGTGACGTCGGCCTGCTCGAGGCACATGCCACCGGCACCGTGGTCGGCGACCGTACCGAGCTCGCGACCCTGACCGACATGTTCACCGACAACGGCGCCGAACCCGGTGCCTGCGCGGTGGGCTCGGTGAAGTCACAGATCGGGCATACCAAGTGCGCCGCGGGCCTGGCCGGCCTGATCAAGGTTGCGAAGTCGCTCGAGACCGGGGTGCGTCCCCCGACGCTGCACCTCGAGACCCCCAACGCCTACTGGAAGTCCGAGACCAGCCCGTTCTACTTCGACCAGTCGGCGAAGCCGTGGGCGGCGCCTGCCTCGCAGCGCCACGCCGGCGTGTCCGCGTTCGGCTTCGGCGGCACGAACTTCCACGTCGTGCTCTCCGCCTACGACGGTGGCCCAGAGCCCGCGCACGGTCTCGACCAGTGGCCGGCGGAGCTGTTCGTGATCCGCGGCGCGGACCGGACCGCGGCCGGGCGGGCGCTGGACCGCCTGTCCGCGCTGGTCAGCGCCAACGAGGGGGCCGGTCGGCCGTTCCGGCTGCGTGACCTTGCCCGGACCGTCAGCTCCGGCGGCGGTGTGGTGCAGCTCGCCTTCGTCGTCGACGGCCTCGACGCCCTGCCCGCCGCGATCGAGGCGGCCCGCGCGTTCACGCCGAATCCGAAGGCCGGCCTGTTCGTCCGGGATGCGGGCGGCGAGGGGCCGGGCGCGACCGCGATGCTGTTCCCCGGCCAGGGCAGCCAGCGGACCGGGATGCTCGCCGACCTGTTCGTCGCGTTCCCGCGGCTGCGCGAGGTGCTCGAACTCGCCCCGCGGTGGGTTGACACGATGTTCCCACCGGCCGCCTTCACCCGCGCGGCGCGCGACGCCCAGGCCGCGGCGATCACCGACACCCGGGCCGCCCAGCCCACCCTGGGTCTCGGTGGGCTCGCCGTGCACGACCTGCTCACCGGACTGGGCATCCGGCCCGACCACGTCGGTGGACACTCCTACGGGGAGCTCGTCGCGCTGGTCGCCGCGGGTGCCCTCGACCGCACCGAGCTGATCGGGCTCAGCGAGGCCCGGGCCGGCGCGATCCTCGCCACCGCCGGGGCCGACCCCGGCGCCATGGCCGCCGTGTCCGCCCCGATCGAACGGGTCCGCGAGGCTCTGGCCGAGCTCGGCCCAGACGCCGGGGTGGTCGTCGCCAACCACAACTCGCCCCGCCAGAGCGTCATCTCCGGCCCGACGGCGGCACTGGCCCAGGCCGTCGAGGCCCTCGGGCGTGCCGGCCTGTCCGCCAAGCGGATCCCGGTGGCCTGCGCCTTCCACAGCCCCGTCGTAGCCGGCGCCGCTGACACGCTGGCGGCGCGGCTCGCCGAGACCGCGATCTCCCCGCCGCGGCTGACAGCCTGGTCCAACACCACCGCCTCGCCGTACCCGACGGAACCGGATGAGGTCCGCGCGACCCTGGCCGGCCAGGTCGCGGCGCCCGTGCGTTTCGTCGAGCAGATCGAGGCGATGTACGCCGCCGGCGTGCGCACCTTCGTGGAGGCCGGACCCGGGCGGGTGCTGTCCGGGCTGGTCGGGAAGATCCTCGGCTCGCGGCCGCACCGGGCGGTCGCCACCGACGTCCCCGGTGAGTCCGGGGTGCGCCGGCTGCTGCTCGCCGTCGCGGAGCTCGCCGCCGCCGGCGTTGACGTCGACCCGGCCCCGCTGTTCGTCGGCCGGAACGCCCGCGTCGTCTCGGCGGCGGATGTGCCCCGCCGGCCCGGCTGGCTGATCGACGGAGCATACGTACGCACCGCCGACGGCACGCCCATTGCCAGCGGCCTGCGCCCGCCGCGCCAGCTCACCTCCACGGTCACGCTGACCGCGGGCGCGACGCCCGCCCCGGTCGTGGGCACAGGGGTCGCGGGATCGCTGGTAACTGCGGATGTGCCCGCGACGCGGTCCAACGGCAATGAACTCGCCCCGGCGCTGCCGAGGCCACGCCCGCTGCCCTCCGGTGCTGTGGCTGCTGGTGTTGTGGCCGCCGGTTCCCGGCCTGCCGGCCCCCGGGGGGCGCGGCGCCCCGGGAACCGGGGGGGGGCCGGCGGGGGGCGCGGCCGGGGCGGGGGGGGGGCGCAGGGGGGGAC
>NZ_JALKFZ020000021.1 GCF_023243075.1 Frankia sp. AiPa1 | reverse complement strand
ACGTTCCACCTGATCGGCGGGCGTCAACCCGCCACCCGTCGCATACCTCATACAACCGGTCTACCCAACCTAAACCCACTGGTAGACAGGCACAGAAAACAGCTCTGACCTCGAAGATTAAAGCTCAGTACGTGGACAGCGGCATCCGGTTCACCGTCGTCCTCCACCAGTTCACGACCGCCACGCCCGCGGCGACCGCCGAGCCCCCGCTGGGCGCCACAGAGCGTCGCGTCTACCAGGCCCTGACCCGTCAGGGACGAACAGTCAGCGACCTCGCTGAGGAACTCGGGCTCTCCGCTCCGAACATCCGCAAGGCACTGCGAAACCTGCGCGGCCGCAGGTTGATCCTTCAACTCGGCGGCAGAGGGAAGGTCACCACCTACCAGCGGACGGACTCATAACGGAGATGGTCACCCCGGAGAGGACGGCTCCGGTAAGCCGGCGGTACCGAGCGGATGCCGAACCAGCATGTTCCAGATATCCGCACAGCGGCACGCCGTGCCGCGTCTGGAGCGATGGGTCGGCTGGCAGCACGTCGATCAAGTGGCGCGCTCTCCAGCGGCCTGCGCTGGTGGAAGGCTCTTGACGAGAAAACTCGCCTGCTCTGCTTCCTCGTGTTCCGCCCGAGCGCCAGCGCAACCCTCGCGCTCGCCGGGGAGCGCCTACCGGACCGCTCCGAGCGTCGCACTCGCCCAGGAACGCGGACGGCCCGGCCTCGGTGTCCGCCGATCTCCGACCATCGGCCCCGAGGAAGACCGCGTGAGGACCTGGAGCGGCGGCCTCAGCCCTC
>NZ_JALKFZ020000020.1 GCF_023243075.1 Frankia sp. AiPa1 | reverse complement strand
CCATCACCGACCCCCACCTCACCACCCTCACCCACCACCTCACCACCACCGACATCACCCTCGACAGCACCAACCCCAACCCCGCCGACATTCACACCCAACACCTCCACTTCCACACCCTCCTGCTCACCCCGCCCCCCGACAACACCCCCGCCAACCACACCCTCACCACCCTCACTCACATGATCCGCCACATCCTCGACGCCACCGCCTCCGACACCACTCCACCCGACCTCGACACCCTCCACCACCAGCACACCCTCCACCGGCAACTCCTCACCCACCTCACCAACCACGACCCCGACGCCGCCGAAACCCACTGGCACCACCACCTCACCCACACCCCCCACACCCCCCACCACCCCACCACCCCCCTCGACCTGCTCGGCGAGTAGGCACATCACCGCGACCCGGCCACCTCCGCGAGGAGCTCTTCGGATCCTGGGCCAGTCTGGCTCCGAGAGGTTCATCGCGGAACGCAACTCTGGCCATGTGGCGGCGGAGGTTCATCGCGGAACGCGACCCTGGCCGGGTGGCGGCACGCCGACCCTGAACTGGCCAGCGGCGTCAGGGGGCCAGCCGCGTCGGGGGGCCGGCGGGGTCCGGGGGCGGCGGGGTCCGGGCCACGTCACGATATCGACGGTCGCGAGCCTCGCCCTGCGCGCGGACCAGTCGACGCCGTTCCGCCGTGGGGGGGGGGGGGGGGGGGGGGGGGGGCCGCCCGCGCCCCCCCCCCCCCCCCCCCCCCCCCCCCCCCCGCCCCCCCCCCCCCCCACCCCCCCCCCCCCCCCCCCCCCCCCCCCCCCCCCCCCCCCCCCCCCCCCCCCCCCCCCCCCCCCCCCCCCCCCC
>NZ_JALKFZ020000019.1 GCF_023243075.1 Frankia sp. AiPa1 | reverse complement strand
TGAACCTTTTCCATCCTGGTTCTTTGAATTGGAGGCCGGATCAGTTCGGTTGATGTTGCGTCAGGTTTGACCGCAGGTTGTCCGCGCGCAGACCAGAAATGGAGGAGTCCCCGGTAGGTCACAAGGTGTCGAAGCCTGTGTTCCCTGACCGAGGACTCCGTTGCTAACCTACCCCGGACGTATCGCCCTGCCCGAGTCGACCCTGGACTTCCTGACCGAACAGCTCAAGGCCCGCCGGGACCGGCTGGGTACCTGGCGCAAGCTCCCGGCCCGCGAGCAGGCGCTGCTCGTGCTCGCGCACCTGCGCAACGGCGACACCTACGAACGCCTCGCCGACGGGTTCGGCATCGGGGTGGCGACCGTCTACCGGTATGTCCACGAAGCCGTCGACCTGCTCGCCGACCTGGCCCGCAGCCTGACCGCCGCCCTGTGGGCACTGGCCTGGACCTGGAACAACTTCGCAGTGCTCGACGGCACCGTCGTACGCACCGACCGCCTCGGCGCCCTGAACAAGCTGTACTACTCCGGCAAGCACAAGCACCACGGCGTCAACCTCCAGGGTCTGACCGACCCCTACGGCCGCCTACTGTGGATCTCCGACGGGCTACCCGGTTCGACCCACGACCTCAAAGCCGCCCGCCACCACGACGTCCTGCTCGCCACCGCCCGCGCCGGGCTCTACCTCTACGTCGACAAGGGCTACGTCGGCGGCGAAGGCGACACCCTTCTCGTCCCCTACAAGGGCCGCAACCTCCCCGACCACTACAAAGAATCCAACCGTGCACATGCCGTCACCAGAGCCCACGGCGAACGCGGCTTCGCGGTCCTGAAAACCTGGAAGATCCTCAGCCGCTTCCGGGGCTGCCCGCGCCGAGTCGGAACGGTCGCCCGCGCGATCCTCACCCTCGAACACGCATTCCACGAATAGCAGGATGGAAAAGGCTCA
>NZ_JALKFZ020000018.1 GCF_023243075.1 Frankia sp. AiPa1 | reverse complement strand
CCCCCCCCCCCCCCCCCCCCCCCCCCCCCCCCCCCCCCCCCCCCCCCCCCCCCCCCCCCCCCCCCCCCCCCCGCGCCGAGGGATCGCCCGGGGTGTAGTGCAGACCGGTGCGGCCGTGCTCGACGACGTCCAGCAGCCCGCCGGCCGCGGGCGCCACCACCGGCACCCCACTGGCCTTGGCCTCCTGCGCGGCCTGGCAGAACGTCTCGTGCATGCCGGTGTGGACGAACACGTCCAGGCTCGCCACCGCCGCGGACAGGTCGCGCCCGGAGCGGAACCCCAGGAAGGCCGCGCCCGGCAGCTGCCGTTCCAGCGCCGGCCGTGACGGCCCGTCGCCGACGACAACCAGGCGGGTGCCTGGCAGACCGGCGACCGACCCGAGCAGGTCCACTCGCTTCTCCCGGGCGAGCCGTCCGACGTAACCGACGAGCAGCTCGCCGTTCGGGGCGAGCTCTCGGCGCAGCCGCTCGTCGCGGTGGCACGGGTCGAACCGTTCGAGGTCCACCCCACGGCCCCAGCGGGCCACCCGCTGCACCCCCTGTCGCAGCAGCGCGTCCACCGCGTCCCAGGACGGCGCGAGTGTGCGCGCCGCGTGTCGGTGCACCGTGGCCAGCCAGTGCCAGATCGTCCGCTCGGCGGCGCGCAGCCCGTAGCGGGCGGCGAAGGCCGCGATGTCGGTCTGGTAGACGGCGACCGAGGGCACCCCAAGACGCCGGGCGGCAAGGACCGCCTGGGCGCCGAGGCCGGCCGGGGCCGCCACGTGAGCGATGTCCGGGTCGAACTCGCGCAGCGCGGCGGTCAACGCGGGCCATGGCACGGCGAAGCGAAAGGCGGGGTAGCCCGGCAGCGGTGCCGACGGCGCCCACAACACCGGCGCACCCGCATGGGACCGCGCGGCCGTGCGCCGCTGGGGGGGGGGGGGGGGGGGGGGGGGGGGGGGGGGGCGGCGGGGGGGGGGGGGGGCGGGGACGAGTCGCCGCCGGCGGCGTGCGGGGTGCCCGGCGAGGAGGGGAGATCCATGATCAGTGCGCTCCCGGGCG
>NZ_JALKFZ020000017.1 GCF_023243075.1 Frankia sp. AiPa1 | reverse complement strand
ATCCCCAGCCCTACTGAGCTTTAATGCGTAGAGTCATGTTGACCGCAGCTCGTCCCAGGTCAGGCCGGTTTCGGCGAGGAACCCGAGGAGCAGGCCGGGCCGGTACCGCAGCTGTTTCAGCCCGTGTTTGACCGTCTGGTGGACCTCGTCGAGGGTACGGGCGGCCAGGTGCACCAGGGCGGTGCGTTTGAGCTGTGACCATGCTCCTTCGGCGGGGTTCAGGTCCGGGGCGTAGGCCGGCAGCCACACCGCGCTCACCCAGCCGGCGTGCTCCCGCGGAAACGTGGTCATCTCCCCCTGCCGGTGGATGTTCACCCGGTCCCACACCAGTACCAGTTGGCCCCCGGGAAGCTGGGCGTGCGCGGCCGCCAGCAGGTCCCGGCAGTCGGCCCAGCCGATACCTTTCTGCCCGCCACCACCGCGCCAGACTCGGGCCCGGTAGAGCAGCCGTGGGCGCCACCCGGGCCGGTAGCAGACGATCCCGGCCACGCTCACCCGGCCGTTGCCGCCCCGTCCGGGTACCCGCACCACCGGTGTCCGCCCCCCGCGGCCCCAGGTCCGTGCCCGTGGCGGCCTCAGGCCCTGTCCTGTCTCGTCGAGGAAACAGATCCAGGCGTCCTGGGCCGCCGCGATGGTTTTACCGCCGGCCACTCCCGCTTCGTTCAGGTCTCGACCGCGGCGTCGTCGCGTTCGATCGCGCGGCGGGCGGGCAGCTGACACGACCAGCCGTGCCGGTCCAGCAGCAGCCACACCCCGGCCAGGGTGTAGGTCACTCCGAACTCTTTGTCGATCACCTCGGCGACCCGGGCCAGGGTCCACCGCTGATCATCCCAGCCGTACGGCCCCGGACCACGACGCGGAATCGCCTCCAACCGGGCCAGATCCCGGTCGTCCAACCGGCACCGCGACCCCGACCCGGCCGAGCGCAACCCGGCCTCACCCTCGACCGTCCAGGCATGGTGCCAGCGGCTCGCGGTTTTCGGGGTCACCCGGAACTCCCGGGCGACCTCGGCCTGGCTCGCACCCTGGGCGAACCGGCTGGCTGCGGCCAGCCGGACCCGCTCACGTTCCACCTGATCGGCGGGCGTCAACCCGCCACCCGTCGCATACCTCATACAACCGGTCTACCCAACCTAAACCC
>NZ_JALKFZ020000016.1 GCF_023243075.1 Frankia sp. AiPa1 | reverse complement strand
GGTCACCAGATTTGCGCCGTGGATGCCCCGGTCTTCAGGCCGGGGAGGAAACGGCGCCTCACGCTGGAACACATACGCGGATCCTTTCGGTAGAGTGATGCCGTGTCCCGCTACCGGCTTTATCCGACCGCCGATCAGGCGGCCGTGATGGGCGAGCATTGCGGGCATGCACGTTATGTGTGGAACCTGGCCGTGGAACAGCGGGCGTGGTGGAATCCGCGCCGCGGGCCGGCACCGAGCTATGCGGAACAGAACCGGCAGTTGACCGAAGCCCGCCGCGAATTCGACTGGCTTGCGGCGGGCAGTATCATCGTTCAGCAGCAGGCGCTGCGGGACTTCTCCACCGCCATGGCCAACTTTTTTCGCGGCTCCCATCGGAAACCGGGCTTTCGGAAACGCGGCCGGTCCGAAGGGTTCCGGATCGTCGCCGTGAAAGCCAGTGACGTCCGGCAGGTCAACCGCCGCTGGTCCGAGCTGCGTGTGCCGAAGGTCGGCTGGGTACGGTTCCGCCGATCCCGCGCCGTTCCCGACGCGAAGTCGTATCGGATTACTCGGGATCGTGCGGGCCGCTGGCATGTCGCGTTCGCCGTCGTACCCGCACCGGTCGACCCGCCTGGCACCGGCGAGGTGGTGGGGGTCGACCGTGGTGTGGCCGTGTCGGCTGCGCTGAGCAGCGGGGAGTTGCTGCACTGCCCCGGGCCGCGGCCCGCTGAGGCTGTCCGGCTGCCGCGGCTGCGACGCCGGCTCGCCAGGGCGAAACGGGGCAGTAACCGGCGGGCACGGCTCCGCACGCGGATCGCCCGGCTGACAACACGGGACGCCGACCGGCGGAAAGACTGGGTCGAGAAGACCAGCACCGACCTCGCGCGACGGTTCGACGTGATCCGCGTCGAGGACCTGCGCATCAGGAACATGACCCGATCGGCCCGCGGCACAGTCGAAAAACCCGGGAAGAACGTGCGACAGAAAGCCGGACTCAACCGGGCGATCCTCGGTGCCGGCTGGGGCCTGCTCGTTCAACGGTTGGAACAGAAGGCCCCTGGTCGGGTCGAGAAGGTCCCGGCCGCCTTGACGAGTCAGCGTTGCTCGGCCTGCGGGCAGGTAGCGCCCGGGAACCGCGAGAGCCAAGCGGTATTCCGGTGCGTCGCCTGCGGG
>NZ_JALKFZ020000015.1 GCF_023243075.1 Frankia sp. AiPa1 | reverse complement strand
GTTAGCGCATCAACTCCGCCGTCACGGTGACGCCGGATTCATGTATTCTGTCAGGTATGGGGAAGCGGGTGGTGAAGCGGGCCTACCGCTATCGCTTCTACCCGACCCCGGAACAGGCCGAAAACCTGGCAAAAACATTCGGCTGTGTGCGCTACGTGTACAACCGGGCGCTGGCAGAACGGCACCGGGCGTGGACTACCGAAAAGCACCGGGTGTCTCATGCCGAGACAGACAAAATGCTCACCGGTTGGAAGCGCGAGCCGGACACACTGTGGCTCGCAGAGCCGTCGAAGGGACCCCTTCAGGCCACGCTTCGGCACCTTCAAACCGCCTATGTCAACTTCTGGGGGAAGCGGGCCGGCTACCCAACCTTCAAGAAGAAGGGGAAGACCGCCGATTCGGCGACCTACTTCCGGAACTGCTTCTCGTTCCGGAACGGTCGGCTCACGCTGGCGAAGCAGTCGGAGCCGCTGAACATCGTCTGGTCCCGTCTGCTGCCCGACGGTGCGGACCCGTCGCAGGTCACCGTGTCGCGGAACAGCCGCGGCCAGTATCACGTGTCGATCCTGGTGGAATGCCCGGTGGAGATGCTGCCGGCATCGGACGCGCGGCTCGGGGTAGATGCGGGCATCACCTCGCTGGTCACCCTGTCGACTGGGGAGAAGGTGGCCAACCCGCGGCACGAACGCCGCGACCGGGTCCGGCTGGCCCGTGCGCAGCGGGAGCTGTCGCGGAAGAAGAAGGGTTCCGCGAACCGGGCGGAAGCCCGGCTGAAGGTTGGCCGGGTGCACGGGCGGATCGCGGACCGGCGCCGGGACCATCTCCACAAGCTGTCGACTCGACTCGTTCGCGAAAACCAAACGATCGTCGTCGAGGATCTCACCGTGCGGAACATGGTCCGCAACCACAGTCTCGCCCGCGTCATTTCGGATGCGGGCTGGCGGGACCTGCGGACCATGCTGGAATACAAGGCCGGCTGGTATGGCCGGACCGTGGTCGTGGTCGACCGCTGGTATCCCAGCTCGAAAACCTGCTCGTCCTGCAGGGCGCTGGTCGCATCATTGCCGCTGAACATTCGGGAATGGACCTGCCGGTGTGGTGCGGTCCACGATCGGGATGTGAACGCGGCACGGAACATACTCGCGGCGGGGCTCGCCGTGATCGCCTGCGGAGACGGAGTGAGACCGCCCCGCTCCTAGAGCGGGGAGGCATCTGTCAGTGAAACAGG
>NZ_JALKFZ020000014.1 GCF_023243075.1 Frankia sp. AiPa1 | reverse complement strand
TAGTGCCGCGTCCGGCAAGGTTTGCCCTGAGTTGTGGACGGCGCGCCGGCCTGGGTCCCGCGCCTGTGCCGCGGCGGGGCCGACGATCTGGGGTGTGGCGGAGCGGGTGCGGGTCCGGGAGATCGATCCGGACGAGGGGCAGAGGCTGCTACGGATCGTGCGCCGCACGTCCGGGTCCGTGGTGACCTGGCGGCGGGCACAGATGATTCTCCTGTCGGCCCAGGGAATGCCGGCCGACAAGATCGCCGAAGTGACCTTCACGTCCCCTGACCGGGTCCGCGACGTGATCCACAACTTCAACGCTGACGGGTTCGACTCGCTCTACCCGAAATACCGCGGCGGACGGCCGGTGACGTTCACCTTGCCGCAGCGCCAGGACATCAAGAAGATCGCGAAGTCGAAGCCGACCGAGCACGGTCTGCCGTTCTCGACCTGGAGCCTGCGCAAGCTCGCGGACTTCCTGGTCACCGAGGGGGTGGTCGACGACATCAGCCACGAGGGCCTGCGGGCACTGCTCCGCCAGGAGGGCGTCTCCTTTCAACGCATAAAGACCTGGAAGGCCTCCACCGACCGGGACTACGAGGCGAAGAAAGCCCGGATCGAGCATCTCTACGCCCTCGTGGACGGGCAGGTCAGCCCCGACCCAGCCGACCCCGAGGAACCCGACGTGGTCGTCTGCGTGGACGAGTTCGGCCCGCTGAACCTCCAGCCCCACCCCGGGTCGCAGTGGGCCGAGGTCGGTGGGAAGAACAAGGACCCGCAACGCGAGCCCAGGCCGCGGATGCGGGCGACCTATACACGTACCCAGGGTGTGCGTCACCTGCTCGCGGCCTACCATCTGGGCGACGACCGGCTCGACGGAAAGATCCGGATGGTCAAGGACCGCACGACGTTCCTGGAGTTCTGTGCCTACCTGCGCGCGCAGTACCCGCCGGACAAGCGGATCGCGATCGTCTGCGACAACTACTCTCCGCACAAGACCACGAAGAAGGACAGCCGCGTCGGTGACTGGGCCGCGGCCAACAACGTCGAGTTCGCTTACACCCCGACGTACTCCAGCTGGCTGAACCGCATCGAGGCCCAGTTCACCGCGCTGCGGCACTTCACCCTCAACGGCACCGACCACGCCGACCACGACACCCAGAACCAGATGATCTACGACTACATCGACTGGCGGAACCAGCACGTCGAAGATCAGAAGCTGCGGGACATCGTCAAGCGGGCGAACGTGGCCTGACAAGGCA
>NZ_JALKFZ020000013.1 GCF_023243075.1 Frankia sp. AiPa1 | reverse complement strand
CCCCGATCGATGGTGTTGATGGCCTGTTGAACCAGATGACGAAGGCTGTCCTGGAACGGGCCCTGCAGGTCGAGATGAGCGGCCATCTCGGCTACGAGAAAGGCGACCCCTCAGGTCAGGGCACGGGGAACTCGCGGAACGGGACGTCGACGAAGACGGTGTCCACCCGCAACGGGCCGGTCGAGCTTGAGATACCTCGTGACCGGAACGGCTCGTTCGAGCCGGCGATCGTCCCGAAACGCGTCCGCCGCCTCGGGAACCTCGACGACACGATTCTGTCGTTGTATTCGCGTGGGATGACGACCCGTGATATCGAGGCGCATCTGCGGGAGGTGTACGGTGTCGCGGCGTCACGGGAACTGATCTCGAACGTGACCGACGTCGTCGTCGACGAGATCAAGGCCTGGCAGTCCCGTCCCCTGGACGAGGTCTACCCGATCCTCTACGTCGACGGGCTCCGGATCCGGGTCAAGGACAACGGCGTGGTCACGACGAAGGTCGCCTACCTGGCCGTCGGGATCGACGTCGACGGCCGTAAACACGCCCTGGGCTGCTGGATCAAGGACAGTGAAGGGGCCCGGTTCTGGCAGAAGGTCCTCACGGACCTCCGTAACCGCGGGGTACGCGACGTGCTGATCCTGTGCTGCGACGGCCTGTCCGGCCTGCCCGAGGCCGCCGTCGCGGTGTTCCCCGACACCGTCGTCCAGACCTGCGTCGTCCACGTCATCCGTAATGCGATGCGGTTTGTCTCCTACGGCGACCGGAAAGCCCTCGTCAGGGCCATGAAAGACATCTACACCGCGGCGACCCTGGAAGCCGCCGAACTCGGCCTGGCCGCGTTCGACACGAAGTTCGGCCGCCAGTACCCCGGAGCGGTCGAGGTCTGGCGACACGCCTGGACCGAGTTCATCCCGTTCCTCGACTATCCGCCGGAACTCCGGAAAATCGTCTACACGACCAACGCCATCGAATCGATGAACTTCCAGCTCCGGAAAATCACCAAGAACCGCGGCCACTTCACCGACAAGGACGCGGCCATGAAACTTCTCTACCTCGGGATCCGCAACATCTCCAGCCATCGAGGCGGCGAGTCCGGCACCGGAACACACGGCTGGAAAATCGCCCTCAACACGCTCGCGAACCTCTTCCCCGGACGACTCCCCTTCTGATAGCCTGACCAGGCACATCACGAGAAAACGCATGTAGGCCGTCCACCTCCGGCATACACGGAAATCATGACAGGCTC
>NZ_JALKFZ020000012.1 GCF_023243075.1 Frankia sp. AiPa1 | reverse complement strand
CTAGTAGACTGTCGCTGTTTAGTCCTGGTGTGTTTCGTGTCTGGGTGGGAGTGTTGGGTCTGGCAGATCTTGTCGTCCCTGCCGGTCAGGACTGTGTCGTGGGTTCGCAGAAGAAGCGGCCGGTCGTGTTGACCGCGGCTGATCGTGAGGCGTTGGTTCGGGTGACCTCGACGGGGGTTCATCCGGCGTCGATGATCCGGCGGGCGCGGGTCCTGCTGGCGTTGGATACCTCGGTGGGTCCGGTGGCGTCCCAGGAGGAGCTCGTGGTCCGGGTCGGGGTGTCGGGTGAGACGCTGCGGCTGGTCGCGAAGCGGTTCATCGAGTCCGGTGGGGATGTGTGGGCCACGATCGGCCGGAAGGAACGGGAGCGTCCCCCGGTGCCGTCCCCGGTGACCGGGGAGGTCGAGGCCAGGCTGATCGCGCTGGCCTGCTCGCAGCCACCGGCAGGGTATGCACGCTGGTCGCTGCGGCTGTTGGAGAAGCACGTCGCGCTGGTCGATGACATCCCGGACCTGGACCATTCCACCATCGGCCGGGTTTTAAAAAAACGAGGTTGCGTCCTCATCTGAAGAAGTGCTGGACCATCCCACCGAAGGCGAACGCGCAGTTCGCCGCACGGATGGAAGACGTCCTGGCGGTCTACGCCCGTCCCCACGACCCGGCGGTGCCCGTGGTCTGCATGGACGAGAAGCCCTACCAGCTGCTGGGGCATGCCCGCGAGCCGATACCGGCCGCCCCGGGCCGAGACGCACGGCAGGACTCCGAGTACGTCCGGCACGGGACCTGTTCGATCTTCTGCTGGGTCGAGCCACTGGCCGGCTGGCGCCGGGTCCAGGCCACCCCCCGGCGCACCAGGATCGACTGGGCCCACCACGTCCGGCGCCTGCTGACCATCGACTATCCCGACGCCGAACGGGTCGTGCTGGTCATGGACAACCTCAATACCCACGACATCGCCTCGCTCTATGAAGCCTTCGACCCGGACACCGCGTTCGCCCTCGCCAGGCGACTCGAGATCCACCACACCCCCAAACACGGCTCCTGGCTCAACATCGCCGAAATCGAACTCTCCGCCCTGACCCGCCAATGCCTCGACCGCCGCATCGACACCCTCGACATCCTGAACACCGAACTCGACGCCTGGCAGACAGCCACCAACGCCAACCAGCGCCAGGTCACCTGGCAGTTCACCACCGACGACGCCCGCACCAAACTCCGCCACCTATACCCCACACATTAGCAGCGACAGTCTACTAG
>NZ_JALKFZ020000034.1 GCF_023243075.1 Frankia sp. AiPa1 | reverse complement strand
GCTGAGTATCCGTGCGTATCGCCGGGCGGCCACCAGCTGAAGCCCACAGGCGAAGCGGGGGGGGGCGGGGGGGGCCCCCCCCCCCCCCGGGGGGCGCCCCCCCCGGGACCCGAGGCGACATGGCGGACCCCGAGAGATTCGACGAACGCCTTCTTCCGCGGGCTCGCCGTGCCGATCACGGTCAGTCCGGCGTGCCTGGCGAGCTGGGCCGCGGCGACGCCGACTCCGCCGCCTACCCCGATGATCAGAAGGGTGGCTCCGGGCGGCAGCGCGAGCTGAGCGATCGCGTCGTAGGCCGTGCCGGCCCCGACCGGCAGCGCCGCGGCATCCGTGAACGACACCTTCTCCGGTTTGTGAGCGGCTCGCTCGGCCGGCAGCAGGGTGAACTCCGCGTAGCCGCCGGTCGTCGGGCCGCCGAACACCTCGTCGCCGACGGCGAACCCCTCGACGCCCGGCCCCACCTCGACGACGACGCCGGCCGCCTCCAGGCCGAACACCGCCGGCAGCGTCACCGTCGAGCCCGGTATCCGCAGGCCGGCGCGGAGCTTCCAGTCGGCGGGGTTCACCCCGGCCGCCCGCACCGCGATCAGCAGCTCGCCGTCGCCCGGAGTGGGACGCGGCAGGTCCACGAACCGCTCCACCTCGGGCCCGCCGTCGGCGGTGAACACATAGGCGCTGGGCATCGCGAAGGTCCTTTCAGACACGGGTGGGAGGGCGCCGGCGCCGGTCGTCAGAGGGCGGCGTAGCGGTTTGCCGGGCGGGTGAGGCCGAGATGGCCGCGCAGGGTCGAGGCGTCGTATCCGGTGCGGAACCGGCCGCGACGGGCGAGCTCGGGGGCCAGCTGACGGGTGATGGCGAGCAGGTCGTCGGGCAGGACGGCGGGCCGCAGCCGGTAGCCGGTGATCCCGGCATTCTGCCAGTCCACCAGCAGATCGGCGAGGTCCGAGGGCGTCCCGGCGAAGATGCGCGCGTCGGAGCGGTACGGGCTCTCGAGCCGTCCGTCGAGCCGGGACTGCCGTTCGGCGGCGGCCTCGGTGGTGTCGTCGAGCAGAACCTCAAGGTCGGCGAAGACGTGCAGGGTCTCGCCGGCCCGTCCGGCCCGGTCCTGCTCGTCGCGCACCTCGGCGATGATCGTGCGGGCCTGCTCGGCGTCGTGCGGGGTGACGTAGATGATGTCGGTGGCCCGGGCGGCGAACCGGTAGGGGACGGTCGCATGTGCCAGCGCCGTGACCGGCGGCTGGCCCTGCGGCGGCCGCGGCGTGATCGACGGCCCGCGGACGCTGAACCAGCGGCCTTCGAAGTCGATGTAGTGCAGCTTGTCCCGGTCGACGAAGCGCCCGGTGGCGACGTCGCGGATCTCGGCGTCGTCCTCCCAGCTGTCCCACAGGCGGCGTACCACCTCCACGTAGTCGGCGGCCTCTTCGAACGATTCGGCGATCAGCGCCTGGTTCTCGGGGGCGTTGATGGTCTCGAGGGTGAGCAGGCGCGCCTCGCGCCGGCCGATGTGGGGCACCTCCGCCGGCCGACCGAGCTGCGCCCGCCAGCCCGCCCGTCCGCCGCTGGTGTAGTCCAGGGTCGCGATGGCCTTGGAGATGTGGAACGGCTCGGTGTTCAGCACGGACGTGGCCGGCACCAGCCCGACCCGGGAGGTCAGCGGGGCCACCCGGGCGGCGATGAGCACCGCGTCGAGGCGTCCCTGGACCCGGTCGGTGCGGTCGTCGGGGACGCCCAGGCGGTCGGACTGCAGGGCGAGGGCGTCCTCGATGGTGACGAAGTCCAGCAGGCCGTGTTCGGCCTCGGTGACGAGGTCCGTCCAGTAGCCGGCGGTGAGCAGGTCCCGGGGGCGGGCGCTCGGTTCCCGCCATGCCGCCGGGTGCCATCCCGCGCCATCGAGGGCCACGGCGAGATGCAGCGGATCGGGTACGGCCATGGTGATCCTCTCTTTCGACCTGTCGGGGCTCCGGCAAGTCGGACGATGTCGGCAGTGACGATGTCGGCGGTGACGATGTCGGCGGCACTGCGGCGGTGCTCCAGCAGCGCTCCGGCGGTTCAGCCGAAGTGGCCGCGGCGGCGCCATTCCTCGGCGAGCAGCTCGTAGGAGCGGACCCGGTCGGCATGCTGGTGGGTGATCGTCGTGACGGCGAGTTCCTGGGCGCCGGTCGCCTCCCGCAGCTGCTCGAGCCGGTCGGCGACGGTGCTCGGCGAGCCGACCAGTTGGGTCTGCGTGCGATCGACGACGAGGTCACGGTCCTCGTCGGTCCAGACGTGCGCCGCGGCCTGCTCCGGGCTCGCGTAGGGCATCGCACCGGCGCCGGTGCGGATACTGCGCACCCACAGGCCGTAGCCGGAGGCGAGGCGGGCGGCGCTCGCGTCGTCCTCGCCGACGACCACGTCCGCGGAGACCGAGATGTACGGCTCGGCGAGCTCGGCCGACGGCCGGAACGCCGCCCGGTAGGCGTCCACCGCGTCCAGCACCGTGCTCGGGCTGTGATGGTAGGAAGCGGCGAACCGCAGGCTGTGCGCCCCGGCCACATCGGCGCTCGAGCCTCCGGAGGCGCCGAGGATCCAGACCTCCACCTGCGCGCCCTCGCCAGGACTGGCGTGCGCCTCCAGCCCGTCGGCGGAACGGTACGTGCCGGCGAGCAGGGCCAGGATCTCGTCCACCTGCTCCGCGTAGCTCGGGGCGTACGCGCCGGGTTGCTGCAGCAACCCGGTCAGCAGGCTGATCTTTCGAGGAGTGATCAGCTTTGCCAGGTCGACCTGCTTGGGCAGCAGCAGTCCGTTGGCCGCGCGGAGGTCGGCGCTGTGGTTGCCCTTTCCGCGAGAGGCCCGGTAGGCGTCCAGCGCGGCGACGGCCAATTCCCGCTCACGCGCATCAACCGTGGCATCGGCCGTCCCGGCGCCGACGGCGCTGTCGTTGGTGGCGCTGTCGTTGATGGCACTGTTGCTGGCGGCGCTGCCATTGGGGGCTCCGCCGTTGGGAGCTCCGCCGTTCGGAGTGCTGCCGTTTGGAGCGCTGCCGTTTGGAGCGCCGCCGTCGGCGTCCTGCGGGGAGCGGCGGCTGGGGGAGCGGCCGATGCCCAGGTCGAGGCGGCCGGGGTGCAGGGCGGAGATGAGGCCGAACTCCTCGACGACGGACAGCGGCGTGCGGTGCCCGCTTTGCACCCCGGCGGAACCGAGGCGGATCGTCGAGGTCGCGCCTGCCACCAAGGCGATGGCGACGGCCGGAGAGGAGCCGACGACCCCCGGGTTGAGATGGTGCTCGGCGAACCAGTACCGCTGGTAGCCGAAGCGCTCCGCGGCCTGGACGAGATCGACCGTGTTCCGCAGGGCCGCGCCGGTGTTCGAGCCGTCGCTGACCGGAACGAGATCGAGGACTGCCAGCGGGATCTCACTCATGGCTGGGCCTTTCTTTCGAGTCTTTCGAGTCTTTCGAGCGCGGATCTCGGGCGGGAGGGGACCAGGCGGACATCGAGTGGCGGGTGCCCACGAGGGACCGAGGGGTGGACGGGGGATGGTTCGGCGCGGGCGCCAGCCCGGGTGCCTGGCGGTCGAGGGCGCCCACCGGCTGGTTCCGGCCACCGGCGGTGGGAGACGGGTAGGGGCCCCGTGTCTTATGACGCGGGCCACCCTGGATGCGACCGCCCGCCGGCAGGTCCACCTGCGATGTCGGGCCTATCCGAGGCGTCCGGCCCGCCTGCGGTGCCGGGCGCGCCCGCCTCCGAGTTCCTCTCTGATCGGCGGCCTGCCAGCCGGAGCACCGTGGCGCAATCCCGCGCAATCCGCGCCACCGACCGCGGCCTGGTCTTCGGCGGCCTGGTCTCCGGCAGTGGCCCGCCGCCGGCCGGCTGACCGGGGCGGCGTGCTCGGATGGCGTTGGACGCCGGCTCAGACGCGGGGGAGGCGCGCCGACGCCGGGTGGGCCGTGGGAGCCGCGGACCCGGCCGGCGGACACAGGGCGCTCGACGATCGGCGTAGGTCAATGGGAATGCGACGGGTCAGATGCCGATGGACGCGGCGGTGCTGGTGGGTGGGATGGCTGCGGCGGACGGGGCGGTGCCCGCGGGCACGGCCGTGATCGGCGCGGTGATCGTCGGCGGGTGGAGGCGCTGCCGACATGTCGTCACTCCCTCGACCGAGGCCTGCGGCCAGACCCGCGCTGTCCCGCCGCTGTGGGCGCGGCCGGCACCCCAACCAGCCCGATCCGCGGGCGAACCTGACCCGCGATCCGCAGGGTGAAGCCGACCCCGTAACGAACGTAGCCCGATGGTGGGGCCTTGTCTACGGACTTGGTGGGGTTCGCCATGACGTCCCACCGGCGGCCTCGGCGTGGCGACTCTGGACAGCAGTGTCCCCACTTTCCGTCAATCCGCCAGCCCGTCAGTCCGTCAGCACCAGCCGTCAGCACCAGCCACCGGGTGCCCTGGCTGGCCTTGGCTTGACCCGGCTGTGGCGCAGGAGCCAGTTCGCGGCCTTCTCCTTCGTCTCGTTCTACGCACAGCGGTTTCTCAGGTATTCGCCAACCCCACACGGGACTTCCTCGCTGCGCGTTCCGCGCCGGCACGGTGCTCGGCTTGACTGTGGCATCCCGCCGCACCAGGAGAAGACCGGAGCGCTTACCGCTGGCCGTGGGCGGAGTATCGACTTCCGTTGACCCTGTATGGTTTTCGATGGATCCTGGGATGGTGATGGTTCCCTGCCATGGCGTCATGCGGAACCCAGGCGCCGACGCCATGTCCGCACGTGCGACCTCGAGGTGGCCGCGGGTCTAGGCACATTATTGCTCTACGCGCTTCGAAGATGTTTTCCCTCGGGGAAATAGCCGCGAATCTCTCGGATGCCGAAGCGGCGCGTTCAGTACTGAATCCTTCGAGGTCAGAGGCATATTCCGGGCGCGTGGCGCCGGAATGCTCTAGTCTCCCGAGCCGGGACAATGTGCCCGCTCGCGGTCGTTTTTTCGTGATCGTTGGCGGGCGACGGCACGACGTTGTCTCGCCGATGCATGGGTGGATCGGTCGTACTGCTTCCAAGTGCACTGCGGAATAACCTGAACGACCCCCACGAGTGCTGTACGTCACCTGGACGGACAGCGTGCCCTCCATGCACCCGGTTGCCCCGCTGCGCCCTTGCTCATGGGAGTCCTGATGGTCCGCAAAAGAATCGCGCCGCGCCGCCGGGCGCGCGGCTTACCCGCGGCGCTGCTGCTGCTGCTCGCGGCAACCGTGGCGATCGCCGCCTGCAGTTCCTCGGGGGCTGTGCGGCCCGGGGACGGGGTGACGGCGGCCGCGACCGCGTCGGTCACGACCCCGACGCCGGGTGTGGGCGCGCCGCCGGCGTCGGCCGCCGCGGTCAGCTCCGCCCCAACCCATCCCGCCGGCACCAGCTCCGCCGCGACCAGCCCCGCCGCCACGCCGGCCAGCGGGAATCGCGAGGTCACGATTACGGTGCGAGACGGCACAAAACTAACCGCATTGGTGGGCACGCCCGCCGGGCCGGGCCTGCATCCGCTTGCCCTGGTCCCATCGCCCTGGGGCTTCCCCGACTCGACGTACACCACCCAGATCAATGACCTGGTAAAGCGGGGCTACGTAGTCGTCAGCTACAACACGCGGGGCTTTTTCAGCTCCGGTGGAACCGTCGATGTGGGTGGGCCACTGGATGTCACGGACGCCTCCGACATCATCACCTGGGCACTCGCGAACACCCCCGCCGACCCGCAGCGGATCGGCGCCGCTGGCCTCTCCTACGGCGCCGGAATCGCGCTGCTCGCTGCCGGGGCCGACCCGCGGGTCAAGGCCGTGGCCTCCCTGAGCGGATGGACCGACCTCGCCTACTCGCTCTACGCCGCGAACACTCGGCACAAGGCCGCCGTGAACCTGCTGGAGACGATCCGGAGCATCGACGGCCAGCAGGGGCAGGAGGTGACCGACTACCTTAACGACTACTCTGCGCAGCGCAACATGCAGGCGGTCCTGGCGTGGGCGAAGATCCGCGGCGCCAGCAGGTATCTCAGCGACATCAATGCCCGCAAGGTCCCGATCTTCCTGGCGGCCGGGTACAACGACAACTTCTTCTCCCCGATCCCACAGATCGAGTTCTTCACGTCACTCACCGGTCCGAAGGCACTTCGGCTGGCCCCTGGCGATCATGCCAACAACGAGTTCGGCGGCCTGTTCGGATTCCCGAGCGCCCTGTGGTCGTCGGCGTGGGACTGGTTCGACCGTTACCTCCGTCCCGGCTCCGCCGCGGCGAAGGCCACGGCGCCACCCGCCGTGCAGATCACCGTCGATGGCGGTGCGGTCGAGACCTACCCGGACTGGGCCTCGGTGACCCGGTCCACGTCGAAGCTGCGCCTGGGCCCGGCGGTCTTCGGCACCGGCGGGTTGTCCGCCACCGCCCCGACCGGCACCTGGTCGACCACGATCAATTCCGGCACGGACACCACGGCGAACGCTGGCCTCATTTTCGTCGGCACCTATCTTCAGGAGGTTCTGAACCTTCCAGCTCCGATTCGGCTGTTCACGGTCAACCGTGCCGACGGTGCCGTCTGGGAGGGCGCGGCGGTCAGCACGACGCAACGCATCCGCGGCGTTCCCACCCTGGACGTCACCCTGACTCCGAACGTCGACACCGGGACGATCGTGGCCTACCTGTATGACACCGCGCCGGACGGCGGCTCGGAGTTCATCAGCAAGGGGGTCTACAGCTATCTCGAGGCGACGCCCGGCCAGGCGTTGAAGGCATCGGTGACGTTCGATCCGCTCGCCCGCGACCTCCTCCCCGGTCATCGTCTGTCCCTGGTGATCGACACCAAGGACAGCCTGTACACGGATCTGGACCGGTCTGGCGGCACCGTGGCGTTCAGCTCGCCGACCGCCGACCCCTCCGCGCTGAACGTTCCGCTGGGCTGACCCGCAGGCCCGGACGGGACGACCGACGCCCGCGCCACCACAGGATGCTTCGGTGGTGGCGCGGGCATCGCCGTGCACGGGCCCGTGGTGTTCCGGGCCCGTGGTGTTTCAGGCCCGCGGTGGACCGGGCCAGCGGTGAACTGGCTCAGCAGTCGCGCAGGAGACGGTCGAGGACGCGGGTGCCGAAGGTCAGAGCATCGACGGGCACCCGCTCGTCCACGCCGTGAAACAGTGCGGTGAAGTCGAGCTCCGGGGGCAGGCGCAGCGGGGCGAAGCCGAAGTGGCGGATGCCGAGGCGGGCGAACGACTTCGCGTCGGTACTGGCCGGCAGGAGATACGGCAGCAGCCGTGCCCCCGGATCCTCAGCGTCGATCGCCCGCGCCATCGCGTCGACCAGAGCACCCTCGAAGCTGGTACCCACGGCGGGCAGCGAGCCCCACACCGCCTCGACGCCCGGACCGAGCAGCTCGAGCAGTTCGCGGGTAAACGCCTCCTCGCGCCCCGGCAGGAACCGGCAGTCGACGGTCGCGGTCGCCGTCGACGGCACGACATTGGCCCGGTAGCCGGCGTCGACCAGGGTGACGTTCGCGGTATCCCGCAGCGAGGCGCCGACCAGCCGGGCGAGATTCCCGAGCCGGTCGACCGCGGCCTGCGGGTCATGCTCGTCGAAGGGCACGCCCGTCAGCTCCGCGACGCCGTCGAGCAGCCGGCGGACGGGGTCGGTCAGCAGCAGGGGGAAGCGGTGCGCGGCGAGCCTGGTCACGGCCGCGGCGAGCGTGACGATCGGATTGTCGTCGTGCAGCATCGCGGCGTGCCCAGCGCTGCCGCGAGCGGTCAGCCGCAGCAAGAGCGAACCCTTCTCGGCGACCTCCACCAGGTACGCCCGGACCGGGCCCGCGGGCGTCGCGGACCCGGTGGGTCGGCCGGGCAGGGTCACCGAGAAGCCGCCGACCTCGCCGATCGCCTCGCTTACCCCCTCGAACAGCTCGGGGTGATGGTCGACCAGCCAGCGCGCGCCGAGCAGCCCGCCGGCCTCCTCGTCGGCGAGAAACGCGAAGACCAGGTCCCGCGGCGGCACGATCCCGTCGCGCCGCAACCGGCGGGCGACGGCCAGGGTCATCGCGACCATCCCCTTCATGTCGACGGCGCCGCGTCCCCAGACGAAGCCGTCGCGAACCTCCCCGGAGAACGGGTGGACGGTCCACTCGTCGGGGTCGGCGGGGACCACGTCCAGGTGGCCGTGGACCAGCAGCGCGCCTCGGGCCGGATCCGCTCCAGGCAGCCGGACGACGACGTTGCCGCGGCGGACCCCTGACTCCACGTAGGTCGGCTCGTAGCCGACCTCGGCGAGCTTCGCGCCGACGTACTGCGCCGCCGGCCGCTCCGTACCGGCGATGTCCGGATCCCCGCGGTTGGTGGTATCGATCGCGATCAGCTCGCTGGCCAGCGTCACCACCTCGGCCTCGGCCTCGGCCGCCCGGTCCGCGGGGGCGTCTTTCGTCACGAAGGCATGATCGGTCATGGCGGCATGCTCCGTCAGGCCGGCACCTCGACATCCCGCAGTGTCCGGCCGGCGTCGCCCGGACGCAGGGGAAGGTCCAGGTTGTCCCGCAGCGTCGTGCCGCTGTAGTCGGCCCGCAGCGAGCCGCGTTCCTGCAGCAGCGGGACGACCTGGTCGACGAACTCGTCGATCCCACCGGGAGTCAGGTGCGAGCCGACGATGAAGCCGTCCGAGCCGTCGTTCTGAACGAAGTGGTCGAGCCGGTCGGCGATCTGGGTCGGGGTGCCGACGAACTCGGTGTGGGCGAAGACCCGGATGGCGAGCTCTCGCAGCGAGTAGCCGTTCGCCTCGGCGAGCGCCCGCCACCCGCGCACCGTCTCGAACGGGTCCTGGGCGAGCCGTGCGCGGCCCTGGATCACCAGCGGGCCGGTCGGGTCCGGGTCGACGTCGGGCAGCGGGCCGTCGGGGTCGTAGCCGGAGAGATCCCGGTTCCAGACGGTCTCCAGCAGGATCTGCGCGGTCTGCCCGCTGACCTGCGCGTGGGCGATCTCGCGGGCTCGCTCCGCGGCGTCGGCGGGGGTGTCGCCGAGGACGAACGCACCGCCGGGCAGCAGCTTCACCGAGCCCGCCGGCCGGCCGGCGCGTACCACCCGGTCCTGGATGTCGCGGTAGTACTCCTGGGCCGGCCCGAGTTCGCGGTACGGCGAGAAGATGGCGTCGGCGGTGGCGGCGGCGAAGTCCCGGCCCTGTGGGGACACCCCGGCCTGCAGCACCACCGGCCGTCCCTGCGGGCTGCGCGGCACGGTGAACCGGCCGGCCACGTCGAACTGGCGGCCATGGTGGCCGAAGGTTCCGGCCGTGGCGTCGCGCAGGAAGCGGCCGTGCTCGGCGTCCGCTGTGATCGCGTCGGCGGGCCAGGAATCCCACAGCTGGCGGGCCAGGGCGACGAACTCCTCGGCGCGCACGTACCGGTCGTCGCGATGCAGGAAGCCACCGCGGCGGAAGTTCTGCCCCGTGAACGGATCGAACGAGGTCACCACGTTCCAGCCGGCCCGCCCGCCGCTGAGATGGTCCAGGGAAGCCAGTTGACGGGCCAGCTCATACGGCTCGTTGAAGGTCGCGTTGAGCGTGCCGACGAGCCCCAGATGCTCGGTGACGGCGGCGAGCGACGCGAGCACCGTAAGCGTGTCGGGCCGTCCGACGACGTCCTGGTCAAAGATCTTCCCCTGGCGTTCGCGCAGGATCAGGCCCTCGGCGAGGAAGAAGAAGTCGAACCGGCCGCGCTCGGCCGTCTGGGCCGCGTGGCGGAACGTCGCGAAGTCGATCTGGCTGCCGGCATTCGGGTGGGACCACAGGGTCGAGTGGTTCACCCCGCCCACGTAGTGACCGAGGATGATCTGCTTGCGTGGTCTGGTCATCGGGAGATGCCTCGATTCTGCGCGCGGGTCAACGGGTCAACGGGTCAACGGGTCAACGGGTCAGCGGGCGGAGGCGAACCGGGGATCGGGTCGGGTGCCATCGAGGGCGAGGCCGGCGGCGACGGCACGGTCGGCATGCAGGCGGCCCGAGTCCGGATGGAACAGCACCTGGGAGTCGAACCGCAGTCCGGGACAGCGCGCTGGTCATCGAGTTCCTGTTCTTTTCTGGCCTGAAGGCCTGAAGGCCTGAAGGCCTGCCGGTCCCGGTCCGCGTGTTCCCATGGGCGCCGGCCACCGCATGGCTTTGCGGTGACGCTTCCTTCGTCCACGGGACGACGGCCACCGTCGTCGCGGAGCGCAGGATTGACGCGCGGTTGATGCGATCGGCGTGGACGCAGGCCGGGTGGGGCGAGTGAAGGCCGCCCGTTCGCCGCGGTCAGCGCCGCACGCGTGGTGGCGGCCAGAGCCGTGGAGGGTGAGGTCAGCTCAGCGAGCTCACGCGACCCGGCGCGCGGCGTCGGGCGCCAGGACACAGGCAGCTGGAGGAACGGTGGAGATCGATCGACAGCCGCCGGGTCAGCAGCCGCGCGGGCTGGTCGGCCCCCGGCCCCGGCGCGCCGCCGCAGCCCGGGGCACAGCCTGCCAGCGTGGAAAGGCCGCGGAGGTCACGAGTCGCTCCGGGCATGTCCACTCCTTCGCTGGGGCCCGGGAAAGCCGGGCCCGTCCGAGGACACGGCCACCGAGACGGCCGTTGGTGTGCCGGTCACCTGGAGCGGACGGCACCGGGATGGATCCGTCCGTTCTCCCGGCTGACCGGGACGACCGTAGCCCGCAATAGGACTCTTGTCTATGGGCTTGATGAAGATTCACGGAGCGTCAGTCCTGTGATGGGGCTGAGCGCAGCTCCCGGCCCGCGTATCACCGAGCGTCGAGGGCGCCCGCGCGGCCGGTTGGCAGGCCGTCCTCTTCAGCGCCACCGCGTAGGCAATCATGGACGTCGAGGAATGTCTGGCCATCTGGCGGTGCGGTCCGGCTGCTTGGCGCCCGGTGGTGCGCCACACTTGGACGATGTCAGCCAGGGCGCTCGTGGGAATGTGGACTGAGCAGCCGCTGCACCGGAGCGCGCCCGAGGAAGCCGTCCTGGGACTGGACTCCGACGGGACAGGGTGGATGTATTGGGCGAGCTGGAGTAAGCAGTTCGAGGCGCAGATGTTCACCTGGTCAGTGCGGGATTCCGGTGTTCTTGCGGTCCGGGTTCATACCGAACTTAGTGGTACCTGGTCTCTGGACGACCGGCGAGGCCGTGGTCACGACCTGACCGCCGTCCAGCGGGTTGACGTCGAGTCGACCTGGGAATTTCGAATATCTGCTGGAAATCGAATTTCTGGCGGAAGCCGCCACCCGGACGAGCCGGTCGCCGTCCTGCGCCTCGACCGGCCCTTCGCGGCGGGACTGACCGGAGACAGCTTTGCCCGGGTCATCGAGCCCGCCTTCGACGTCCCCCTGTTCCTGCGCGGGAAGTCGGGCGGCGGCCCGGCCGATACCGGGAGCCAGGGCCTGTGAGGGCCGCGCCGCATTCGCCGTCGGCTCGCGCCGGGGGAGGCGGGCCGCAGCCTGGTCCCAGCGTGCGGGAGATCGCGCTGTCCCGGTGGGGGGTGGATCCGCCGCTGGCCCGGGCGTGGTTCGGCGATCCCGGCTGGTTTCACGTGGAAGTCGCGCCGCGTCCCTGCCCGGACTGCGCGGGGACGCTGCACTGCCTGCGCCAACGCTACGACTTCGGCGGGCGGACCATCTCCGGGGTGGCGCTGGTCTGCCCGACCTGCCCGGCGACCTACACGCTGGCGGACCTGGGCGTTCGCACCTACCGCCAGCTGAGCGCGCCGCCCCCCATGGCAGCCGCCTCGCCCGACGCCACCAACGCGTCCACCGCCGCCACGCCGGCGATCGAATCAGCGGGCCGCCGCTTCACCACAGCGGCCTTCGGCACGTCCACCTCCGGCGCCGCCACCTCCGTCGCGTCCGTCACCGTCGCGAACGCCGCGACAGCCGTCGTGGCCGAGGGTCGGCTCCTGCACTGGCACAAGATCACGGATTCGCGGGCGACGGTGCCGGCGTGCCCGTCCGGGGTCGATCTGCGGGTGCTTCTGCCGGACGGGCCGGCGTTCGACCGGCTCGATGCGCTGCTGTCCTCGGCCGGCGTGTCGCACCGACGGATCCGGCACCTCGTCGAGCAGGAGACGCTCAGCTCCCTCGGCCCGGACGGCCGGCTTGCCCCGCTGTGGGTGTCCGCCGGCCTGCTGCCGGTGACCAACACCGCCCGGCACAGGCCGATCACGCGGACCGGGGCGGCGGCGATGGCGGCGCGGGACGCGTTCGAGCTGGCCTGGGACAATCATGATGGTCCGTTCACCGGCGACTGGACACCGGTGGCGGCAGACCGGCTCGTCCCGTCCGAGTGGGCCCACCATCTGCCGCGTCCAACGCTGAACCCGACGCAGGCCGCGGCGGCGCCGCAGCTGTTGACCGATGCCCATCTGCTGGTCGTCGCCCCCACCGGTGCCGGCAAAACCATGATCGGTATGCTGGCGGCGTTGCGTGCCATCGTGCGCGACGGGCGCAAGGCGGCCTGGCTGGTACCGCAACGCTCGCTGACCGACGAACTCGACCGGGAGCTGGAGGCCTGGCGGAGCTCCGGCCTGCGGGTGCAGCGGCTGTCGGGGGAGTACGTCACCGACGTCGAACGGGCCCGCCATGCCGACCTGTGGGTGTCGACGACGGAGAAGTTCGAGGCGGTGTGCCGGGCGAGCTCGCTGCGTACGGCATTGGCGGACGTGGCCTGCCTGATCGTCGACGAGATCCACCTGCTTGGCAGCGCGGGCCGCGGGCCGCTGCTGGAGGCGCTGCTGGCCCGGGTGCGGGGGACAAACTCGCCGGTGCGGGTCGTCGGCCTGTCGGCGACGGTGGCGAACGCGGACGAGATCGCGGCCTGGCTCGGCGCCGAGGTCGTGCGCACCAACTGGCGCCCCACCCGGCTGACCTGGCAGCTCCCGATGATCCCCGCGACGCGGGACCGCCGAGCCGACAGCCTCGCCCGGACGCGGGCGGCCGTCGCCATCACCCGGCAGATCGCCGAGGACGGCGGCAGCGTCCTGGTGTTCTGCGGGAGCCGACGCGGCGTGCGGGCGACGGCGCTGGCCCTCGCCGCCGACCGCGGCGCGGTCACCACCGGTGTCGACCCGGACGACCTCGACCGGGTGCACCAGCTGTGCGCCCGCGTTCGGATCGGACTGCACTACAAGGACTGGGAACACCGCCATGCGGCCGAACGCGACTTCCGCGCCCGTCGCCTCGACGTGCTCGTGGCGACGACGACCGTGGCCGCCGGGGTGAACCTGCCCGCCCGCGCCGTGATCGTCCGCGACACGACGGTCGGCCTCGACCGGATCGACGTCGCCACCGTCCAGCAGATGTTTGGCCGGGCCGGCCGGGTCGGCGCCGGGGAGACTGAGGGCTGGGCGTTCCTCCTCTGTGACGAGAGCGAACGGCCGAGCTGGCAGGCCCGGCTCGTCGACGGCTACACCGTGCGCTCACACATCGCCGACGGCCTGGCTGACCACCTGCTCGCCGAGGTCGCCACGGGACGCGTCACGACCGTCGCCGACGCCGAGACCTGGTGGCGAAGCACCCTCGCCCACCACCAGACCACCACAGCCACGACCGCCATCGGAACCGGGACCGGCGCCGGGACGGCCACGAGCACCGGCACCAGCATCAGCGCCGGGACCGAGACCAGAGCCAGCGCCGGGATGGGCGTCGGCGGCAGCCCGGTGCCCGATGCCGTCGACCTGCTCGTCGCCGGCGAATACCTTTCCCTGTCGGGTCCCGCCGGGCCGGATCGGGATGCCGATCCCGCCGCGGTGATGCTGACCGTCACGGAGCTCGGGATGCTCACCACGCGTCTCATGGTGCCGGTCTCGATCGGGACCGACCTGCGGGACGCACTGGGTGACACGGCAGTTCCCGCAGGTCCCGAGCAGGCGGAGTGGACGCTGGGTGGTGTGCTCGCCCGGCTCGTGCCCTCGTTCGCCGAGGCGCCGGTCGACGAGGGCCTGCGTCCCTGGGTGGCGAAGCTGCTGCGCGCCCGCGGCCGTCCGGACCAGATCGACCACTCCACCCAGCCGCCCGTGTCAGCACCCGGACTCGCTCCAGGAGCCGGGATTGGGATTGCCACAGCGCCTGCATTTGTCCTGGGAGCCGGGCTTGCCGCCACAACCGGGCGTGGGTTGGCACCTGGGCCTGGCGTGGCAGTCGGGCCTGGCTCGGCACCGGGGCTCGTCCCGGCGACCGGAGTCGCCCCCGGCGATCTGGCCCAGGTCGCGTTCGCGCTGGTCGCCACCAGCCCGCGCCTGTTCACCAGGCCGGCGCGCACCGTGGCCGGCCTCCCGACCTCGGTACTCACGCCGATTCTCGCCGAAGCGCCACGGTACTTCGCCTGGCTCGCCGCGCAGGGCCGGCTGGGCAGCGTGCATCCATGGGTCGCCGTCTGCGCCGCCGACCTCGGCCGGCGGATCCGCTGGCGCCGACTCGGCGCACCCCGCGGCGCCGGGCGCCTGCTGTGGATCTGCGAGCAGATGGCCACGGCACCCGCGGCCGAGCAGATCGTGCCGGCCCTGTTCACCGCAGCCCGGCGGCGGGACGTGTCCAACCCCGACTGGCCAGTCGGCCGCGCGCCGCACGACTGCCGCCTGGACGCCGCCGCCTACCTCGCCCTGCTGCGCGACCGCGCCACCGACGCCACCGCCGTCGAGCACGGCCACCAGGTGTCGATCGCCGGCCCGGTGTCACTCACCGCCGTCCTGTGGGCAGACGCCGACGTCCACCTCGTCGCGCCGCCCGCCGCAACCGCAGCCGGCCCAGTCGACTATCCCGCCCCCACGGACCAGCCGGGCCCCACTGTCGATCGCCGCTCCACAGCCGATCGTGGCCCCACGGACCATTCCCGCCCGAAGCACCTCCACGCGCTGCCCGCCAACCGTGGGGCGGCCCTGTTCACCCGTCTGGGCGACTACCGCGCCACGGGATGGCTCGCCGCCTACAACGGCATCACCGCCTCGTCCCGCAAATCCGACCTGAACTGCCAGGCCGTGCCCGAGTAGCGCCCGTGCCCGACGCCGGGCCGGCCGCCTCGCCCGCCCGAACGACGCGGTCGCCGCGGTCGATGGCTGGCCCCGGGACTGTCCGACCTCCGGCTGTGTGTCGTGTGTCGTTGGGGTGGGTGTGTCGGTGGGTGTCGGTAGGGTGCGGTCATGTCGGGTCCGTCCACGCCTCATGACGCGGTGTATTGCTCTTGGGCCTGACGCGGAGGAGGCATATATGACCATCGCCGAGCTGCACCGCGCTGAGGGTCGTGTGGAAGGTCGTGTGGAAGGTCGGGCTGACACGCTGGTCCAGCTGCTGACGCTCAAGTTCGGTCCGGTTCCCGAGGCGGTGCTCACCACCGTGCGCAACGGCTCCGCCGACCAGCTCCAGACCTGGACCGCCCGCGTCCTGACCGCCGACAGCCTCGACCAGCTCCTTCGCTGACTGGCAGCGCCACCGCGAGGCCTGACCCTGGCACGTCGCGAGTCGGTCATCGAGGTCCATCCGCGTCCGTGGAGGTTCGCCGCGACGCGGCTGCGAGCCGGTGTGTCGGTACCGGGCCGATGCGTCCAGACAGCATCCTGCTGGTCGGCGAGGTGGTCTCGCCAGGCTCAGAGACCACAGACCGAGTCTTCAAACCAGAGCAGCATGCCCGGGCTGGCATCCAGTTCTACTGGCGGGTCGAGCCGTCAGCGACTGGCGTGCCGTTGGTTTACACCTACGTGCTTGATCCCGCTGCGCGGACCTACCGGGTCGGCGACGTTCACACCGGCGTGGTCGAAGCCGTCGCGCCGTTTCCGATGAAGATCGACCTGACCCAGCCCTGACATCGGCACCCTGTCGCCCGTACAGCCTCGACGACCTTGACGAATTCCGGTTCGTCCGGCAGATGGCGGATCGTCTGTCTCTTGGCGAAAAATGGCAAAAATTTGGCCGTCAGGTCAGGCTGGGAAAATAAACTGCGCTGGCGGTGTCGCGGCGATCTGGGATCGGAACGGTATTTTTCCTGGTCGGAACCGATGTTGACGTTGTGCGAGCCGGTCGCCGATGGAACGCGTCGATTTCCGGCGGGCTGAGGCGAAACGCTGAATCTTCCATGACGCGCTGCGATACTTGCGGGGGATTCAGGTTTTCTCCGGTGGCGTGCGCGGCCGCCAGGAGGTGCCTCGTCGACGTGACCTGTTTAGCCAGGTCATACCGCATGACCGCCCGCGGAGAGGAACACGGATGAGTATCAACGCCGCGACCGAACCGGCCACGGATTCGTCGAGCGCGGAGCCGTCGAGCGCGGCGCCGGTGGGCGCCGGGAAGGTTCCGTCTGGTGTGATCGACGAGCTCGTCAGCGACTTCGACTACACCGATCCGCGGACCGTCGAAGTACTCCACCAGGTCCTCGCCGCGGTACGGGCCCGCTCCGGTGCCGTCCACAGTTCGCGTTTCGGCGGCCACTGGGCGGTCAGCCGCTACGAGGACATCATAAAGATCTGCAAGGACAGCACCACCTACTCCAGCGCGGAGGGTGTCAACATCCCGGACATCGGCATCCCCGTTCGGGCCGTTCCCCTGGAGACCGACCCGCCGGAACACACCCAGTATCGCCGTTTCCTCGGCCCGTGGTTCCGCAAGGCGACCATCGACGCGCTGGAACCGATGGTGCGCCGTATCGTCCGTGCCTGCCTGGAGGAGATTCGCGGGTCGGGTGAGGCCGATCTGGTGCCGGCGCTGGCTGAGCAGGTGCCGTCGGTGGTGATCGCCGTCGTCCTTGGTCTGCCCGAACCGGACTGGGGACAGTTCCGTACCTGGACGACCGCCCTGCTGCACAGCGCCTACGACGGCGACGCGGCGGCGAACGTCGCGGCGTCGCAGGCCCTGGCCGGCTATCTCGGTCAGGCCATCGATGCCCGTCGGAGCGGTCCGGACGATGGCAGTCTGCTGCACGCGCTCGCCAACGGCGTGGTGAACGACGAGCCGATTCCCGCCGACCGGGCGCTGGGAATCGCGCTGCTACTTCTGCTGGCCGGCCACGAGACAACAGCGTCGTCCGCCGCCAGCCTGCTCCACTACCTGGCGGACAAGCCCGAGCTGCGCGAACAGCTCCGCGATGACCCGACGCTGACCGCCGCGTTCGTCCACGAGGGCCTGCGCCACGATGCGCCGGTGATCGGCATCGGCCGCACCGTCACCTGCCCGCATCTGATTGACGGCAACCAGATTGCACCAGGCGACAAGGTGCTCATGCTGTTCGCCGCGGCGAACCGCGACGAGCGGGTGTACTCCCACCCCGATGACTTCACGCTGAACCGGGACGAGCGTCCCCATCTGGCGTTCGGCTACGGCATCCACCGGTGTCTCGGTGAGCAGCTGGCGATCCTCGAACTCAACGTCATTGTCTCCGAGGTCCTGGACGCCCTCCCCGACTACCGGCTACGGCCAGGATTCGAGGTCACGTTCACCCCGGGAATCACCCGCGGCCCCTCGTCCCTCCCGGTGCTCTTCACCCCATCCGCCCCCTGACTCGGTACAGCGGTTTCATTGCACCACGGCGACATCACCGTCGAGTCGGAGCCCGGCAACACCCGCTTCCAGGTTTACCTGGCGCTCGCGGTCCCGTCCTGGCGCAGAAATAGCCGGAAGGATGTTCGCAATCGCGAAAGCCGCTGCGGCGGACGTTCGACGTGTGTGGCAACCTCGCCTCGCTGACCTTCCGGTCGCCGACCTCCGAGGTGCGCGCCGACCTGGACACCATGCCCCAGGTGCGCTGGGTGACCTGGGCTCCGCCGTCTCCAGAGGCGGCACCGCGGGACAACACCATGAGTTCTCCTGAAGAACCAGGCAGGCGCTCGAGGCCTTCTTTGAGTGTCAAGGAGGGCCCGTAGTAGTCGAATTCGGTGGCGCCGGTGCCGAACTCGACGAAGACGTCGACGTCGCTGGTGGCGAGACTGACGGCGTCGGTGGTCGCGAATCCGATGAGTCGAGGCGGCGAACGCCGAGGTTGCGACAGAGTCGCTGGATCTCCGCGCGCCTGGTATCGATCAACGGATGCCGGTTGGAAGCTGGATGCCGCGACCGCCGCGGGTCTGGTGGCGTAGGGCTGCGCTGGCCGTGCGGCGCAGGTAGGGCAGCTCGCCGCGGCCTGGCCCGCTCGTCCGTCCCGACGCTGGACCACCAACTCTCGGCTCGGTTCTGGGGCATCGACGATCCCGCCACAGCGCTGAAGGTGCACGCGATCGTCGGCGGCACGCCGGCCTACCGGCGCGAGTTCGCCCGCGACGACACCCCGGCGAGCCCCGACGACTTCGACGCCTGGGTCACCCGCACCGTGCTCTCACCGACCAGCGCGCTCTTCCTCGAGGGCCGCTATCTGCTCGCCGACGAGCCGGACCTGCGCACCACGCCGCGCCGCAACGGCTCGGTGCTGCCCTTGTCAGCCGGGTCACGTCGGGGGTCGTCAACGACCCGTCCGCTCGTGCCAGCCATCAGCTCGACGTCGTCGCCTTCGGCTTCGAGGACGACCAGGAACAGGAGCGCCTGCTGATGATCGGTGAGGCGAAGTGGGGCGACACCATGGGCCTCGCCCACCTTGACCGGCTCCGGCGGATCCGGGACCTGCTCAGTGCCCAGGGCCGCCCAGGCGCGTCCACAGCCCGGCTTGCCTGCTTCAGCGCAGCGGGCTTCAGCGAGCAGCTGGCGACGGCCGCGGCCGCGTCACCGGATATCACGCTCGTCGGTCCAGCCGACCTGTACGCGGCGACGTGACGTGCCGCTGAGCCTGGATGCACCGACCTCCGGTAGCGCGGATGCAGCGGCTCGCGTGCGGCTGCCGGGCGGAGGCGGTCCGTAGAGTGACGGTGATCGGCTCGTGCCCTGTGGTCGTGAAGGGTGGTGGCGTGGTGGCTCGCTGGTTCAACACCGCTGGGCCGTGTGTGCCCAGCGATCATTACATGATCCCGGCGGCGGCGCGGCTACCGGAGGTCTCCGGCCTGGTCGAACAGAAGGGCTACTTCGTGGTCCACGCCCCTCGGCAGACCGGAAAGACCACGACACTCATGGCGCTTGCGCAGGAGCTGACGGCCTCCCATCACGAGGTGTCAGCGGCGTTCGGCGAGCCGGTGGCCGTCGATGTAGGCCTGGATGCGCCGGCGGGCCTCGGTCAGGGCCTCTTCGCCGCCGGCGTTGGCGACCAGGTCGGCGCGGACGTCGTTCCACCGGGGAAATCTGGTCATGAGCACATAGCGTAACCACTTCTTGTGGCCTGCGAGGCTGCCGAGTCGGGGCGGGTCGTCTACCTGACCGACCACGGCCGGCGGCTGGCGGCGATCATCACGGCGAGCCTGGCCGAAGGACGCCGTTCTGGGCCGGATCGCTCGCCGCGGCCCGCGAAGCCGCAGCATGGTCGGTGAGCGCGAGGGTGTGCTCGCTGCGGCGGCCTTTCGCGTCAATCCGGCCTGCACCGCGCTGGGACCGCAGCTTCTTAGATCAAATCAGATAGTATGCAATCATGATTGCGGTGACTGCCACCCACGCGGCCAGGAGCTTCGCAGTCATCCTCGACGCCGTCGAGCACGGTGAGACCGTCGTCATCACCCGCGATGGGCTCCCGGTCGGTCGGCTCGTCCCCGAGCGACGTACGTCCGCCGACCGGCTCAAGGCCGCGCTGCGCGACAGTCCTGCGGATGCCGGGTTCGCCGACGACCTCGAGCGCATCCATGACGAGCTGCGTTCGACCTTCAGCGACTCCGCGGCCGCGAATAGCCGCGTCCTGATCACCACGGATGCCAGTGCCGGCTTCGACCTGCTGGCAGGTGTCAATGCCGAGGTCGTCAGGCCCTCATAGCGGATGGACCGACGGGCAGCCGAACTCGTTGACGTGGAGAGCCTGCTGGTCGCGATTCCGGCGGGGGAGGTGACGCTGTCGGATCGGCGAACGCGGCGGACCTGGTCGGTCGAGGTCGCGGCGTTTCGCCTTGGCGCGTTCCCGGTGACGCAGCAGGTGTATGCGCGGGTCACCGGTGGCTGGCCGAGCGCGGCCCGGGGCGGTCAGCTGCCGGTGGAAAGTATTTCCTGGTGGGACGCGATCCGGTTCTGCAACGTGCTGTCGCGCCGGGAGGGACTGATTCCCGCTTACCGGGTTGGCGTGGGCGAAGGTCGGGCCGAGTGGGACGTTGCCGCCGACGGGTACCGGCTGCCCACCGAGGCCGAGTGGGAACGGGCCTGCCGCGCCGGGACCACTGGCCCTCGATATGGCTCACTCGAGGAGATCGCCTGGTATCGGGACAATTCCGGGGAGCGCCTTCACGAGGTGGGTGGAAAGACGCCGAACTCCTGGGGCCTGTACGACATGCTGGGTAATGCGTGGGACTGGTGCTGGGATACGTATGACGCCGAGGTCTACGGCGACTACAAGGTGCTGCGGGGCGGCGGCTGGTTCGACGAGCACTGGAGCTGCCGAGCGTCCGTGCGTCGTCGTGGCCATCCGGACTTCCGGGTCGACGATGTGGGCTTCCGCCTCGCGCGTTCCGCCCCTCGGTGACGCGGCAGTGTGCGGTGATCCGCTCTAGGACTGACCGGCGGTGGACGTCTCCGCCGGTGGCGGACGGACTCTCTCGTAGGGTGCTCTGGAGGTCTGGCGCCTGGGCAGAGGATGGTGGATATCTGGCAGGCGGACTGCCGTGGACGCGGCGGGGCGGGGCGGGTCGTCATTCCCAAGGCGTTGCGTGATGTTCTCGGGCTTACGGCGGGCCAGCCGCTGGAGATCGTGGAGCGGGACGGGCGGTTTGGGATCGTACCGGCACCGACGCCGATGACGCTGGTGGATCGGAGCTTGGGCCCACCGAGTCGGCACGGCGGTGGGCCCAAGCTCCCGTTCAGACGGCGCTGTTCGACGACCAGACGGCCACATTTCCGGGCGCGTATATAGTCAGGTTGCGGTCGTTCTGAATTCTGAGTATCCTCCCGTTCCGCCCCCTGGTATTGCTTGCCCAGATGGCGATGTGACCGGGTGCGTACACGGTGAAGTTTCCGTCTGACTGGGCTTCGAGATCGCTCCCCGGATGTCCACCGGTGTTACTCGCCCAAACCGCCAGGCCCGAGTCGTACTCGACCAGATTTCCGTCGCTCTGCATGATCAGATGGTAGCGCCCGTTCGGGGAGGTCAGCGCATCTCCCGGATTCAGGCGACTAGCCGCGACGAGTCTGTCACCAATGCCGTTGGCGACCTTGATGGTGAATAGAACGCGTCGCGGAACATGCTTGCCGTTACCCGTCAGCAGGAGCTGAATCGAGCGTGCCGGCCCACGGACCCGGATCGCGACCGTGATATTCTGCACTCCTGGCGGCACTGTGACTCGCCCATATATGCCGTTGGCCTTGTCGGCGGTGCCGTTGTTGGCCTGCTCGTTGAAGTAGAGCACGAATGGGTCTCGATTACTGCTGCCGATGGCCGGCGCGGGCGCGGAGAGGTGAAGGCGGAAGCTGAGAGACCCGGTTCCGTTCGCCGGTGCGACCCCGGTGCCGTCCACCTGCCTTACCGTGACATCGCGCTGGTAGCGACCGAGCGTCGCAGCGCCGGCCGAATGTACGATCAGCAGCGAAAATAGGCAGGCCGAAACGCCCAGAAATATGACTCGACGAGGCCACGGGGGCCCGACCGTGGAACTTTGCATGCGCTCTCCGCTTTCTCGATGACCTTGCTGTCGCCCCGCGGCGCCGAAATCGCGCCTCCGGAGCCACCTCCTGAATCAAGGCTCGCACTCCAGGAGCGGCACGGCAAAGGTCAAGTTTTTCTTAGTTTCCGAATCGGGCGAAACATTTGCTTGTTTCGCCTCGTATGGCGGGTGTCTGCCGTAGGTTGGATCCGTACACGTGTCGCGGACGGCTCGTCGGTCGCTCCGCGTGGCCGGGGGGACACGGCAGGTAGATGCTGAACGGCGGACGACCCAGAAATGCGATCGACGACGCGGCGCCGCAATCATTGCGCGCGTTCGTGACCGAGCTACGCGAGTTGCACGAGCGCGCGGGTCGGCCGACCTACCGGGCGATGACCCGCGCGGGCGCCCCGTCAGCAGGGACGATCAGCAAGGCGTTCAAGGGGGACGCATGGCCGACCCTGGCGGTCGTCAGGGCCATCGTCGTGGCGTGTGGCGGTGGTGGTGACCTGGAGATATGGACCGCGCGATATCGGACGGCTCGCGCCCTCGACGCGGCCTCGCCACCAGGCCGGCGGACGGAATCGCCGGCAGCGCAGGCACACGGCGGCGAGCCTGGCCGCCACCAGATCTGGCGTTTGCCAGCGCCTCGGAACCCTTGTTTCGTCGCCAGGGACAGGGAACTGGCGATACTGCGTGCCGGCCTTAGCGACACGACCGCCGGATCGTCCTGGGTGCTGTGCGGGCTCGGCGGTGTCGGCAAGACCGGGCTCGCTGTGGAGTACTGCTACCGCTACCGGGTTGAGTACGACCTGGTGTGGTGGGTGCCGGCGGAGGACCCGGTGTCCGCGACCTGCGCGCTGGCGAATCTCGCGGACGAGCTCGGCATGGCGACGGCGGGCGACGCGGACCGCTCCGTGCGGGCCGTCGTCGCCGTCCTCGGCAGAGGAATCCGCTTTCCTCGCTGGCTGATTGTGCTGGATAATGCGGAGCGGGCCGAGGAAATCCACGGCTTGCTGGGCGCCGCGGCACGCGCGCCGGGTGGCCATGTACTGGTGACGTCGCGCCACCGAGACTGGTCGTGGATGGCGAGGACGCTGACCATCACAGAACTCCCGAGAACGGACGCCGTGCGCCTGCTGCGCGAACAGGCAAGCTCGTTGACCGAGGCTGACGCCGGCAGGATCGCCGATCTTCTCGGCTGCTTGCCGCTGGCATTACAGCAGGCCGGGACCTGGATCGCGAATACGGGGATCGCGCCAGCCGCATATCTGGAGCTGGTCCTGAGGCGCACGAATGATGTCCTCAGCCACGGTGCACCGCAGAACCTCGTACCCGTCGCCGCGACCTGGACCGTGGGACTGACCGCGGCCGAGGGCCCGGCCATGGAAAGAATGCTGCAACTATGGGCGTGGTTCGGATCGGCACCCGTTCCCGTCTCCTGGATACACCCTGGTGTCGCCGATGTCCTTCCGCCGCCACTGGCCGAGATCGCCGCCGACGTTGTTCGCTTCCTGGAACTGGTCGCCACGATGGTGGAGGGATCACTCGTGAGCCAGGAGGGTGGATCCATCATGCTACATCGACTGGTGCGTACAGTGACGCGGGCGTCGACGCCCGCGTCACTGCGGCCGGTCATGATCCGCGCCGTGCACGTGCTTCTCGCCGCTGCCCACCGCGATGCGCGGGCCACGCTCTCGGACTGGTCGCAGGTGGTTGACACCTATCCGCATGTCATCGATTCTGGGCTCGTCGACAGCGACGACCCGGACGGACGAGACCTCGTCCTGTGGCTGATATGGGCACTGCGGGCTGCCGGTGACCATCCGAACAGCCGCCGGCTCGGGGAACTGGTATTTGCACGCTGGTCCGCGACGTTGGGCGTGAACCACCCTGACACGATGCTTGCCGCGCTCAATCTGTCCTCGACCCTGTGGGCACAGCGTGACTACAATGCGGCACGTACCCTCGCCACCGCGAGCGGTGCCTGCGACGAGAACGGCAATACCGATGTGGGCATCGCGACCATTTCCCGCCTGCGTGCCACATTTGGCCGTGACCACCGCCATGTGATCAGTGCGACTGCCTCCATCGCGGCGGTAGCCTGGTACGACAGTGACTACGACGTGGCCTGCGAGCTGTTCGGGGATGTCCTTTCCCACGCCCGCCAGGTTCTCGGTGAGTCTCATCCCCACACCATCCGTGCCGCTGCCTATCTCGGAGCCGCGATGCTGGGAAAGGGCAATGTCGCCGCCGCTCGCCCGCTGTTGACGGAGCTGTACCATCGCGCGGTTGGTGCACTGGGCTTCCACCATGCCGACACGACGGCGGTACGTGCCATGCTCGTCGAGAACTCGCTGCCGATGCCAGACAAGGCTGGCCGGACAACCATCGGTGCCCCTTGGACCTCGGATCGAGCCCGTTGTTGACCCAGGCCAGGAGCTCGTTCGTGACGCGGACATCGATATCGCCGCTTTCTTCGGTGGCTCGCGGCCTCCGAGCTCCTTCGACATACTCCTGCCGCCCGGCGTCGACCTCCTCGTCCTCGACAGCGCGCCGCTTGAGCTCGCGGGCAGGGTCGCGGCCGGCGGGTGGCTGCTCTTCGAGGACGACCAGGCCGTGCGGGTGCACTGGGAGGCGATGACCAGGAAGATCTACTTCGACGAACTTCCACGGATCACCCGGGCGCACCGCGAGTTCGCCGCGGCTGTTCTGGACCGGAACGCGTGGCCGGTGGTCGACGAAGTCCGGGTGCTGCGCCTGCTCCGCGCGATCACCGACGATCTGTCCGTGCTCCGCCGGAAGTCGCACGCCGACGACGAGCGCCGCGCGGACCCGATCTGGCTGCGCGGGGTGAAGTACACCTTCGTGACAGCGATCGAGGCCTGCGTCGACGCCGCGCAGCACATCTGCGCGGCACAGGGCTGGGGACCGCCGGCGGACAACGGTGACGCGATCCGTCTTCTCGGCGACCATGGAGCATTGGCCACAACGCTCGCACTGTCGCTGCGCAAGGCCGTCGGCTTCAGAAACGTCCTCGTCCACGACTACATCGCCGTCAACGATGAGATCGTCGTTGCTCGACTGAATGCCCTTGACGACCTTGACGAATTCGTCCGGCAGGGCAGATAGCGGTGTACGTCTCTGCTGCGGGGGCGTAGCCGGGGCCCGCGGGGTGGTCACGCCCAGCGTCGCGTTCCTCGCTGACTCGGCGCCATATGGAGAACCCGCAGGACTCACAGGTGGTGGACGTCTCTTCGGTGCCGGATGGAGTGGATCTCGACCAGGTGTTTGGCCGCATCGATCCGGTAGATGATGCGGTAGGTTCCGCGGCGCGCCGAGTAGAAGCCGTCGAACGGTTCGTCCAGCGGTTTCCCGACCCGGTGCGGGTTCAGGGCGATCGCTCGCTGGATCGTCTCCAGCGCGGCGGCCGCGACCTCCAGGGGCAGGTCGTGGAGGTTCCTCCGTGCCCGGCGCGACAGCGCGACCTCGTAGGGTGCGTCGCTGGCGTCCATCACCCGTCCCCGGCCCGCCGCTGCTCCAGTTCGGATACGACTTCGCCCAGGGTGAAGGTGTCGCCCGCGGCGAAGTCGTCCCGTGACTGCCGAAGATCCGCGAAGGCCTCGCCGTCTGACAGGAGGTCGAGGGTCTCGCGCATCGACTCGTACTCCGCAACGGAGATCAGCATTACGTCCGCGCGTCCGTTGCGCGTGATCGTAAAATGATCATGCTCTTTGGCTACCCGCTCGGCCAGTTCGGCGATCCGCGCCTTCGCCTCGGTGATCGGTATGGTCTCCACAGAGGTCATTATAGAGACCGGTCGCTATTCTGGCCTCTCTGATGGTCGGCATCGGGTTGATCATTCGGTGCGCGCTCTCGTCGGCGCGGCGAGCGATGGCGGAGATCAGTCCAGCCGTGGGATGAGAAGATCAAGGGCACCAACACGCTGAAGGCCCAGCCCGTGTCCGCCGATCTCCACGAGTCGGCCGCAGGAGGCGCCTTCGATGGCAGATCAAGGCCAAGTGGGGCGGCCGGCGTGTGATCCAGATGGCTGTGGAGAAAGTCCTCCAGGGCGGCCGATGGTAGATTTCTGGCATGCGGACTGCCATTGACGCTGCGGGGCGCGTCGTCATCCCCAAGGCGCTGCGTGATGCTCTTGGGCTTACGGCGGGCCAGCCGCTGGAGATCGTGGAGCGAGATGGGCGGCTTGAGATCGTGGCGGCACCGACACCGATGACGCTGGTGGACGAGGGTGAGGGCGTGGTCGCCGTCGCGGGGACGGACATGCCGGTGCTGACAGCCGACCTGGTACGCACGATATTGGAGCGAACCCGGCGATGAAGGCCGTCGACACGAGTGTGGTCGTTGCCTGCTTCGCCAGCTGGCACGAGCACCATGCCGTCGCGCGCAAGGCCATGGCATGCCGGCCGCGCCTGGTCGCGCACGCGGCGGTCGAGACCTACTCGGTCTTGACCCGCCTTCCGCCCCCGCACCGGGCGCTGCCGTCGACCGTGCACACGTTCCTCACCGAGCGGTTTACCGACCCGTTTCTCACCCTGTCGGAGACGGGCTACCAGGAACTCCTGGCCACAGTGGCGGCCCACCAGATCCTCGGCGGCCCGGCTTATGACGCCTTGATCGCCTTCACCGCGGCGGAGCACCAAGCGACCCTGATGAGTCTCGACCAGCGAGCCGCTGCGACCTACGAAGCCATCGGAGTCACAGTGGATCAGCTCGCTTCCTGACGGGCTGTGCTGGTCGGTGATCTCGTGCACAGTCCCGCCCAGTTCTGGGAGCCGCACGTGTCCAGCTGTTTTGCCACGCCCCGCGGCAGGCAGCAAGGACCCGCAGGCGGATTCTCGGCCAGGCCACAGACATGAATGCGCTGGTTGTCTCCGCCCACTTCGGCGGCGAGCGAGCCATGCGGATCCACCGCGACGGCAACCGGTTCACGCCAGGCTGGAACCAGCCACTGGAAGGGGACCGGCAACCGGTTATGGAAGGTGACGGCGCATCGATTCCTATGTAAGGACTCTGATATTTATTCGAGTTCTGAGATAGGATGAACAGTGCCCGCCACCGCCAGATCAAGGTGAGAACCTGTGCCGATTCCCGCAAGCCACCTGGACCTGCTCGAACGCCCACTGTTCGCTCATGTCGCCCAACTGCGCCCGGACGGTCAGATCCAGACGAACCCCGTCTGGTACGCCTGGGATGGCGCGCGGCTACGCCTGACGACCACCAGCGACCGGCAGAAGGGACGCAACGCCGTCGCCGATCCCCGGATCGCGCTGTCCGTACACGACCCCGACCAGCCGTACCGGTATCTCGAGGTGCGTGGCGAAGTCGAGGCGATCGAAACGGACCCGAGAGGCGAGTTCTTTGACGTTCTTGCCAAACGTTACGGCCTGGCCTACGACAACCTCCCCGACGCGGCTCGCCGGGTTGTGCTCGTGGTTGCCCCGCGCACCGCTTCCTGGCAGTAGCGGCTCGCGACGGCTCTGGCTGCGGGCGCGACACTTCACCGCACGCTGCCGATTCACCGACTGCCGATTCACCGACTGCCGATTCACCGAGGAGCGGACCGCGCGAGGCGGAAGCCCACATCGTCGGATGCGGGCAGCGGACGTCAATAGCGGACGTCAATAGCGGACGTCGCCGCGCTGCAGCAGCGGGGGATACACGGTGGAGCTCTCGCCGTCGACGGTGGTGCCGGCGAACTGCAGCATCGCGCGAAGCGCACCGTGCATCGGCGCCGGGTAGTCCAGCGTCGGTGCGGAAACCTCGTTCAGCACGCGGAGCTGGTCCGCGGTGAGCGTCACCGCCAGGCCGGTGAGGTTGTCCGTGAGGTGACTCGTCCGCCTGGCACCGATGATCGGCACGACGGTCCCTGGGCGGGAGCGCAGCCAGGCCAGGGACACCGCCGCCGGCGCGGCCCCGAGTTCGTCGGCGATCGCGAGGACCGCCTCGATGACCACGAGCTCCGCGTCGCTCGGCTGGCCGACATAGGCCGTGCGGGCCGAGTCCGTGACCTGAGCGCCGCGCCGGTACTTGCCGGACAGGAATCCGTTCTTCAGTGGGCTCCACGGCATCAGCGCCATCCCCTGGTCGAGCGCGAGCGGGGCGAGTTCGCCCTCGACCGTGCGGGCAAGCAACGAGTACTCGACCTGCAGGGCGATGATCGGCGTCCGGCCTTGCAGCACGGCGATCGTCTGTGCCTGGGCGGTGAACCACGCCGGGGTGTTCGAGAAGCCGAGATAGCGGATCTTCCCGGCCCGGACCAGGTCGTCGAGTGTCCGCATTGTCTCCTCGATCGGTGTGTTGCGGTCCCAGTTGTGCAGCCAGTAGAGGTCGAGATAGTCGGTCCGCAGCCGGCGCAGGCTCTCCTCCAGCTGGGCGATGATCGATCTACGGCCGGCGCCGCCGCCGTTCGGGTCCCCGGGGAACATGTTGGTGAAGAACTTCGACGCCAGGACGACGTGGTCGCGCTGGCCGGGATGCGCGGCGAAATAGTCGCCGAGAATCGTCTCCGAGTGGCCGTTCGTGTAGAAGTTGGCGGTGTCGACGAAATTGCCGCCGAGGTCAAGATAGGTGGTGAGGATCCGCTCGGATTCCTCGACGCCGCACCCGGCGCCCCCGGCGTCGGTTCCGAAGGTCATCGCGCCGAGCGCGAACGGGCTGACCCGCAGCCCGGATCGGCCAAGCGTCACATAGTGGTCAAGTGCCATGGTGGGTTCCGGTGCCCTTCAGGACAGGGGTGAACTGACCCGGACATCGAAACGCGGGCGGCCGGTGCGGCGGTAGGCTGATCCACGCGGGGTCTTGCCCGATCCTGCCAACCCTGATCCTGCGAACCCCGATCCTGCGAACGTTGCCCCGATCAGGCTTGCTGGCTGGCCGCCCGCGTGGTTGGGTCCTCACGTGCGTACCTGGGCCGACCTGCTGGACGGCATCGGCCGCGTCGTTGCGCTCCGTGCTCGCCCGGATCTCCGGACGCCGATCCCAGGCCTGCTGATGTCCAGGGTGGAAACGTCGGTCCCGGACTACTCGCTGACCGATCCGTTACTGGTCGTCATGGTCCAGGGCGGCAAGCGGCTCCTGGTCGGCGATCAGGTCCTCGAATATCGGGCCGGGCAGTGTCTCGTCGTCAGCGCCAGCCTGCCCGTCACCGGTCACTTCCTCGACGCCAGTCCGCGGACCCCAGCGCTGGGAGTGGGCTTGGAGCTACGGCGCACCGCGATCGCCCCGCTGCTGCTGGAGGCCCCACCCGGACGGAGGTCCCGCGCGACGGACCGACCGCCCACGATGACGACCCGCGACGCCGATGACGACCTTCTCGACGCCGTGGCCCGTCTGGTGCGTCTGGTCGATCGCCCCGCCGACGCGCCGGTACTCGCTCCGCTGATCGAACGGGAGATCCTCTGGCGGCTGCTCACGAGCTCCCACGGCGACATGATTCGGCAGATCGGACTGGCCGACAGCAGCCTGTCCCACGTGAGCCGGGCCATCCAGTGGATGCGCGACAACTATGCGGAACCGATACGGATTTCCGATCTTGCCAGGTTGGCTGGCATGAGCCCGTCCGCGTTTCATCGGCACTTCCGCGGGATCACCGCGCTGAGCCCGATCCAGTTCCAGAAGCGCATCCGGCTCCAGGAGGCCCGTTCGTTGTTGATGGCCGGAGCGGGAGATGTCGCGGGCATCGGCCATCTCGTCGGCTATGACAGTCCCACCCAGTTCAACCGCGAATACCGTCGGCTCTTCGGCGCCCCGCCCGGGCGGGACGCGGCCCGGCTTCGCGCGGGGGCCGACCTGGCCGGCGAGCGATATCTGCCGTGACCCTCCCGTGCTTCGCGTCCTATCCGCCGAGCGCGGCGAGCGCCTTGTCGGCGTGCGTGTTCATGTTCAGTTCACTGGCGATGGCCTCGATGATGACCCGGTCCGTGCCGATCACGAAGGTGGCGCGCTTGACCCGGAGCAGGTCGATCGGCCGCTTCACGCCGAACGCCCTCGACACGGTGCCGTCGGCGTCGGACAGCAGCGGATAGTCGAAGGAATGCTTGTCGGAGAACTCCTTCTGCTTGGCCACGGTGTCGGTACTGATACCGATCCGCTGTGCCCCGACCTTGGCGAACTCCGCCGCGAGGTCCCGGAAGTGACAGCTCTCCGCGGTGCAGCCCTTGGTCATCGCCGCCGGGTAGAAGAACAGGACGACCGGGCCGGCGGCCAGGAGTGCGGAGAGCCTGCGAGGAGTGTTGGTCTCGTCCGGAAGCTCGAATTCCGGCGCGGTGTCGCCAGCACGCAGCATCGGTGCGTTCCTCACTGTAGGGGGAGGACCGGCGCCGTCACGGCGCCCACGGCATCCGTGCGCCGACCATTCTCGTACGTTACTCCGACCCGGTGACGGCCCGCACGAGAGGAACGCCAGGAGGTTTTCGGCCGTTCCGGTCCGTCCGTCCCGCGTCTGTGCCTGAGCAGTGCTGGCAACCGGCGGCCGAGGCCGACCGGCAGCCGGGCGTGGGGCCGCCCGTGTTCACCAGGACCGTAATCGTGCTGCCGCGGCTGTTCGCGACGACCACGTCGAGGCGGTCGTCGCCGTCTCCGGTGACGTCACCGATGTTCGTTCCCGACGGGTCCGGGCCGGCGGGATAGGTCCGCGGGGACTGGAAGGTGCCGTCACCCCCTGCCCAGCGGCACCGATACCGTGCCGTCCTCGGTGTTGGCGACGGCGAGGTCGGTGCTGCCGTCCCCGTTCGGATCGCCCGCCTCCACCGCGACCGGGCCATGCCCGGTGGCGTGGTGGGCCGGCGGCGCGAACAGCGTGTCCGCCCGGTGGTTCCGGGTACGGCGCTGACGGCGGATACCGCCACGCTCACCACCGCCCGGAACTGGCCGACTGTCCGCCGTCGAGCAGGCGGACTGGGCCAGGTGCTGGAGGAGGCCGGGGATCACCGTGGCCTCGAACGCATGGAAGAGCCGGGTCCGCTCATCTCACTCGATCAGCTCCTGCTGCCGCGGCTGCAGGCCGGTCCGGGGGATGCGCTGCCACTCGGCGTGCTGCACTTCGAGGGTGCGGAGAGTGGCCAGCAGGGCCTCAGCCTCTCCTTGGCCGCCGGTCGCCTCGGTCCAGCCCCTGATGTCGAGGTGGCGCCTGCCCTAACATGGTCGCGATGCCGACCCTGTTGATCGTCCACCACACGCCTTCGCCGTCCATGCAGGCCATGTTGGAAGCGGTGCTGGCCGGTGCCAGAGACGAGGCGATTGAGGGAGTGGATGTTGAGGTGCGCCCGGCGCTGGCCGCTACTCCGGTTGATGTGCTGGCCGCGGACGGCTACCTGCTGGGGACGCCCGCCAACATCGGCTACATGTCAGGGGCTTTAAAACATTTTTTCGACCAGGTGTATTACCCCTGCCTGCTCGAGAGGCGTGCTGGGAGCTGGGGGCCACGGTCGCCGCGAGCCTGATGCCGTAGTTGACCGGAGATCGCTCCGTCAACGACCATCCTCCAGCGTCGCGAGCAGGGCGGCCAGCCGGGTGGCGCGGGTCGCCGGGTTCGAGGCCGTCAGCAGGCGGTGCAGGACGGAGTAGCGATCGGCGCGGTCAGGGCGACGAACGCCGCGCTGGCCGTGGCGGATGCCGCCAGCGCGGCGCCAGGTCGTCGGGGATCTGGGCGTCCGCCGCCCCCGGGTAGGCCCGGTCCCAGCGTCCGTCCGCCTGCGCGCGCTCGACCTCGGCCTGGCCCCGAGGCCGCATCCGGCCCTCATCGATCAGCCGCGCCACCAGGGCGGTGTTGCGTTGCGACCACAATGACGCCTTACGGCGTGGGGTGAAGCGGATCTGGAAGGTGGCGGCGTCCCCGCTCTTCTTCTGCCCGTCGATCCAGCCGCTGCACAGCACCTCCTCGAGCGCGAGGTCGTAGCGCAACGATGTCGGCGACGTGGTGCCTTTCTTGGCCAGGACCAGCCAGACGCCGTCGGAGACGTCCTCGTTCACGTCGAGCCAGGCGCGCCACGCGACGCGGTCGGCGACAGTCAGAATTTCCGGCGCGGCGGCGGTCCGTGCCCTTGCTCCTTTGTAACCCACGCTCATGATGGTGAGCGTACAAAGCCCGGACGCCGCCCGAACCGGGCCCCGTTTCAGGGCAGTTCTCAGCAGTCCGCCAGCGACCGCCGCGGCGGCGCAGATTCACTGGGCCTGGGTGGGTTGCGACCGGGTGGCTCCCGTGCTGAGCGTGGCGCGCGCCGGGCGACCTATGCCCGTGACGAGGGATTGACCTGTGATCAGGCGATACGGGACAAGCCGTCGGTGTCGACCCCGAACTATCGAAGGCTCGACCGGCGGCCATCCTGCCATCTGATCGCCCGGGACAATGCCTCGCTCGCCGGTCGGAATTGTCGCTACGGGGTCAGTCGGCCGCCAGCATTCTGCGGACCACTCGTTCGAGCTCGGGAAGTTTTTCTTGGAGCACCTGCCAGACGAGGGCGTCGTCGACGGTGGCGTAGCCATGGATGAGGATGTTCCGAAAGGCGACTATTCGGGGGAGCTCGGGGATCGCGGCGGCGAGGTCCGGGGCGACTTTGGACAGCTGGTTGAGTGCCTCGCCGATGATTTCGAACTCGCGCTCGACGGCGGCGCGGAGCATCGCGTTCGCCTGATAGTCGGTGAAGGTCTGGCCATGGGCGAAGTTTCTGGCGAGTTCAGCCGCGTTCGCGGCATCCCAGAGGTACTTCCGCGGGTCAGGCGGCATACAGGGGCTGCCTGGTGCGCATGACCTGCTCGTGGAAATAGGGGTTGCGAATGCTGGTGACGCTGACGACATCAACGGCGCAGCCCAACATGCTCTCGAGGCCCTCCTTGAGGGCGAAGTAGGTGCCGTAGTAGTCGAATTCGGCGCGATCGTCGAACTCGACGAGGACATCGACGTCGCTGCTGTCGAGGTCGAAGGCGTCGCTGGTCGCGGAGCCGAAGAGGTCGAGGCGGCGGATGCCAAGTCGACGGCAGAGTCCTTGGATCTCTGCCCGCCTGGCCTCGATCAACGGATGCATGCTCACCTCCTCTCGGCGATTGTGCCCGATGGGATGGCCGGTGCACCGGTGCCTCGACCTGCTCGCGCAGCGCGTCCTCGTCGGCAGTGAGCGCCGCCGTCACGGGAAGCAGCCGCCGACGTAGGCGCAACCGGGCCCAGCCGTGCGTGTCCCCCCTTGGGCTGGGCGGGGCGGGCCCGGCAGCATGGGCTCGCGGACCAACGCTTATCACACGGCTGACTGGCTGCGCATCGCGGATCTTGTCAGCGGCTGTCAGAACCTCCCGGTCGGCACGGCCCGACGCATCAGTCTCCACGGCACGGGGCAGAAGCCGGGCCCGCTCGGCGCCACGGGGCGGCGAGCCCTGCGCGACACGTAGTGTGACCCCGCGGCGCATGCGACTTTCCGCAAGCACCCGGCCTGAACAGCACATCCAGCCACAACCTCAGCTGAAGAGCTACCCTGGAAAGGGTGGAACGGCAGATAGCCGAGGTGATGGCAGCGTATCGGGCTGGCGAACGTTCGGCGGCGCTGGCGTTTCCCACGGTAGGCGGGCTGGAGGAAGAAAAGGCCCAACTCTTGGCGGGCCAAAGCGAGTGGGCACGGTGGCGCGCCGGCGTCCCACGGGTAACGAACGTGGCGGCCGAGTGGGAAACCCTGGAGCTTGAGCAGCGCCGGGCCATCATTGAGACGGTGATCGAGGCCGTTGTACTTAAACCGCCGACGAAGAAGGGCGCACGGACTTTTGACGCCGCGCGCCTGGAGGCCATTTGGAAGGTGACATAACATGCCCGCCCTCATCGCGAGGGCGGGCTTACCTTGTATCCTGGTTTCATGCCGACATTGCTGGTTGTCCACCACACTCCCTCGCCGAACATGCAAGAGATGCTGGAAGTGGTGCTTTCGGGAGCCCGGACAGACGAGATTGATGGTGTCGATGTACAGGTACGTCCGGCGCTGGCGGCAACTGCGGTTGATGTCTTGGGTGCGAATGGCTATGTATTGGGGACCCCGGCCAATATTGGCTATATGTCCGGCGCTCTGAAACATTTCTTTGATTGCGTAGGAGCTCGGCGAGGCGTGCTGTGGCGAGCAGGACAGCGGGGTGGTCATCGCCGAGCAAACGACGTTGGCGGCTCAGCGTGTCCTCATAGGCGGCCCGGGCGGCCTTCCGCTCGCCCAGGGCCCACAGGACGTCCGCGAAACCGGCCGCCGTAATCAGCGTCGACCCGTGGTCATCGCCCAACATCCGCTTCTTCCGGCTCAAGGTGTCTTCGAACAGGGCGCGGGCGGCCTGGTAGTCACCGAGCGCGGCCAGGTCGCGGGCGAGATTGTTGGCGGACGAGAGGGTGTCGAGGTGGTCCTCGCCGAGCACCCGCAGCCGGCGGGCGTGGGTGTCCTCGTCCATGGACCACGCGGCCTGGTAGTCGCCCTGATCGTAGAGCGTCCGCGCCGCTTTGCTGGCCATCGCGAGGGTGGCGAAGTGGTCGGCGCCCACCGTCGCTCGGAAGCGTTGCAGCGTCTCGTCCTCGTGCGGGCGGGCAGCCCGGCGGGGCGGGCTCGGATTCGCGGAGGTAGGACTAGGGAGAGGGGGAACGGGAGTGACTGGTACGGCTCGTCGGTCCGGCCTGCCCTGCGGGGCGCCGACGCCGTCCCCCACCTGGTGCCGATAACCGCTGGCGAGGCGCCGCTGCAACTCGATGTGGCGGAACTGGTAGGCGGCGCCGGCGTGGCGTAGGACGCCACGGTCGCGCGCGTCGGCGAGGAACGTCATCACCCGCAGCGGCGTCCGGCCCCGCCACGCGAGCCACAGCCGGGCCACGCCAAGCGCCCCCCAGGCCGAACCGAGTCCGCTCAAGGTCGCGCCCACGATCGCAAGGGCCACCCCGCTGACGAGGCCAGCAAGGAACGGCGCGGCGGCACCACCGGCGTATCCGCCGCTCAGACCGACCGCGACCCCACCTACGATCCCGGCGAAGAGTCCACGCAACAGCGCGGCGGCGCGGTCCTGGGCGAGGACGTCGCGGGGATCGGCGGCCCGCGCAGTATCCACCGACGATCCCTGCCCGAGCTCGAGCAGCAGCACCAACAGCGGCACGGTGACGAGAGCGGCCGCGATCCCGATCTCCAGGCTGTCCCTGGGCCCGGGTTGTCTGTTCGCCACCAGCAGGAGCAGCGTTCCACCAACCGCGCCGATCAGGACGCCGCCGACCACGGCGGGATACCGCGGCCGGCGTAGCGCGATCCGAATCGGGGCGGAGGGATTGCGGGGTTTCTCCGCCGGTCGCCGCAGCACCCACCGGCGCAGCGCGCCGCCGGCGACGCGGTCCGCGACCATGAAGGGGATGCTCGTCGTCGATCGATCGCGTCGATGACGAGCGCCTTGGACCTCCGGTCGAGTTCGTCGACCCAGCTCAGGAACTCGTCTGTGACGCGGACATCCCACTCGTCCACGGCCTGAAGTTTAGCAAATCCTCAACTCCCTCGTCGCCAGGCCAGTCCGAGCAGGGGGCACCTCAGGGGGCGTGCCGACGCCGGAATCACGTAGTTGTCGTTCCAGTACCACGGGCGACGCACGGTCCGGCTGTGCAGAACTTGCGACCCAGCACGCACCACCCCTGCGGACCAGGCGCGACTGGTCGCAACTCCACGGAATCCGATGCACACGTCGGCTTGGCGGCCGGATGAGCCAATGGCCGTCCGGTGGTGAACCCTGCCCGGTCGGTCGACTGGGCAGGTCCGGGTGACTTCGTCCCGTGGCCGAGCCATGACCAGGGTTCGGCACATTTCTTCGACCAAGCCTATTACCCCTGTTTGGACGCCACCGTCGGCCACCCTTACGCGCTGTACGTGCATGGCAATAACGACACGATGGGTGCGGTGCGGGCGGTGGAGTCGATCGCTACCGGCCTGCGTTGGCGGCGGTTGTGCGAGCCGGTGACGGTGATCGGTACCGCGGACGCGAAGGACCGGGGGGCATGCTGGGAGCTGGGCGCCAGCACGGCGGCGCACCTGATGCCGTAGTGCTCGGGTCTGGTCGAATATCGAAGAGGGTTCATGCGCCGTGCATGAAAGCGTGGTAGCGTAAATATATGAGCGAGTCCGCCGACCTGGGCATCATCCAGGTGCGCGATGTCGATCCGACGACGCTCGCGGTCCTCCGCGAGCGCGCCAGATCGCTGGGCCAGTCACTGTCCGGGTACTTGCGGGACCTGATGGATGCCGACGCGGCCACGGAGACCAATGCCGAGGTCATCGCCCGCATCGCCCGCGACAGGGAACCGGTGGAGCTCACCATGGACGACATTCTCGCGGCGCGCGACGAGGGACGGCGTTGACTCTCACGTACGTGGTCGACTGCTCGCTCGTCATTGATGTGCTTTCCGTCCGCGGCGACGACAAGCTGCTCCGGCAGCGTCTGTCCGCCCCGCGCACGCTGCACGCCCCGCACCATCTCGACGTCGAGGTCGCGTCAACAGTCCGCGGGCTTGCGGCCGGGAAGAAGATCACTGACCATCGCGGCGAGCAGATGCTGGCTGACTACGCGCGCCTGCGGATCACCCGCCATCCGGTCTGGCCCTACCACCCCCGGATGTGGAAGCTGCGGCACAACCTCGGCGCCTACGACGCCGCCTACATCGCGCTCGCCGAAGCACTCGGCTGCGACCTGCTCACAGGCGACACCAAGCTCAAGAACGCTGCCGGACACCGCGCGACGGTCATCGTCACCCGGTAGCACAAGTCGAAAAGGTTGAGGATGCACGGCCTACCTCCGCTCGGTGGCCGGCACGTGGCCGGCGGCGGCGACCCGGCATGCCGGCGTGGCCAGCCCCGCTGGCCGTCCAGCCGCCGCGCGACTGTCGATATCCGTGCGGCTGTCAGAAGCCGAGAGGGTGACCAGTCGTGACGTCGACGTGGGCGGGGATCTCCTCGTGGCGGGTACCGACCGTCGGCGTCCCGGTCGGCTCGAACAGCAGAATCGCCGCGCCCGACGGCGCGGCCGGCCGGTGCTCGACGCCGCGGGGCACGGTGAACACCACGCCCCGCGGGAGCCGGACCGTCCGCTCCCCGGCGGCCTCCCGCAGGCCGATGTGGAGCTCGCCGGCCAGGACCAGGAAGAACTCGTCGGTGTCGTCGTGTGCGTGCCAGAGGTGCTCACCGGCGACCTTGGCGACACGGACGTCGTAGTCGTTGACCCGGGTCACGACGCGCGGGCTCCACAGCGCGTCGAAGGAGGCCAAAGCGTCGCTCAGTTCGATCGGTTCAGTGGTCACCCGCCCATCGTCGCCAGATCCGCACCCAGCCGTCAGTGCTAGGAATCGCATATGCCGCATGGTTCCTCGCAGGGGGGCGGTGCCGTGGGCCCGCGCCGCGTCGTCGTGATCGTCGACGAGCAGTCGAACCCGTTCGAGCTCGGCTGCGTCACCGAGGTGTTCGGTTTGCGCAGGCCCGAGCTCGGTCGCGAACTGTACGATTTCCAGCTCTGCTCGCCCGCGCCGGCCACGCTCATGCGCGATGGGTTCTTCACGCTCACGGGCATTGCCGACCTGGGTCTCGCCGACACGGCGGATATGCTGATCGTTCCGAACCGGCCCGACGTCCACGTGCCGCGCCGCCCGGCCGTGCTGGACGCCGTCCGCCGCGCGCATGCCCGCGGAGCGCGCCTCGTCGGCCTGTGCAGCGGCGCGTTCACGCTCGCGGAGGCTGGCGTCCTCGACGGCCGGCGAGCGACGGCCCACTGGATGTGGGCGGACACGTTCCGCGCCCGGTTCCCGTCGGTGCGCCTCGAGGAGGACGTGCTGTTCGTCGACGACGGCGACATCCTCACCGCCGCCGGGAGCGCGGCGGCCTTGGACCTCGGCCTGCACCTCGTCCGCCGCGATCACGGCGCCGAGATCGCCACCGCCGTCAGCCGGCGGCTGGTGTTCACGCCGCGCCGCGACGGCGGGCAGCGGCAGTTCATCGTCCGCCCCGTTCCCGAGATCAGGGACGAGTCGCTCGCACCGCTCCTGGCTTGGGCGCTTGAGCGGCTGGACACACCGCTGACGGTCGCTGACCTCGCCAGGCGGGCGTCGGTCAGCCCGGCGACCCTGCACCGCCGGTTCCAGGCCCAGTTGGGTACGACCCCGCTGGCGTGGCTCACCGGTGAGCGGGTCGCATTCGCCTGCAGGATGATTGAACAGGGCGAGCCACGTTTCGAGATCGTGGCGCGGCGCAGCGGCCTTGGAACCGCCGCCCACCTACGCACCCTCCTGCGCCGGTGGACGAGCCTGTCGCCCTCCGAGTACCGACGCCAGTTCGGGCCTTCCGCCTGACGGCGCAGGATTCATGTTCGGCAGTCCGTTGGACACGTAGCGTGGCCATCCGACGTACCCGACTTTCCGGTACTTCTGCGACACCGTGTACTACCCCGTGCTCGAGGCGACGATCGGCCGGCCTTACGCCTACTACGTTCACGGCAACAACGACACGACGGGCGCGGCGCGGGCCATCGAGTCGATCGCCACCGGGCTGCGCTGGAAGCGCCTGCGCGATCCGGTGACGGTGATCGGCGCTCCGGACACTGCCGACCGCGAGGCACTGTGGGAGCTCGGCGCCACCGCCACCGCCGCCGCCAGCCTGATGCCGGGTGCATGAAAGCGGATCACGCTGGCGGGATGGCCTCCCGCTTCGGGGATCATGTTGATCGTGGTCCTGTGAAGGCGTCGAGGTGGTCGAGTGCCCAGGCCTCGAAGCTGGTGGCGGGGCGTTTCAGGAGCCGGGCGACATCGTCGGTGAGGACGGCGCTGCGTCCCGCCCGCGCCCACCTGGAGCCGGTGATGATGGCGTCGACGGCGGAGCTGTCCATTCCGGCGGCGAGCATCTCGTCGCGTGCCACGTCGAGAGGCACGTCGACAGTCGTGACTGGGCTGCCGAGCAGCTGTTGGAGCCGGGCGGCTTGGTCGGGCACGGCGAGCGGGTCCGGGCCTGTCAGGGTGTAGGTCTGGCCCGCATGCGCGGAGGAGGTCAGGGCTTCGACAGCGACCGCGGCCACATCGCGCGGGTCGATGACGCCCTGCCCGCTGTTCCCCGTCAGGTTGCGCACCGGGTTTCCAGATCTGATCGCTGGGGCCCAGTACAGGGTGTTCGACGCGAAAGCGGACACCTGTGGCACCACCCGGCTGTCCCGCCCCGGCCTCGGAGCCGTGCGGTCGGCTGAAGCCGTTGACGCTGCCTACGCTGGATTACCGAGGCGGACCAGGTTCTCGATTTCGGCGAGCTTCGCTGGCGGCAGGGTGCTGACCCGTTCGACCAGGTCCTCTCTGGTCACCGAAAGGAGCCAGGTGCAGGGGACTACGCCTGGACGCGGAAACGCGACGCGCAGGACGCCCTCGAAGGGAAGTCCTTCAGGAGTTCCAATCGCAACCTCCGCGGCCACGCCATCGAGGTCGGTGCCGGCTGGGGGGACCACTTGCATAGCCAGGAACCCGGACTCGCCCTCAGCTGAGAGGAGAACCACCGGCCGTCGTTCGCCGAAATCCACCCACCAGACTTCGCCAGCCCGCATCCGCTCTCCTGCCGCCGCCCGGTTAGCATCCCGACAGGGCGCTGTTCGCTTGTTTTCCCTACCCATACGTTAGCAAGGGCGCCGCGACCAGATCTACTATTCGTGCCTGGAGGCGACCGTCGGCCGGCCGTACGCGCTCTACGTCCACGGGAACAGCGACACCACCGGTGCGGTCCGGGGTGTCGAGACCATCACGACCGGACTGAAATGGAAGCGCCTGCGCGACCCGCTGTCCGTGATCGGCGAGGCGGACGCCGTCGCGCGAGAGGCTTGCTGGGAACTCGGCGCGACCACCGCTGCCAGCCTGATGCCCGACACCGCCGGCGGGTGACGGGTCGGAGCGGCGATGATGTATCGCTCGCATGGTGGGCATAAGCATTTCGACTCCCCTCTTGTTTCACACTCCCAGGACGGTCACGCAACGTCATGGCACTTCGTTGCGCAACGTGCTCAGCCAATCGCGGACGCAAGCCGAGTACGAAGAGCCCTTAATGGCAGGGCGCGGCGGCGGGCAGTTGCCCGGCGACGAAGGCTCTGGGAGAGGTTCCCATCATGCGGCGGAACTCGGCGGTCATGTGGGACTGGTCGTAGTAGCCTGCTTCGGCGGCGAGCCGGGCAAGGGACTGATGGCTGGCGCCCGCGAGCACATGCCGTGTCCGCGCAATGCGGGCGACGTGTTTGGGTGGAATGCCGACGGCGTCGGTGAAGAGGGAACGCAGGTGTCGCTCGCTGACCTTCAGACGCCGAGCTGTTGGCTGAACCCGCGGTCCAGGGCTGGTCAGGGAGGTCAGGGCGAGGGTAGCGCTGCGCACGAGTTCATCACGAGCCAGGTCGTGACGCGACCGAGTCCGCACTCGGTCCATCAGCGTAGCGGCAAGTAGTCCGACGACTGCGGTGGGATCTGACTCGACGTTGGACAGATCATCGACGAGCCGATCACCTGTCACACCCCACAAATCGCCTATTGGGACGACTCGGTCGACGAGTCCGCTCAGGGGAACGCCCAGCAGCGACTGAGCCCGGCCGAGCTGCATTCGCATCTTGACGCAGAACGGCACCCGGCTCACCTCGAAATATTCGGCGCGCGTACGAGGCCCCATGACCACGAGTTCAGTGCGATCACTGGTCGCACGTACGACCAGAGCCGTCGTGGCGTCCGGAGCCTCGGCGCGGACGGGGTGCGCAGGTTCGCCGCCGGACGCGGCGACGCTCAGTTGCGAGATCCATGGCCGCAACCCGACCGGCAGCGGGATGATGCGTTCCGAGTCGTCATTCACCACCGACCCCACGATAGAAGCCTGTCCGTGGTGAGCGGCCCGGTGGCATGGCCGACAGGGCGTGCCGAAACGTCCTATCCGCCACCGTCTGCCCACTGGCACCGTTGCCCACATGATCCTTGTCACCGGTGCCACCGGCACCGTCGGTAGCGAAGTCGTCCGGCTTCTGGTCGCCCGCGGCGCGGCGGTCCGCGCGATGACGCGCAATCCCGCGAACGTTCCCGCCTCGCTCGGTGTGGACATCGCGCGGGCCGACTTCGATGACTCCGCGTCGCTTTACGCGGCGGTCGACGACGTCGAGAGCGTATTCCTGCTGACGGCGCCAGCATCACCCTCGCCCCACCACGACCTAGCCCTGCTCGAAGCCGCCGTCGCGGCCGGCGTGCGCAGAGTGGTGAAACTCTCAGCCATCGGGACCGGCGAGACCGACGACCATGGCAGGACAGTGGGCGCATGGCACCAGCAGGCGGAGCGGGCTGTGCAAACCAGTGGCATCGCCTGGACGGTGCTGCGGCCATCCGCCTTCGCGTCGAACACCCTGGACTGGGCCCTGGCGATCAGATCCGGAAGCCCGGTACGCAACCTGACGGGGAACGGCAGGCAGGGCGTCATCGACCCGCGCGACGTGGCCGCGGTCGCCATCGAAGCACTGGTATCCCCCGCGCACGCGGGCCAGACCTACACCCTCACAGGCCCGGACCTGCTGGCCGTGCCCGACCAGGCCGCCCAGCTCGAAAAGTTGCTCGGCTGCCCGGTCACCACCATTGACCTACCGCTCGACGTGGCACGCGACGAGATGATTGCCTCCGGGCTGGACAGCTCCGTCGTCGATGTCATCGTCACCGGCTCCGGGTGGGCGCGGGCGGGACACAACGCGGTCCTCACCGAGGACGTGCCCCGGCTCCTCGGACGCCCCGCCGCCAGCTTTGAGGCCTGGGCACTCGACCACCTCGACAGCTTTGCGCAAGGACGATCGAATGGTGACCGGGTCGCGCAGGCGTGTCCAGCGCAGACCGGTCGCGATCGACTCGAAGGAACGCAGAGAGGGTCCAGGGTCGGCGGTTCGGTGGCGGGACGTGGCGGCCAGTACAGCTGATGCGCGAACGTAAGCCGAAGCGCCTCCGCCTGTGCCGCAGTCAAAGGAGGCGGCGCCGGGCTCGCAGCGGTCGTCGTGGTATCGCTGCTCGCAGATCTGGGCGATGTGGGTGCACCGGCCCATGCGGTATCCGGCCCCACCTCCGGGCTCGTCGCCGTTTCCAGGAGCAGCCAGTGGGCCGCCTGGTCGGCGACCCAGCGGTCTGGCGTGCTCCCGGCATCTCCCCGCCCGCCACGTGGGTCGCTCAGTACCAGGACGGCTACCCGTGGCCCGGCCACGCTGCGCGGACCCCGCCTGATCAGTGTGGCCGCCTGCCCCCAAGGGCAGATAACCGCGCCGTTCGTGTTCAGGACGTTGACGTGCCAGCCCTGCTCGGTCGCGGTCACCTCAAGCGCGATCCGAGAGACACCGTGGTTACTGACGACGACACCGAGGGGTAGGTGACCCCGACGGCCGGCTGTCAGTGACTGTCCGACGCCAACCCGTGCGACCCGAGGCACGCAGCACTGCACGCTGTCGTATTCGTAGGCGAGTACCCATCGGCCCCCCGAAACCGTCACTCGGCGCCCTGTCTCCCGTCCGCGATCCACGGGTATCCCAGAACCAGGGTGACATACCCGAGGCGCGCGGAGCACGGGAACTCGTCGTCGTACGCAACGGACAGCGGCTGTTCGGCGAGATCGTCGAGTCCTAACTCCAACTGGTGGAGTTCGCCGCGGACGGCTACCCGCGGCTCATCCGACTACCGAACCTGGCTTCGTCCTCGTCGATCCCTACCGCGGCCTCGGCCGTCCGGCGGTGGACCATGCGACCGCGAGCCGACGTTCGCCTGGGATTCCGTAGAGTTGCGATCAGTGGCGCGTGGCCGGGAGGGATGGTGGGTGGTGGCTCGCAAGTTCGGCACGGCCGGGCCGTGCTTGCCTGGCAAGCACTTCATGATCCCGGCGTCCGCGCGGCTTCCCGAGGTGCCCGACCTGGTGGCCAGGGAGGACTACTTCGTCCTGCATGCCCCGCGCCAGACCGGCAAGACGACGGCGCTACAGGCGCTCGCCACGGACCTGACCGCGAGTGGTCGCTACGCGGCGGTCGTGCTGTCGTTGGAGGCCGGACGCTCCTGGCCCGACGACGTCGGCGCGGCTACCAGAGCAATCCTCGGCCTCGCCAGGGAAGCGGCGGAGGACTACCTGCCGGCCGACCTGCGCCCGTCGGCCTGGCCGGACGCCTGGGACGAGAGCCTGCTCGCAGCCGCTTTCGGCGCGTGGGCGCGGGCTTGTCCACGTCCCCTGGTGCTGTTCCTCGACGAGATCGACGCACTGTCCGGGCGCACGCTGCTCAGCGTCCTCGGCCAGGTGCGCGACGGCTACCGCCGACGGCCGGCCGGCTTCCCCTCGTCGATCGCCCTCTGCGGCCTGCGCGACGTCCGCGATTACAAGGTCGCCTCAGGAGGTGATCCGACCCGGCTCACCTCACCTAGCCCGTTCAACATCAAGGTGACGTCGCTACGGCTGAGCGACTTCACCCTCGACGAGGTCCGTGTCCTCTACGGGCAGCACACCGCCGACACCGGCCAGGAGTTCACCCCCCAGGCCGTGGAGTACGCCTACGCGCTGACGATGGGGCAGCCGTGGCTGGTCAACGCCCTCGCCTACGAGATCGTCGACCGCATGAAGGTCCCCACGACGACGACGATCACCGCCGACCACGTCGACGAGGCCGACGAGCGGCTCATCGTCGCGCGGGAGACCCACCTGGACTCCCTGCTCGACCGGCTCCGTGACCCCCGCGTCCGGCGGATCATCGAGCCGATCCTCGCCGGCACGGAAGTCAGGTTCGACCCGTTCTCCGACGACCTCGCGTACACCACCGACCTCGGCCTGATCCGACGGACCGCGTCGACGGTCGAGATCTCCAACCCGATCTACCGCAATGTGATCACACGAGTTCTCGCCGACGGCCTGTTCGACGGCGTGACCGGTGCGCCGCAACCGCGTTCGTTTGTCCTGGCTGACGGGCGCCTTGACCTACCCGGACTACTCGCCCGCTTCACCGAGTTCTGGCACCGGACCGAGGACGTCCTCAAGGCCGACGAACCCTACCGCGAGGTGACCCCCCACGTCACGCTGCTCGGATACCTCGACCGCGCCATCAATGGCAGCGGCTTCGTCGACCGTGAGTACGGCGTGGGCCGTGGCGCCATGGATCTACTCGTCCGCTGGAGTCACACCGGGCCCGACGGCAAACCCGCCGTCCAGCGCGAGGCATTGGAGGTCAAGACCCACCGCCCCGGGGACGCCGATCCGACCCAGGCTGGCATCAGCCAACTCGACGGCTACCTGCTACGCCTCGGTCTCCCCACCGGCCACCTCGTGATCTTCGATCAGCGGCCCGCCGAACGCAAACGCGTCGGCACCGAGATGGGCGCCCAGACCGCCACCAGCCCGAGCGGGCGCACCATCACGGTGGTGCGAATCTGATGCTCTCACCTCGGCCCAAGGACCTGACCTCGCGAGTCCTCCGCTCCGACGTCAGCGATGATCAGGCGTGGACCTCCGTACAAGCGGAAGGCCAGGTCACAGCAGGTCGGCGCCATGCTCGCTACGGAGGCATATCTCGCCCCGCACGTTTTGGCTGATCTCCCGGCCGAGTCGCTACTCAAGGTCCGCAGGCACGCTGGCCTGTCCAGCTCTGGTGCGAAAGGTGTGCCGAACTCTGATCACAAGGTCCTCGCTCTTGGTGACGTTCCTATGTGGGTCTTGGGCGAACGACCCACGGTCCTTAGGCGCAGGCCAGCGAGCTACGGCATCAGGCTCGCGGCCGTGGTGGCGCCCAGTTCCCAGCATGCTTCCCGGTCCTTCGCCTCGGGTGTACCGATCACCGTCACCGGTTCCCGCAGTCGCTTCCAGCGCAGGCCGGTCGCAATCGACTCGACGGCCCGGACGGCGCCGGTGGTGTCGTTGTTGCCATGCACGTACAGGGCGTAGGGGCGGCCCACCGTAGCTTCCAAGACCGGGTAATAGGCTTGGTCGAAGAAGTGTCTCAAGCCCCGGACATATAGCCGATGTTGGCCGGGGTGCCGAGCAGGTAGCCGTCAGCGGCGAGCACGTCGACCGCGGTCGCGGCCAGCGCCGGCCGCACGAGACCACATCCACACCCTCGATCGCGTCGTCTCGCGCGCCGGCGAGGACCGCCTCCAGCATCGCCTGCATCGTCGGCGACGGCGTGTGGTGGACGATCAGGAGAGCTGGCATCGCGGCCATGCTGTGGCCCGGCCGACGCATGGACACGCATGGAGCTCTCCGCTCCGTCCGGCATCGGCGCGACGTCCACCGCCGGTGGGTCTCCGCGACGCGATGCCGGGCGGGGTCGAGCCCACACCGCTTCCGGCCTGGTCGGCGGCTCCCTCTAGATTCCTGCCTGACGATGCCGCTCAGGGCGGGAACGCAAAGACGCGGAGGGACACGGACGATGGCGACCGTGGCACGTGACCGGCTGGCGAGGATGTTGCGCGGCGATACGGAGACCGCCTTCTGCGTGGAGTTGACGGCGAGTACGGATGAGCTGGCCCTCGAGGTCGAGGGCATTGGGCCCGTCACGTTTCCGGTGCCGCCCGCGCAGGCCCGAACGCTCCTCGGCCTCGGCCAGCCCGCCCGGTTCGGCCGCGGTGAGGAGACTCTGACTGACCCGGGCGTCCGCGACACGTGGGAGATCCCGAAGGACCTCGTCCGCGCCCGATGGGACGACGATGCGCTGAACGGCATTTTGACAGCGGCGAAGGACGAGCTTGGCCTGCCGATCGCCGCCGAACTGACCGCCGATCTGCATTCTCTTCTCGTGTACGAGCCGGGCCAGTTCTTCCTCGCGCATCAGGACAGCGAGAAGGATGACTCGATGATCGGCACCCTCGTGGTGACGCTGCCGTCCAGTCATACCGGCGGCGAGCTGGTGGTGCGGCATCTCGACGAGCGAACGGTTCACCGGGGGTCGACGGCAGAGCTGTCGCTGGTCGCCTTCTACGCCGACTGCAGGCATGAGGTACGCGAGGTCCGGTCGGGGTACCGGATCGCGCTCACCTACAACCTGCTGCTGCGCGGGGATACCGACCTGCCCGAGGGCGACGAGGGAGCAGTCGCCGAACTCGCCGATTTCCTTCGCGAGCACTTCAGCACACCGGTGCCCACCCATCGTCCCGCGGTCGCGGAACACCCGCCGAACCGCCTCGTCTACCTCCTCGACCACGAGTACACCCCACGTGCGCTGGGCTGGAGCGCGCTGAAGGGCGCCGACGCCGCTCGGGCCTCCCTGCTGCGGGCGGCGTCCACACGGGCGGGGTACGAGGCCGTCCTCGCGCTCGCCGAGGTGAAGACGACGCACAGTGCCTTCGACGCGGATGACGACGAGTACGGGTACCGACAGCGCTCCTGGGATGACGATGAGAATGGCGAGAACGATGAGGACGGCGAGGATGTCGACGGCACGGCCGACTACGACATCCAGGAGCTGATCGACGTCGACATCACGCTCACGCACTGGACCGGTCCGCACGGCGGCCAGTTGGAGGCGACCTCACTGTCCGTCAGCGCCGACGAGGTGTGCGCGTCGGCGCCGACGGACGATCTCGAGCCCTATGCCACGGAATACGAGGGCTACATGGGTAACTGGGGCAACACGCTGGACCGCTGGTACCACCGGGCGGCCGTCGTCGTGTGGCCCCGCGAGCAGGCCTTCGCCAACCGGGCCGAGACATCGCCAGCCTGGGCGCTCGACACGCTCACCGAGATGGCGCTGGCGGGCGACGTGTCGGGCGCGAGGGCCGCCGCGGCGACGCTCGAACCGTTCTGGGACGGCGCCCTGCGCGCACGGTCGCCGCGGGACAAGGACAGGATCTCCGCGACGTTCGGTGTGGCGCTGCGCACGGCGGACGCCGTAGCGGACGCACCGGCCGCGGCGATGCTGCTGCGCCCGTTCCGGGTTGAGAGCCTGACCGCCGACGACGTCACGTCCTTCGGAAGGCTCGCCAGCCGCTACGGTCAGCAGTGGACCGTCGGCCTGCTGCGGACGTGGGCCGGCGCGGGCGAGTCGACCTGGGCCGGCCGCGGACCGGAACGCAGACAATGGGTGGCGGACTCGCTGCCCGGCCTGTGCGCGGGGCTGCACGCCGCGCCCGGTGCCGGCGCGACGACCGCGCAGCTGCTCCTCGACCTGGCGTGGAGGTGGCTCAGCGAGGCCATCGGCATCGCGGTCAGGTCGTCGTCCCCTCGCCTGCGTGACCGCGGCCTCGACGACCTGGGCAGGCCGCTCGCGGCGGTGCTGACGGCCGCCGCCGCGACCGGGACGGCCAGCATCCGGGCCGCGGTGGCCGCGTACCTCCGGCAGCAGCCGGACGCGATCACCGCGCTGGAAATGCCCGCGCTGCGCGCCGCGACGGACCTGCCCGGCGACGGCCTCCGCGGCGAGGCAGGCTTCGGCGACCTGGCCACGGACTGCGCGGCGCGGCTGTCGGCCCGGCTGGCCCTCCCACGGCGCACGTCCATCGACTGGTCGATCACGCTGCCCACCGGCGGCTGCGCCTGCGACCTGTGCGACACCCTGCGCGCGTTCCTGGCGGACCCGGACCAGCGCACCCTCGAATGGCCGCTCGCCAAGGGGGGCAGGCAGCATGTCCACTCCCGCATCGACACAGCCGAACTGCCCGTCAGCCACGTCACCCGGCGGCTGGGCCGCCCTTACACTCTCATCCTCCACAAGACCGACACGCTCTTCACCGACGAGGCGGCAGCCCGGGCCAGCGATCAGGCGGATCTGGAGTGGCTCACGGAGAGCTTCACCTCGGCGCATCGGCCGCTGAGGGCCTGATCGCCGCGCCGCCCCGGTTACCGGCCAGTCACACGCTACGCCGACGCCGCGGCCGAGACTGTCGCCGCACGCACCACGTCCTGAGGAGGAACTGGTGGACGCTCTCACGCTCGGTGCTCCCGACAGCCGGCGAGTGGTGCTGTTCGCCGCGGGTGCGGGCGGCGATCCGCAACGGCATCGGCCGTTGCTGAAGTACCTGGCGGCCCACGGTTGCCAGGTCATCGCGCCGTACTTCGAACGTTTCCCCGCCGAGATGACCGCCGAGGATCTGCTCGCGCGGCCGCGTGGGCTGGTCGCGGCGCTGCGGGAACACGCCACGCCGGGCCTGCCGGTCGCCGTGGTCGGTCATTCGATCGGGGGATGGGCCGCGCTCTGCCTGGCCGGGGCGACGCCCTGGGCTCGCGACGGCACGCCGATGGAGGTGCCGCGCGAACCGCGGGTGTCCCGTCTGGTCCTGTACGCGCCCGCCGTCGGCTGGTTCGCCGCGCCGGGTTCTCTGGACGCCGTGACGGCACCGATGCTCGTCTACGCCGCAGAACAGGATCGGATCACCCCGGTCGAACAGATCCTCAACCTCACGAAGGCACCCGGCCCGGTGGACGTCCGGACCGTAGCGGGAGCCGGACATTTCAGTTTCATGAACACGCCGCCGCCGGACGCGACCGCGGACCCCACGTTCGAACGCAACCGCTTCCTCGTCCAGCTCGCCCGCGAGACCCAGCGGTTTCTCGACGAGCCGAAGGACCTGTAGCGGTTACGTCGCGTATCCGAGGAGGGTTGGCGCCACGGTGAGGCTGCCGGCCCGTTGCCCACGGCGCGGCCTCGGTCGGGCTGAGTGATCACGGTGATGACGATTCCCCGCGCGGTCAGGGCCGCGCAATCATCGGCGAGGACCTGCCATGCAGGTCGACGGTGACCGGCCAGACGGGGCGCCTGCGATCAGACCGGCACCGCGACATTCAGGCGTTCCTGGGCGGCCGCGGCGGAAAGGCGTTTATCATAGCTGATGAAGACGAGCGACGGCGCGTCGAGCCGGAGAGCCGTCGCGAGATGAAGAGCGTCCAGCGACCGCAGCAGGGGATCCGTCAAGGCCGCGGCGGAGACCAGGATCGGCTCCTCGATGGGCACGAGCGTGACGCGAGCCAGGACGTCGGGAACCCGGGGAAGCGCGCCGGGGTCACTGCGACGCAGTGCACGGGTCACTTCCAGCGTGGCAAGCGCAGAGGACACCGAGACGCCAGGCCGGACGGCGAGCCAGGATCGCAGCGCGCGTGTCTCCGGTTCTGGATGAACCAGCTTCACCAACGCACTGGAATCCAGATAGATCACGCAGAATCCTCGCGCAGTTCCGCGACGACATCCGTGGAATCGCGCCCGTCCCAGCCGCCGGTGGGAACCGGTTCGGGGAGATCAGCCAAGCCCGCCGTGGGCACGGTGACACGCCCCTCGGCGACGAGTTGATCCAGGTAGTCGCTGCCGGTCTGGGTCAGCTCCGGCACCAGCCTCGCCCACGGCCGCCCGTTGCGAGTGATGACGATCGACTCTCCCGCGTGGGCACGGTCGACCCAGCTACCCACGGCGTGGCTGAGATCCCGCATACTGACAGTAGCCATACCAAGAGTCTAACAGCTGTTAGACATGACATCCGGTCGCGGCGATGCCGCCAGGGAAGTGTAGGGGTCACGCAGCGGCTGGGAACTGTGAGCGGCGCGGATCGTCCGTTCGGCCTTGGCAGCGGCACCGGCGGCGATGTACCGCTGGGTACGGCCGTGCCCGATCTCCTCGATCAGCCCAGCGGCCTTCAGGCCCTGTAGGTCCCGTATCGCCTGGTCGCGGGTCAATCCCTCGTCACGGGCATAGGTCGCCCGGCGTGCGCCTGCCGGGCGAGTCGCAGCGTAGAGGGCTGCGACCGACCGCTCCCCCAACCTGGCCGCGGCGACCTGATCGGTCAGGATTCGCCAGACCTCGGCCGCCAGGTCAAGCCGTCGCTGGACGAGCTGCGCCCGCAGGTGGTGCGCGCGCAGGCAGAACCGAACCCAGCCGTGGGCCTCCCGATCCGGCAGGAAGCTTCCGCCCTGCGTCTCGGCCAACGCCGCATAGTAAAGGGCCGTGTTGTGCGGCGATGAACCGAGCCGCTCCTCAGGTCAGGTAGCACGGCGTCGACAGTCACCGGACGGTGAGTACCACCTTGCCCGTGACCCGGCCCGCGTCGCCCAGCTCGTGCGCCTTGGCGGCCTGCTCCAAGGGGTAGGTGGCCTCGATGACCGGGCGGAGTGCGCCGCTCCTCACCAGGTCGGCCACCGCGAGCATCCCCGTCTGGTCGGCCTCGACCAGCATCAGCCGGTGGTGGACGCCGAGTTGCGCGGCCTCCTCTGGCATTGGCCGCGTGTTGGAGAGCGCGAGGGAGACGAGGACGCCGCCCGGTACCAGCGTCCGCAGGGAACGGGCCGTGTAGTCGCCGCCGATGGTGTCGACGACCACGTCGACCTTGCCGGCCGCCTGCTCGAAATCCACATTGCGGTAGTCGATCAGTTCGTCGGCGCCGAGCGTGCGGAGCAGATCGTGTTTGGGCGCGCTGGCGGTGCCTATCACGTGAGCACCCAGCGACTTGGCGATCTGTACGGCGAAGTGGCCGACACCGCCGGCCGCGGCATGTATCAGTACGCGCTGGCCAGGCTGGACGTCGGCCACCTCGACCAGGGCCTGGTAAGCGGTGAGGGCGGCCAGCGGGACCGCGGCGGCCTCGACGTGATCGAGCTCAGCGGGCTTTCGGACGAGGGCACGGGCGGGGGACGTGACGTACTCGGCGCAGGAGCCGTGGCCACGCGGGTACGGCAGCATGCCGAAAACCTCGTCGCCCACCTCGTGGATTGTCACGCCGACGCCGAGCGCCTCGACCATGCCGGACACGTCCCAGCCCAGGACCAGCGGAAGCCGCCCGAGAAAGCCGGGTATCTGCCGGTGCTTCCAGTCGGTCGGGTTCAAGCCCGCCGCATGGACCCGCACCAGAACCTCGGTCGGTCCGGGGACGGGACGTTCGATCTCGACCTCACGCAGCACGTCAGGGGCGCCCAGTTCGGACTGGCTGATAGCCCGCATCGTTGGAGTCGTCATGCGCCCAGCCTGCTGCCCCGGCCGGCAGCTCAGCGAGTGGCCCGAAGGTCATGATGTGCAAGGATCGGGCCATGCATCGCGTCGTCGTACTCGCCGTGGACGGCGTGATCCCCTTCGAGCTCAGCCTCGCCTCCCGGATCTTCGGCACCGCACGCACTGCCGGCGAACGGCCACTGTACGAGGTGATCACCTGCACGCTGGACGGTCGCCCAGTGGCTACCGCCACCGACTACTCCGTCACGGTCGCCCATGACGCGGCGGTGCTGACCACCGCCGACACCGTCGTCATCCCCCCGTCGGAGGCGATGGTCAAGATCACCCACCCCGACGCGCTCCCGCCCACCCTGGCGGAGGCGCTCGCACGGGTTCGTCCCGAGGCCCGGATGGTCTCGATCTGCCTGGCCTCCTACGTGTTGGCCGCTGCGGGCCTGCTGGAGGGTCTGCCCGCGACCACCCACTGGCGGCACGCCGAGGACTTCCAACGGTCCTTCCCCGCCGTCAAGGTCAACCCCGAGGCCCTTTTCATCGACGCGGGACGGGTCCTGACCTCGGCGGGCGCGGCCGCGGGTGTGGATCTCTGCCTGCACCTGATCCGCCGCGACCACGGCAGCGCCATCGGCAACCAGGTGGCCCGTCGCTGTGTCATTCCCCCGTGGCGGGACGGCGGCCAGGCCCAGTACATCGAGCGCCCAGTCCCCGAGGTCACGGAGACAGGCACCGCGCCCACCCGTCTGTGGGCCCTCGAGCGACTGGACCACCCCGTCCAGCTGACGGATCTGGCTGCCCACGCCGGGATGAGCCGCCGAACCTTCACCCGGCGGTTCCGGGCCGAGGTCGGCCAAAGCCCCGGAAAGTGGCTCACTCAACAACGGATCGACCTCGCCCGGCATCTGCTGGAACACAGCGATCTACCGATAGACCGCATTGCCGAGCGTTCGGGGTTCGGCACGGCTGCCTCGCTACGCCAGCATCTTCGCGGCGCCATCGCCGTTTCCCCCAATGCCTACCGCAAGACCTTCCGTTCCTAGTGGATCAGGCTCTCGCCCCGGTGGTGGCGACGGCTACCCGCCGACGCCGGGCCAGTCCTGGGGCGGCCACTGGTCGACCGCCTGGTCGGCTCGGAGCTTCACAACCTCAAGGAACTCAGGCCAGGTTCCGCGGGCTCCTCCGAGATCCGCGTCCTGTTCGTCTTCGATCCCTGGCGCTGCGCGATCCTGCTGGTCGGCGGGGACAAGTCGGGCAACTGGTCCGGCTGGTACCGCACGGCGATTCCACGGGCGGAGGAGCTGTACGTCGCGTATGTGAAGGAACGGGAAGCCGAGGAGGACAGCTCATGACCAGACTTTCCCGGTGGAACGACGTCCGCGCCGGCCTGGTCGCCGACGCCGGCGGCGAGGAAACCCTGACCGAGGCCCGCAGGCGCAACCAGGCCTACATCGACGGCCACCGGCTCGCAGAACGCCGCAGACTCCTCGGCCTGACGCAGACCGACGTCGCCGAGCACATGGGCGTCAGCAAGAGCCGGGTCTCCCAGATCGAACGCGGCGAAGTCTCCACTGTCGATGTCATCGCCCGCTACGTCCGGGCTCTCGGTGGACAGATCCAGATCACCGCCGTCTTCGGCGACGACCTGTACATCCTGCGCGGCACCGACACGCCCGCCGCGTGAAAGCGACGAACTACGCCCACGCACTACCTGGGCTAAGCGGCCGGGGCCCGACCATCAGGTGGCCAGGCATGCCTCGACAGATGTCCGCCTGACTCGTCCAGATCACACAGGCATCAGGCAGGCCGCAACCGTGGCGCCGGCGGCACAGCCCGGCGTCGAGTCAAGGACAGCGGCGCGGGCGCGGATACCGGGCTGGATCAGATCCGAGCCGTCGACCCGGTCGATGACGGTCGCGGGGCAGTCGACGTCGGTGGTGCTGGCGGTCACGGTCGAACCGCCGGACGGCGGCCGGGCTCACCGCAGTTCGGTCCCCGGACCGCTCGGTCCGAGGTCGAACCGGGATCTCCTTGCGGCGCACGACACCCGCGGCCTGGCCAAGGGCACCTTCCGGAGCATCCTGAACGAGATCGGACTGACAATCGATGAATTCGGCCTTCAACGGTCGCGTGCGACGGGGCGTGTCCCGAGCGATCGTCCGTCAGGCCGCGAGCGGAACATTCACGCGCCCCTTGTCCATCAGATGCCGAGGCCAGGTCAGTCGGGCATCAGGCTGGCAGCGACAGCCGCGCCGAGCTCCCAGCAGGCCTCGCGCGCAACAGCGTCCACCTCGCCGACGATCGACAACGGCTCGCGCAGGCGCTTCCACTTCAGACCGGTGGCGATTGTCTCCACGCTGCGGACCGCGCCAGTGGTGTCGGAGTTACCGTGGACATACAGGGCGTACGGCCGACCAATGGTTGCTTCCAGGCAGGGGTAATAGGCTTGATCAAAAAAGTGCTTCAAAGCCCCTGACATGTAGCCGATGTTGGCCGGCGTCCCCAGTAGGTAGCCGTCGGCGGCCAGCACATCAACCGTTGTGGCCGCCAAGGCCGGGCGTACTACGACCTCCACGCCCTCGATCGCCTCGTCCCTGGCACCGGCGAGCACGGCCTCCAACATCGCCTGCGTGGACGGCGACGGGGTGTGGTGGACGATCAACAGCGTCGGCATCGACGCCATGTTATTGGCCCGGCCGCCCATCGCACCGTCCTCACAACGCCGGACCGGCGCTGCCCGGTTGATGGACTCGGACTAGCGACGCGGAAGGTGTCGGCGGATCTCCTCGTGGAGCCGGGCCTCGAGGGCGGTGGCATCATCGAGATCCTCGACGGGCAGACGGACGACGTGGATCCCGCAGCGCCCCCATTGGAGATCGCGGTTGCGGTCGTCGGCGAAGCGTCGCTGAGCGCGATGGTGAGGTCCGTCGACCTCGATCACGAAGGCCTGCCCGCGTCCCATGACGAGCGCATGTCCGGACTCCAGGTGTGGCCTGCCCGGAGCGGTGTCGACACCCGAAGGAGCCCGACGAATGGATGCGCGGTGCGTTGTGCTTGACATCGGGGGAGTGCTGGAGGTGACGTCGCCGACCGGATGGGTGCAGCAATGGGAACGGGCGGCGGGGCTGGCAGCGGGCACCGTCCTCGATCGGTTGCATGACGTCTTCCTCGCGGGCTCGGTGGGGACTATGTCGGAGACCGAGGTAGTCGCCGCCGCTCGCGTGCGGCTGGGTGTCTCCGAGGACCAGCTGACCAGTTTCTGGACACTCATGTGGGAGGAATACCTGGGGACGTTGAACGTGGAACTGTTCGAGTGGTTCCGGGGGCTCCGGCCGCGATTTCGTACCGGAATCCTGAGCAACAGTTTTGTCGGTGCGCGCGAGCGCGAGCAGGAACGCTATGGTTTCGCGGACGTCACCGATGTGATTGTGTACTCCCACGAGGTGCCGGGCAGGATGTACAGGTCGTCGCCGAAGACGGCGGTGATCTGGATCTGGCCGCCGAGGGCCTGGATGTAGCGCCGACAACGGCGACGCGATCCGTCTCCTCGGCGACCATGGAGCGCTGGCCGCGACGCTCGCACCATCGCTCCGCAAGGCTGTCGGCTTCAGAAACGTTCTCGTCCACGACTACATCGCGGTCGACGATGAGATCGTCGTTGCTCGGCTGAATGCCCTCGACGACCTGGACGAATTCGTCCGGCAGATAGCGGTGTACCTAACTGCCGAAGGGGCGTAGCCGGAGGCCCGCCGGTAATCGGGCGCGACCTTGACGATGGCCACGCCGCCCGTGACAGCGAGCCTTGTACGACACGTGGCGTGACCGTACCCACGCGACTCACCCGCGCGGAGCCGGCCGCCGAACAGCCTTCTGGGCAACGACGAGGACGGCCGCGAACGCGAGCAGGCCGATCGCGCGAAGGTAGACGGTCCTCTCACGGTGGACCAGTGGGGATGCCAGCACCGCGCAGGACAGCGCGCCGAGTGCCGGGGCCCAGATCGGGGCACGGTAGGCGCCCGGCGGGGCAGGCTCACGCCGCAGCACCAGCGCGCTGATGTTGACGACGAAGAAGACAAGCAGGAGGAGGACGACGGTGGTGTCGGCGAGGCCAGCCAGCTGGCCGGTGCTGGCCAGTGCCACCGTCAGGGCCGTCACGAAGCCGATCGCTACGAGTGGAGTCCGTCGGCCGGGCAGGACCCATGCGAAGACGGTCGGGATCGTGCCCTGGGCCGCCATGCCGTAGATGAGACGGGAGGCCATCACCATGTTCATCAGGGCGGTGTTGGCGACCGCGACCAGCGCGACCGCGGCGAACAGCTTCGACGGTACCGGCACATCGGAGGCCTTCACCACCTCCAGCAGCGGGGCACCGGAGCCAGCGAGGGTGTCGGGATCCACCAGCATCGCGCAGGTGAACGCGACGAACAGGTAGACCATGCCGGCGATGAACATGCCGCCGAACAGCGCCCGGGGCAGGTCTCGGCGCGGCCGGCGGGCCTCCTCGACGAGGTTCACCGAGTTCTCGAAGCCGAGCATCGCGTACAACGCGAGCGTCGTGCCGGCGAGCAGAGCGAGCGGCGCGGGCTGCTCGGTACGCAGCTCGAAGGCCCGTCCAGGTTCACCCGCTCCGGTAGCCAGCGCGTGCACGCCGATCCCGACGATCAGCAACAGCCCTGCCAGCTCGATCACGGTGAGCACAAGGTTTACTCGGGCGGACTCCTCGATCCCACGGGCATTGAGGACGGCAGTCAGCAGGATGAACGCAACCGCGACGACGCCCGTCGGGGCAGCCACGAACTCCGCGAGGTATTTGCCCCCCATGGCCCGCGCGGCAGTGGCGGTGGAGGTGACCCCGGCGGCCAGCACGGTGAAGCCGACCATGAAGGTGAGCAACGGGCGCCGGAACGCCTCGTTGGCGTAGAGCGCCGCTCCGGCCGCCCGAGGGTACTTGCCGACGAGCTCGGCGTAGGCCGTCCCGGTGAGGAACGCGAGTGCGAAGGCGAGCAGGAAGGGTGCCCAGATCATCCCGCCGACGTCGGCGGCGATCTGCCCGGTGAGCGCGTAGATCCCCGATCCGAGGACGTCGCCGAGCACGAGGAACAACAGCATCCGCCCGCTCAGGACGCGCGCCAGGGTGGGCTGTGCGGCAGGCGCCGTTCGCCCGTTCATCGTGTGGCTGTCCCTGATCCGCGGGCTGGTCGCTGCCCGCTACGCCGCCGGGAGAGCCGGCCGGCGTCACCCGGCCGATACTGACACCGTGCCTGCCACCCTGCCAGCCTGTCGCCCTGTCGCCCGCCCGGCGCTGTCGGCGACAGTTGGGAACGGCTCCACGAGGTGGGTGGGAGGGCACCGAACCCTTGGGGCTTGTACGACCTGGTAGGGAATGCCTAGCGACGGCCGGAGACGTGGAACATCGTCACGGTGGCCGTGACCGGGTTGGCGGCCGCCGAGTCCCGCAGCGAGTCCAGCCAGGTGGTGAGGGAGGCCGACCCGGGCCGCGGCTTCTCCTTGATGCACGCCACGGTGCGGCTGACCTCCAGCAGCGTGTCGACGGCGGAGAATCCCGTCGCGACCACGAGGTGCCCGGCGAAGGTGACGTCGTGGAAGCCGGCGTCGCGGGCGAGGCGGGGCAGGTCACGGCCGATCCAGCCGTGGCGGAAACTGTCGCACCAGGCATCGGTGAAGCGTCGGGTCGCGCCCCGGTTTCGGCAGAGACCGGAGCGCCCGGGCTGCTCGGGAAGTTGCCCTGAGGCGCAGTTTAGACACTCAAGGTAGCGAATGGCTCGCCTGCGGACGGAGGAGTCACCGGCCTAGCAAAACAGGTCTCTCCGGAATCCCGCTGGACAGCAGCGTCGCCAATGGTGACGCCAGGTTCCGGGGCGAGAACAGGTCGGGACCGCAGTAGTCGGCGATATCCCGCAGCCGCCACCAGCGAAGGCCGTCAATGTGCTCGGCAGCGAGCTCGTCGTCGGACATGGTGCCTCGGGGGCGAAACGATGCCGTGCGGACGATGTAGTAGTCGTTGATGACGCCGTCATAGCCTGCCGCATATCCGGGCGCAATGACCTGCTGATGCCAGACATGCGCTGGGTCAGCGTCGACTGCCAGCCCTACCTCTTCACGCAGTTCACGCCGCAGGGCGACCAGGGGCGTCTCGCCCGACTCGATGCCGCCGCCAGGAGTTGCCCAGACGATGACCGTACCGCCCGGCTTCGGGATCGTCAGACGGCATAGCAGAATTCGCTCGTCCTCGTCGAGGATGAGCGCCCGCACCGAGTGGCGCAGCTTCGGCGATGACATTCGGAAATCATATGTCTGCCGATAGACGGCTGTGCCGGCGAGGCGGACGCCCCGCTGCGCGGGAGGCCCGCCCCGCTGCGCGGGAGGCCCGCCGCGAAGGTGGCGACTCGGTCGCCGTCATCCTGATGAGGGCTCCGGCCACCGAGGCTCACCTCGGTCAGCGTCGTCTCGATCAGGCGTCCGGACGCAGATCGGCCAGCAGTTGGGGCAGCCGCGCGGGATCGGCGACGAGCTCGGGAGTCCCGGCCACATAGAGCAGGATGGTCGTGACGCCGGGATGGAGGAAGCCGGCGATCCGGTCGCGAAGTTCGGCCGGGCGCCCGCTGAGCCACAGCTCGTCGACGAGGTCGTCGGGCAGGGCCAGCTCGGCGCCGCGGCGGTCCCCGGCCTGATAGCGCTCGTACGAGGCCCGCAGCACCTCCCCGCGGCCCAGCCATTCGTGAAAGGCGTGGTAGGGCGCTTGGTTGAGAATCCAACCGAGGAAGGCGCGGCCTGCCTGCCGGGCGGTCGCGATGTCCTCCGTCGGACACAGGAAGAGCTTGACCACGGTCTCCCGGTCCGATCGCGGACCGCCGGCGGCCTCGATCACCCGTGGCACGTCCCGCGCGCAGAGCACGTTGAGGATCGCACCGTCCGCCTCCTCGTACCCCAGCCGCAGCATCCTCGGTCGCAGGGCGCCCACGATCACCTTCGGCGGCTTCGGGACCTGGCCGGCCAGGTTCTGCCGCAAGGCGCGCACCGTGTTCCGCACGGTTTCCAGGGGCCTGCCGTGCGGCAGCCCGTTCAACGCGGTCACGTGCGCGGGCACTGACGAGCCGACGCCCAGCAGCACGCCTCCCTCGGCCAGTTCGGCCAGGCCCAGCGCGGTCTGCGCGAGCACCCCGGCGCCGCGGGTCTGCGCTGGCACCACCCCGGTGCCCACCCGAAGCCGAGGCTGCCAGGCGGCGGCTGCGGCCAGCGGGGTGAACGCGTCGATGCCGCCCCCCTCAGCCGTCCACACGTCGGTGAAACCCAGGTCCGGCAGCACCCGTACTATCCGCCCCTGCTCGCGCAACGGCAGACCGGGCAGCGGAAGGTTGACCCCCCAGCGCGGTGACGGGCTCGGCGATGTCATCGACGTCTCCTCGGAACCACTTCAGTCAGCGATCACGGAACCGGGCGTCCGATATCTACTTCTTACTCCGCCCACTCGGACGCTGATGCAGCTTCTGCTAGGGGGCAAGCTCCTCGATCGTCAGGCCGACGGGTTCAGAACGCCGCGCGGGGTGCCCTTGGGCAGGTCGCGGGTGCCGTGCACGGGGACCGTCCTGCCACGCCCGTCCGGGTACCGCATGACGTGATGGCTGCCGTTGATCCTCGCCTTCGTGAAGCCGTGGCGCTCCAGCGCACCCTCGGTCGCCGCAAATGGCCACCCTCCGTTACAGGGTGAGCCCCGGAAAGTTGGTAGTTGCCCTTGTTGTTGATTTTCCTGTTACCTGGGAAGGAAGCGTGAAATCCATAGCACGGGCTCACGCCCGCCTTCGAGTAATGGGTGGCCGGCACCAGTCCGCCGTTGTTGTAGATGTTGGCCACGGCCTGGCCCTGGAGCACGCCTCCCTCGCAGAGTGTCACCTCCCGGCCCCGTTCGGGCGGTCATCTTGGATGACGCGGGCACCGCACGTACGTACACGTTGTCAAAATAGGAGCCGGCGCGGACATCGAACGCTCCACCACAGGTAATCATGATCAGTTGGCGTGGGCCGCCGGGTCCGGCGAACGCAGTCGGATCGACGCCGTCGGCCTTGGGACGCGCGAAGACCCGCAGAACCTGCCACGCGGTCTGGACTCCGTGCGGATCGCTGGTGAAGACGAGGTCTCCGGCACGCAGATCGGCCAGGCGTCCGAATGCGAATGGAGGCATTCCCCGCCAGTTCACGTGTCCGACAATCGTTACTTCGCCGGCACCGGCGCCCAGCGCAGCCGAACCGGACCACAGTCCGACCTCGGTTGGTGTCCGCGGCGGAATGAGGGTGCCGTTCTCCTCGCTGGCCACGCCGATTCTGGCGGTGACGCCGAGCGACGGTATCCGAAGGCTGGACGGTGGCAGATCTGTCTGGTGTCGCGGGATCTGGAGCGCTCTTGCACCGCCGAGTCCCGGCCGCGGACCGGGTACACGCGGCCCGTGGTCCGGGGGCAACGGAGCGGCCATGGGAGTGGGCCTGGACGGCCATCCCAGGATGACCAGCACGATCCCGACGATGACCAGGGTACCGAGGGCGATCACCGAACCGGACGTGCATCTCGTGGTCACCGGTGACGAGCCGCGGTCAACTCGCTGGCGGCGTTCCATCGGCCATCGGATCAACGCCGGCGTCTGGTCCGCCGGCTGGCGCGCACCCCGAGAGCGGCGAGGGCGCCGACGGCGGTGATCGCGCCGAGTAGGACCAGGGTGAGGCCACCGTGCCCCGGCTTGTCAGGCTGTCCCCCCGCCACGGCTACCGGCGGATGGGCGCGCTGTTGATCCGCCGCCGAGGACGGCAGGCCGCCTCTGCCGTTCGGTGACGCTGGCCCGGCGGCGTTTGGGCCACCACCTGCGTTGCCGCCGGCCCCACCGGGCGATCCGCCCCCGTCAAGCGCGCCGCCCCCGCCGCCTCCCGCCGCATGCTCATCGGAACCAGGGCTGCCGGGAGGAGCGCCGGGGAACCCGAATATCCCCAGCGGGGGAAGGAAGATGACAGCGGGCTTCGTGGTCGGGATCCGCACACTGGCGAATCCGGGCGGCGCGACGATCTGTCCACCCGGAGCGGAAGCGGACGCGGTCGCCACGTTGGTGACCACGCCCGCCGCGCCATCCCCGACCGTGATCACATGGTCAGGCGCAGTGCAGGTCATAACCTGCTTTGGGGCGAGGGATGTGGTGGGGCAACGGACTGGACCTGCCTTGGGGTCGCTCACGGTCAGCGCGGTCAGCATCGTGTCGCCGGCGTTGGTCACCGTGATCGTCCAACGCACCCGACGAGCGCCGCCGATCTTGTCGTCAGAAGTGGCGGCCACGACGGCGCCGCGTTTGGTGATGGTCAGCGCGGGTGACCCGGTGACGATGATGCCGACCGTGGTTTGGGATGAACTGGCATCCGCGCCGGCGGGCAGTCCTGCCAGGGCGACCATCGCGGCTACCAGCCCGGACACCGTCAGTGAGCACAGCAGCGGCCAGCGACGGAGGGCTCTCGGTGCCGCCCGGCCGGCCGAGTCGTCGCCGGGCGGCTGCTGACGGCCGCTCATGACGTCGCGGATTCGGCCGCGTATCCGGTGGAACAACCCCAAGGGAGCATGGGGACGCGAACGCCGAAGGCGTCAGATGCGGGGCAATGTTGATGGTCCACCGAATCCAGCAACGGTCCCGCTGTCATAAGATCCCCCCGTGCAGCCGCACCGTCAGTTACGCAGAGTAACGTAGCGCGGCCCTGGCTCGCGGCCAACTCCGCGGCGGCACGAGCGGAACGGTCGTGGATGCCCGTGATCCGGTGGATACGTGACGAGTGGCCGGTCACGGCACCCCCGCCGGGCCCCGCGACGTGACGTGTGGGGCCCGGGGACCGCGCCGTCCGCGCGGTCTGGCGAGTGATGTCTGCCCAGGCCACGGTTGGGTGTAACCGCCCAGCCGGTCGTGTGCGCCCGGCCAGTCCCGGCCGCACCGGGTCCAGTTGGTGATGGCTGGGTCTCTCACGCCGTGCTGGCGGATGCGGGCGGCGGGGCGGCTGCCCACATCTGTTGTGGGGCAGGGCGCGGCGGAGATTGCCGCTGCGGAACGTGCCCGCTCCGGCCGAATCGCGGTCGTGTCGCTCGGGCTGATCGCTTACCAGATGGTTCGTCCCGCTGCGGAGCCGCGATATCCACAGGCAGCGGGCCGGCCGGTATCGGTGCAGACCAGAGGTCCTTGACGTTGAGGGCGACCGTGAAAACACTCTCTGTAGTTGTTCCGAGTGAACGGGGTCTTGAATGTCTAAGAAAAGTCGATCGTATTCCGCGTGCAGGCGGGGACTTGTCCTGACGGCGGGCGTTGTGACGGTCCTCGCTGGTATGGCAACCGGGGCAAATGCTGTTCCGGGGCAGACGGCCACCGAGAGCACCACGGCCAACGTCGTGGTGGGCTCATCGATCACACTGACCGGTCTCGTCCCATCCTTTTCGCTGACGGGTAACCCGGGTGAGACCGTCTCGACCACCGTGCCGCCGGTGACCATGACGGTCGCGACCAACAATAATGAGGGATATGCCGTGACTGTCCAGCCGAGGACACCGACGTTGAACCCGACCGCGCCGGGCAACACAAGCACCATTCCGATCGGCAACCTCCGGGTTCGAGAGGCGGGAACCACGACATTCTCGCCGCTGATATTTGGCACTCCGGTGCAGGTGCACACGCAGGCGACCCCCTCGGCAGAGTTGGGTGACACCATCACCAACAACTATCAGATCACGATTCCGTTCGTCATCCCGGACACCTACTCCGCGGTGCTCGACTATGTTGCCACGACCCTGTAACAACTGCATGGCCGGGCGGTACGACCTGGCGGTCGGGGATATATGCCCCGATCTGGAAGCCGATTGAGGCTGTTGACAGGGGACGGTACCTATGACGGCGGGGCAACGGTGACCAACCGGCTTCGACTGGGTCGGCGTGCGTCTGCCGTCGCGGTACTGCTTTTGTGGGGGGCGGCCCTGGCTGGTCCAGGGTCCGCCGCTCTCGCCGCATCCCCCGCACCTTCGGCGCGGGCCTCCGCCGGGCCGACACCGGACTTCGCGTTGACAGTGAGCCCGACAAGACTGGTCATACCGCAGGAACAGCTCTCGAAGGACCAGCATTTCGCCGTGACCAACCACGGCCGGCTGCCCCTCAACATCGTGGTGAACCGGGCCGGCTTCACGGCGGGACGGAACGGGACCCTCCAGTTCCAGCATGAGGAGGCTCCCTACTCGGCGATGACCTGGCTATCGGCCAGCCCGGTGAACTTCCACCTGGCGCCGGGAGCACGCCAGGTGGTGGCCGTGCGGATCGCCGTTCCCGAGCACCCCGAGCCGGGCGACCACCAGGTCGCGATCCTGTTCATGGTTCCTCCCGGCAAGGACGAGAAGCAGATCAAGCTGAACCGGGGGATCGGGGTCCCGCTCTTCATCACGGTGCCCGGCCCGGTCGACGACACCGTGAAGATCTCCTCCGTGCGGACGTCGGGGTTCGCGACGGGCGGTCCCATCGACTTCACCGCCGTCCTCCGGGACACCGGGACCGTTCATCGGGATTTTCGCGGAAAAGGCCACCTCAACATCAGCGTCGGCGGGCACGACGTCGCATTCCCGGACTTCACGGTGCAGCGCGGCTCGACGCGGCAGGTCACCGCGCGGTGGGACAACCCGCCACTCATATGTGTATGCCATGCGACCGTCGCCGTTTCTGGCCGGGGCGGGACTCTCGCCACCGCGCGTGCCACCGTGGTCGTCTTCCCGCTTCGCCAGGCAGTGGCCGTACTGGTCGGAGTTCTTGCCATCTTGCTGTTCGGCCTGTTCGTACGCCGGGGGTATCGCGCCCGGGTGATGGCGGAGGCCCGTGCGTTGCGGCGGCGAGAAGACCTCGGTGATCCTACCGGTTCCGGGCGGACGGGGACTTCCACGCATTCCTCCGCCGCCTCCGGGATTGCGGGCGGCGATCCGCCCGAAGATCTTCTGAAGCCGGACGGGGATCCCGGAAACGACACGCCGGATCGTTAGCCAGCATCTCCGAATACCGTAGGTAACTTCATTTATACTTGCAGTGATGAACGGTGTGAGGGGATCGAGACGGCGACGACCGCTCTGGACGTCTGCGGCCATTCGGCATCGGCAGGCGCTCAAGGTACTGGTTATGGCGTTGGTCAGCCTGATTGTTACCGGCTCAATGTCGGCTCTCGCCCCCAATGTAGCCTCTGCCGCCGGGACTCTGCTGTTCGACCAGCCTTTCCATAACAACATTCCCGACGGAGTCGGCAGCGTCGTTCTGCCCGCGCTGCCGACTGGTGCCGCTGGTTCGAATACGGCCTGCCTTACGGCGGCCGGGAACTCGACCACCGGCGTCCTGCGCAGCTGCACCTCGAGTACGGACAGCCCGGGCTCGGGGAAACTGCGTCTCACCAATAGTTCGACCTTCGTCGAGGGTGGGCTCTTCGGGGCGGCGAGCGTGCCGACCTCGCAGGGCCTGGACGTGACCTTCAACACCTATCAGTACGGCGGCACCCACGCGGACGGCTTGGCGTTCGTGGCATCAGCGGTGAACCCCGCGGCCCCGACGGCGCCGGCGAACATCGGGCAGCCGGGCGGCGCGCTCGGATACACGCCGGCCAGCGGGAGCCTGGCTGGGCTCAGCAACGGCTACCTCGGCATCGGCCTGGACGTGTTCGGGAACTACAGCAGCAGTACCTACCAGGGCTCCGGGTGCACGAATCCGGCGTACATCTCCACCACGGGAAGGGTGCCGGGCCAGGTCGTCGTACGCGGACCCGGCGCGGGTCTTGTCGGGTACTGCGCGCTCAACAGCACGGCGACGACGACGGCGTCCCCGCCGGTGGCGTTGGGGGCCACTGCCCGCGCCGCGTCGCTGGTGCCGGTGGAGGTGGTTATCAACCCCACCGGGCAGACCATCGTGACCAACTCCGGCGTCTCGGCGGCTCCCAGCACCTACAAGGTCGTGTTCACCCCGGTGGGCGGCACGCCCCGCACGTTGCAGGGTGCACTGCCCACCGTGCCCGCCGGCCTGTACCCGTCGTCCACCTGGACCACGGCGGCCGGGATTCCGCGCCAGCTGGCGTTCGGCTGGGTGGCCTCCACCGGCTCGGTGACCGACTTCCACGAGGTCGACAACGCCCGGGTGGTGACCTTCAACCCGGTTCCGCAGTTGAACGTGGCCGCGACGAGCTACAACGGCCCGACCCCGCAACCGGGTGACCCGGTCAACTACACCGTGACGGCCGGGGTCAGTGCCGGCGCTGACGAGGCGTCGCCGATCTCGGTGACGGAGACGGTGCCGGTCAACGTGGTGCCGGTGGGTGCGTTCGGCGCCGGCTGGGTCTGCCAGGCGCCGGTAGGCCGAAGTATCACCTGCACGAACAGCAACGGGCCGTTCCTGGGCGGCACGACGCTCACCCCCCTGAACGTGGTGGCGATCGTGACCGGGTCGGGTGTCACGCCGTCGCTGATCCAGACGACGTCGGTCAGCACCTCGTCCGCGAACGACGCGAATCCCGGGTTCGCCAACACGACGACGGCGGGAACGGTACCGGCGACACCTACGGCCCTGGCCGCGTCGCCGACCTCGGGGACGATCTCCGGCGGCGGCGCCGTCAGGGTGGCCGGCTCGAACATCTCCGGCGCGACGGCGATCGAGATCGGGACGACGGCGCAGCAGCAGGCGGGGACGCCGGTGGTGTTGCTGCCCTGCCAGTCAGGCCCCGCCGCCGGGTGCTTCACCGTGAACGGCGATGGTTCGCTGCAGATCTCGTCGATGCCAGCCCGGGCGAGTGCCGCGGCCGTCGGCGTCACCGTCGTGACAAGCGGAGTTGCCGGGGTGGCCTCCTACGTCTACACGAGCACTCCCGCGACTGCGGCGGCTCCGACCGCGACCGCGGGCATCACGAGTGCCACGGTCACCTGGGTCGCCCCGGCGAGCAACGGCAGCGCCATCACCGGGTACATCGTGACGCCCATCCGGGCCGGGGTCGCGCAGACGGCGGTCTCCTTTGATGCCTCGACGACCACCCGAACGCTGAGTAGTCTGACCGCGGGCGCCTCCTACACCTTCACGGTGACCGCCATCAACGCGATCGGCACGGGCCAGGCGAGCCCGCCCTCTGTCGCCGTGGTGCCATACGCCCTGCCAGCCGCCCCGGCGATCACGGCGGTGAGCGCGGGCAGCACGTCGGCGACGCTGTCCTGGACGGCGCCGGCCAGCAACGGCAGCGCGATCACCGGCTACACCGTCACGCCGTACATCGCCGGAGTGGCGCAGACGCCCCAGACCTTCACCGGCACGGCCACCACGCAGACCATCAGCGGGTTGACCGGCGGCACGTCCTACACCTTCAGGGTCGCGGCGATCAACGCGGCCGGGACCGGGCCTCAGTCGGCCGCCTCGTCCGCTGTCACGATCAATGGCTCGCCCAGCCTGGCGCTGCCGCCACCGCCGGCGGGTGGAGTGGGCGCCGCCTACTCCGACCAGTTCACCGTCACCGGTGGCACCTCCCCGTTCGTCTGGTCGGTCAGCAGCGGAAGCCTGCCGCCGGGTCTCGCGCTCAACGGCGCGACGGGCCTGCTCTCGGGCACACCGACAGCAGCCGGTAGTTATCCGTTCACGGTCCGGGTGGTGGACGCCAGCGGTCAGGCCGCGACCCAGAACCTGACGGTCTCGATCGCGTCGGCGCCGACGCTGCCCTTCCCGCCGCCGCCGGCGGGCGAGGTCGGCGTGGTCTACAGCGATCAGCTGACCGTCTCGGGAGGAACGAGCCCCTTCGTCTGGTCGGTGAGCGCGGGTGCGCTGCCACCGGGAGTCACCCTGAACGCCTCGACCGGTCTGCTGTCGGGCACTCCGACCACCGCGGGCACCGCCTCGTTCGCGGTCCGCGTGGTCGATGCGCTCGGCCTCTCGGCGACGAGGACCGTCAGCTTGCCGATCGCGGCGCGACCGACCCTCGGGTTCCCTGCGCCGCCGGCCGCGCAGGTTGGCGTCCCCTACAGCAACACCCTGGTGGTCACCGGGGGGACCGCCCCGTTCGCCTGGTCCGTCACCGCCGGGACGCTGCCGCCCGGGATCACGCTCAATCCGTCGACCGGCACCCTGTCCGGCACCCCGACCACCACCGGCAGCTACCCGTTCACCGTCCAGGTGAGCGACGCGTTCGGGGTCACCGCCACTCAGGCGGTCACGCTGTCCGTCACGGCTGGCCCGATCGTCATCGCGAAGTCCGCCAGCACCTCGTCGGCCGCGCCCGGCAACACCGTGAACTACACCATCACGGCCACCAACACGGCTGCCGCGGCCTTCTCGGGCGTGACCTTCACCGACGCGCTGGCGGGAGTCCTCGACGACGCCGTCTACAACGGCGACGCGGCCGCGACGACCGGCACGGTGGCCTTCACCAGCCCCAACGTCACCTGGACGGGAAACCTCGCCGCCGGGGCCGCCGTGACGGTGACCTACTCGGTGACGGTGGCGAACCCCGACACGGGCAACAAGATCCTCTCCAACGCGGTCACCTCGTCGACGGTGGGGACGACCTGCCCTGCCGGAGGAACGGATCCGCGCTGCGTCGACGCCGTGACCGTCTCGGTACTGACGATCACCTCGTCGAGCACGGTGACGACGACGCAGCCGGGCGCAGTGGTCGGCTTCACCTACACAGCGGTGAACAACGGCCAGACTCCTTATCCCAACGCGACGTTCTCCGTGCCGCTCGGAAACCTGCTCGACGACGCCACGTACAACCTGGACGGCCAGGCCACGTCGGGATCGATCGCGTTGGTCGGGAGTGACCTGGTATGGACGGGCAGCCTCGCCCCGGGCGCATCGGTGACGACCACGTCGTCGGTCACGGTGAACAGCCCCGACACCGCCAACAAGGTCCTGAGCGCCACCATCAGATCGACCATGCAGGGCAACACGTGCCCCGCCGCCGCGCCGGCACCCGCCTGCACCTCCACCGTGCCGGTGCTGACCCCGGGCCTTGCCATCACGACGACGGCCGACGTCTCCACGACCACCCCCGGTGGAACCATCACGTACACGCTCGCGCTGACGAACACGGGTGAGACGCCGTACACCGGCGCCTCCGTCACCGACTCGCTGGCCCGGGTCCTGCCCGACGCGACCTACAACGGCGACGCCACCGCGTCCACCGGCTCCCTGTCGTACACCGCCCCCAACCTCACGTGGACCGGCGACCTTGCTGTCGGGGGGAGCGCGACCATCACGTTCACGGTCACGGTGCTCAACCCCGATCCCGGCGACAGGCTGCTGGTCAACGCCGTCACCTCGCCGGTGATCGGCAGCAACTGCCCGGTCGGTGGGAGCGCTCCGGCGTGCTCCGCCGTGGTGAACGTCCTCCTGCCGGCCCTCACGATCGCGAAGTCCGCGAGTTCGGCGACGACCACCCCCGGCGGAGTCGTCACCTACACGGTGGCCGTGACGAACTCGGGCCAGACCCCGTATCTCGGTGCGTCGTTCACCGACTCGCTCAGCGACGTGCTGGACGACGCCACCTACAACGCCGACGTCACGGCGTCGGTGGGCACGGCCAGCTATGCCGCGCCCACCCTGACCTGGACGGGAGACCTGACGGCCGGGGCGACGGCGACGATCGTCTACTCGGTCACCACCCACACCGCGAACACCGGTGACGGACTGTTGACGAACACGCTGACCTCGCCGACCCTGGGCAGCAACTGCCCGACCGGAAGCACGGACCCGCGGTGCACGGCGACGGTGAAGGTGAGCAGCCTGCACATCGTGGGCTTCGCGAACGTCGCCACGACCACTCCGGGCAGCGTGGTCGTGTTCACCTCGACATACACCAACACGGGCCAGACTCCCTATACGGGAATCTCCGCATCGATCATCGGCGCCGACATCGCGGATGACATCACTCCAACCGGTGACCAACACGCCAGCTCCGGGACGCTGTCAATCGGAGGGACGGGAGCCGTGTGGACGGGAGACATTCCGGTCGGCGCAACGGTCACCATTACCGGAAGCCTCCTCGTCAACAATCCGGACACCGGAAACCGAGTTCTGAACGGCAGAATCATCGCGAACGTGCCCGGCAGTAACTGCCCAGACGGCAGCACCGACCCCGCCTGCTCCAGCAGCATCCCGGTCCTGCTTCCCGGCCTGATTATCGCGACCTCGGCGGACACGGCGACGACGCTGCCGGGCGCCACGGTGGGCTACACGATGACCGTGACGAACAGTGGTCAGACCCCGTACACCGGTGCCACCGTGTCCAACTCGCTTGCCGGCCTGGTCGACGAAGCCGACTACAACGCCGACGCGGCGGCCTCGTCCGGCTCGGTCAGCTATGCGGCACCGGTTCTCACCTGGACCGGCGACCTCGGCGTCGGCGCGGTCGTGACCATCACCTTCTCGGCCACCGTGCACGCCGCGGACGTGGGAGGTGGCAAGCTGCTCGTGACCGTCGCCAGTTCGAGTGAGCCCGGCAACACCTGCCCGCCGGCCACCGGAAACCCCGCCTGCACGACGAACGTCGCCATTCTCACCCCGGCGTTGACGATCACACAGACCGCAGACAGCGCCACCGCGGTACCGGGGGCGACGGTCGCCTACACGATCACGGTGACGAACTCCGGGCAGACGCCCTATCCGGCGGCCACCTTCAGCACCTCCCTCGCCGGCGTCCTCGACGACGCGGTCTACAACGCGGACGCCACGGCGTCGGTGGGCGCCGTCTCCTTCAGCACTCCGACCCTGACCTGGACCGGCAGTCTCAACCCGGGCGCCAGCGCCACGATCAGCTACACGGTGACCGTGGACAACCCGGTCCCGGGTGACCGGTCACTGACCAACACGGTCGTCTCGTCGACGACGGGGTCGAACTGCCCGTCTGGCGGCTCCGACCCGCGGTGCACGGTGACGGTGACGGCCGTGCCGGCGGCGGAGCTCACGTTCACCAAGACCGCGGGTGCGCCTTCGGTGGCCAGGGGTGGGACGTTGACCTACACGATCAGGGTCGCGAACACCGGCCTCTCGCCCTACCTGGGGGCGCACTTCACGGACGACCTGACCGACGTCCTGACCAACGCCACCTACAACAACGACGCGGCCGCGTCCGCCGGCACGGTGACCTACAGCGAGCCCGTGTTGTCCTGGACCGGCAACGTTCCCGCGTCCGCCGCCGTCACCATCACCTATTCCGTCGTGGAGGCGGAACTGGGGGGCGACGACATCCTCGTGAACTCGGTGGAGTCGGATTCGTCCGGCGGTAACTGCCCGGTGGCGAGCACCGACCCGCGGTGCACGGCGACGGTATCGGTATCCGAGCTGAACATCCTGTATTCCGCGAACGTCACGTCGACGACGCCGGGTGGCGTGGTCCTGTACGCCGTGACTTTTACCAACAATGGCCAGACCCCCTATACGGGAATCACCGTGTCGTTGGCCGGTCTCGACGTCGCGGACGACGTCAGTGCAGCCGGTGACCAGAATGCGAGTTCCGGGACGCTGACGGTCGGAACGACCGGCGCCACCTGGACGGGAAGCATCCCGGTCGGCGCGACGGTCACCGTGAGCGGAAGCGTTCAGGTCAACGATCCGGACACCGGAAACCGGGTCCTGAACGCACTCGCCACCACGGACGCCCCCGGCAGCAACTGCCCGGTCGCCGACCCGGCCCCCGCCTGCGCCCTCAGCGTCCCGGTCCTGCTCCCCGGGCTGACGATGACGACATCCGCGAACACCAGCATCACTACGCCCGGCGGTACCGTGGCGTACACGACCACGATCACAAACAGCGGGGAGACGCCCTACACCGGCGCGACCGTCGCGAACAGCCTCGCCGGTGTTCTGGACGACGCCACCTACAACGGGGACGCCACCGCCTCCGCCGGATCGCTGTCCTTCGCGGCGCAGACGCTGACCTGGACGGGTGACCTTGCCGTCGACGACGTGGTGACCGTGACGTTCACGGTGACGGTGGGCAATCCGGATCAGGGCGACAAGATTCTCGCCAACCTCCTGTCCTCGACCGATGCGGGCAGTTCCTGCCCGCCGGCCAGCGGAAACCCGGGGTGTAACGGGACCGTGATCACCCTCACCCCGGCGGTGACGATCGTGAAGTCGGCCAGCGTGGCGTCGACCGTGCCCGGCGGCACCGTCACCTACACCCTCGCGGTGACCAACGTGGGGCAGACTCCCTTCACGGGCGCCACCGTCAGCGACGCCCTGGCCGGGGTGCTCGACGACGCCACCTACAACAACGACGCGGCCGCGTCCGTCGGCACCGTCGCTTTCGTCAGCCCGACCCTCACCTGGACCGGGAGCCTGAACCCGGGCAGTTCGGCCACCATCACCTATTCGGTCACGACCCTGGCGTCGGGCAGCGGTGACGGCACGCTGGTGAACACGGTCAGTTCCACCGTGGCGGGCAACAACTGCGCCACCGGAAGCACCGATCCGCGCTGCTCGGTGTCCGTGCCGGTCAGTGCACTCACCATCACGCTCGCCCTGGATGCGTCCACGGCCATTCCGGGGCAGGTCGTGTCCCTCACGCTCACCGCGACCAACTCCGGCCAGATCGCCTACACGAATGCCGTGGTGAACGCCAACCTCGCGGGGGCGGTGGATGATGTGGACTACAACGGTGACGGCACCGCCACGACGGGATCGCTGCAGTTGGACATCCCCACCGGTCAGCTCGTCTGGACGGGTGATCTCGCACCGGGCCAGTCGGTGGTCATCACCGCGTCGGCCACGGTGAAGTCTCCTGATCCCGGCGACAAGATGGCTCACGTCTTCGCATCGTCCTCGGCGGCCGGGAGCAGCTGTCCACCGGGAAGCCCGAGCCCGGCTTGCAGCGCGACCGTCGACATCCTGACCCCGCAGCTCACCATCACCAAAGCCGCCGACACGACGACCACGACTCCCGGCAGCGCCGTCACTTACACGATCACCGTGACGAACAGCGGAGAGAGCCCCTATACGGGCGCCACGGTCAACGACCAACTCGGCAGTGTCCTCAACGATTCCGTCTACAACAACGACGCGAGTACCACCGGCGGCACAGTCACCTACACGGCACCGACGGTGAGCTGGTCGGGCAACCTCGCGGTCGGGGCGAGCGCGACGATCACCTATTCGATCACGGTCAACAACCCGGATCTGGGCGACCGCGTGATGATCAACACTGTGACCTCGGACGCGCTCGGCAGCACCTGCCCGAGCGGTGGTGGTGGCGCTCCTGCCTGCCGTGCCGTCGTCTCGGTACTCGTCCCAGCACTCACCATCACGAAGAGGGCCGCCACCGGCACCGGGAACGCGACCGTCGTCGCGGGCAGCCCGATCGACTACACGGTCACCGTCCAGAACACCGGGCAGACGCCGTACACGGGTGCCTCGTTCACGGACGACCTCGCGAGGGTGCTCGACGACGCCGTCTACAACGCCGACGCCGCGGCGAGCACAGGCGTGGTCTCTTTCACCTCGCCCGACCTGACCTGGACAGGCGACCTCGCCGTCGGCGCGACCGCGACCATCACCTACTCCGTGACCACCGCGCTGCCCGCGAACGGCGACCGGCTGGCCACCAACGCGATCGCCTCGACGACACCTGGCTCCACCTGCGTGGTCGGCGGGGGGGCCGCCGACTGCACGACGACCACCGCGGTGCTGATCCCAGCCCTGTCGATCATCAAGACGGCGGACCAGACCAGCGCCGTCGTCGACTCGACCATCCAGTACACGATCACCGCGACGAACACCGGCGCGAGCGCCTACACCGGCGCGACCATCACCGACGACCTCGCCTCGGTCGTGGGCAACGCGGTCTACAACGCCGACGCGACCGCCACGGCGGGCGCGGTCACCTATGCGGCGCCCACGCTGACCTGGACCGGGAACCTCGCGGTCGGCGCGGCGGTAACCATCACCTACTCCGTCACGGTCGACGACGCGGCGACACCGGGCGCGGTACTCACGAACCGGGTGGCGTCGAGCGCCGCCGGAAGTACCTGCACGGGCGCCGGCGCCGAGCCAGCGTGTACGACCTCGACCACCGTCCTGGCCCAGAGCCTCACCTTCACCGGCCTCACCAGCTCCTTCGCCCTGACAGGAGAGCCAGGCAGCACCGCCACCCAGGACGCGGCGGTGACCATGACTGTCACGACGAACAGTGCCAACGGCTACACGGTCGCGGTCCAGGGGACATCGCCGACGTTGACGCCCGCGACACCCGGCAATGGCGACAGCATCCCGATGGGATCCCTGCTGGTCCGGGCGCCTGGCACGTCGGGTTTCCAACCGTTGTCGGATGTCGCCGCGGTGAATGTCCACTCCCAGGGCCAGCAGTCCGCACCGAACGGGGACGCGATCAGTAACGACTATTCGATTCACATACCGTTCGTCGCCTCCGATACCTACTCCACCACCCTGGACTACATAGCGGCCACACAGTGACGGATGTCCCGAACACCGGACACCACTCGCCGGGGGACTGCCGGACGTCACGAGAACCGGCACCCCACCACCGGGATACCGGTCCACCGTTCAACCACTGACCGGCCAATCGGAAAGAGACTGAGATGAACGTCCTGTGCCGCAGGAAGGTCCGCGGGGTTGTGGTCCTCGTCGCCGGGCTGCTCGGTGGCCCGCTGTTCACCGTTGGAATGCTTGCGACGTCCGCCCCCGCCATCGCCGCTGATGCGCCATCGTCACCGGATCAGGCCACGGGCCCGGAGCTGGCGATCGGGATCGACGACGGGCATACCAGTGTTGGTGTGGGCGACCGCGTCACCTACACGGTGAAGATTCGCAATATCGGCACCGTGAACGCCAAAGATCTGCTTATCACTCAGACGCTACCAGCCGGCGCACGATTCGTTTCGGCCGAGCGCAACGGGGTCATCCGCGCCGGAGCGGTCGCCTGGCGCACGGATCTGGCCGCCGGGCGGGACACCGCCCTTGTCGTCCATGCCGAGGTGACGAAGACGTCGCCCGGCCAGCAACGTCTCGCCTCCGTGGTGTGCGCGACGACGGACGGCACCTCCAGACCGATCGTCTGCGCCGCCGATTCGGACCGGTTGCCGGCGGGCGGGGCCGCGGGAGCATCGGACACGGGCGCAGGCTCCCATGCCGCTGGTGGGCCGCACGGCTGGCTCGTGGCGTTGTACGTCGGCGCCGGTATTGTCGTGGCCCTCGTCGCAGGCATCGCTGGGCGGCTTCGATGGTCGTCCCGTCGACGGGCACGGACCCGCCGTGGTGACCAGTTGCTGGTGGCGCCAGACCTCGCCCTCGACAGCGACACCGACCAGGACGCACGGCCCGAATCCGAGGCGACAACGGCGCGGTGAGCCGCTGGTATCGGTGTGACGTAGGTCTGCGCGCATCCCGGGCGTGGCGCTCGGCTGGCTTGACGTGGAGCGCGCTCGAAGGGGGACACTGGACGGTGCCGGCTCGCCACCCGTCTGAGCGTGGGCCGGCTGATCCCGCATCGGAGAGGACTCCGCACAGGATGCAGTTCACTCAACTCGGCCGTTCCGGCCTTTCCGTCTCGCGCCTGTGCCTGGGCACGATGAACTTCGGTCCGCTGACGACCGAGGCTGATTCGCACGCGATCATGGATTCGGCGCACGAGTACGGCATCAACTTCTTCGACACGGCCAACGTCTACGGCCTGCGCTCGGCCGGCGTGTCGGGCCTTGGCGAGGGCGCGGGCCATACCGAGTCGATCATCGGCCGTTGGTTCGCGCAGGGTGGTGGACGCCGCGAGCGCACCGTGTTGGCGACCAAGGTGTACGGCGCGATGGGGGAGTGGCCGAACGAGGGCCGGCTGTCGGCGCTGAACATCCGCCGTGCGCTGGACGCGAGCCTGGCCCGGCTACAGACCGACTATGTCGATCTCTACCAGTTCCACCACGTCGACCGCACCACCCCGTGGGACGAGATCTGGCAGGCCATCGACGTCGCCGTCACGGCTGGCAAGATCCTCTACGTCGGGAGCAGCAATTTCGCGGGTTGGCATATCGCCCAGGCGCAGGCCGCCGCGGCCCGGCGTGGGACGTTCGGGCTGGTCAGTGAGCAGCCGATCTACAACCTCCTGACCAGGGAGGTTGAGCTGGAGGTGCTGCCCGCCGCGCGGCACTACGGTGTGGGCATCCTGCCGTGGTCGCCATTGCACAGCGGGTTGCTCGGGGGCGTGCTGCGCAAGGAGCGTGAAGGCAGGCGGCGTCTGGAAGGCCGTGCCGCGCAGGCCCTGGAGGCCAGGCGCCCCCAGATCGAGGCCTACGAGGACTTCGCCGCCGAGCTCGGCCACGAGCCGGGTGACGTCGCGCTCGCCTGGCTGCTGCACCAGCCGGCCGTCACCGCGCCGATCGTCGGCCCGCGCGTCAGGCAGCAGCTTGACGACGCTGTCCGGGCGCTCGACGTCCACCTGGACGAGAAGGCGCTCGCCCGGGTGGACGAGATCTTCCCGGGCTACCGGACGGCCCCGGAGCACTTCGCCTGGTAGTGAGAAGAGGAGCGGCGGTGGGGAGATGCCTCGCGCTGTGGCCGAGCCCTCCCTGGCCGTCACCCGGCAGCACCGACACGGTGTCGTCGCCGGCGTCGCCGATGTCGCCGGTCGGCGGCGCCGTCTCCGGTGACGTCACCGATGTTGCGGACTGGACCATGTGCGTGAGCCTGTGTGGAGCGCCACAGGCGAATGATTACCCGTCGTGGCGGTCGAGGTCGGTAGTGACACTCTCCGTAGTCATTTGCCTATCGGGCTGACCCGCGGAAAGCGACTTGGTCGATTGCTCGTTCGATAGGGTTGATGCTCGTCGGTAGTCAGGCGCGCCGGATTGTCGGATGCGTCCGGCCCTGTGGTGCGACGGAGGCGGGGGAACGTCGGTGCACAGCGCGCAGGGCGCGGCCAGCCAGCGATCGCTGCGACTTCTGGACTATCTGGTCGCCCTCGCGCATCAGCTCTCGGGCAAGCCGCACCGCCGGTTGTCCGATTACGATCCGCCGCTGATCCGTCCGGGCGACGTGCCCGACAGCGGGGCTGTCGTGGTGGGCCCGACGTCCACCAGATCGGACTGGCTGCGGATTCGTAAGGTTGGCGAGGCCGCGCCGCTGGCGTTGCCGGCCGCCGTCGCGCGTCACCTGGCGGAAACGGCGATCGGCGTGGACGCCGCGCCGTCGCTGCCGGGCGACTTCGACGAGCGATGCGAGCGCACCGGCGACGATCCGGCCGCCCGGCGGGCCCAGTTCGCCGACTGGGTGGAACGCAGCTGGCGGCCCTGGGCCGAGTCCGCCCGGGCGAGCAGGGCAGCGCGGGCGCTCTACCAGCAGCTGTATGACCTGCGCCTTCGGTTGGCCCGGGACAACGCCACACATGAGCTGGTCTGGGGCCACGGCGTTCTGTCCTGGTCGGTGCACGGCCAGGCCGTGGAACACCCGCTCGTCATCACCCGGATGACCATCGAGATGGATACCGACAGCGGGGACCTGTCCGTCGTCCCGGATGGTTCTCCCGCGTTGGAGACGGCGCCGCTCGACGACCTGGGAACGGCGGCGCGGGAGGAGATCGGAAGGCTGTGTGACCGGGTGCGCGGCAACCCGCCGGATCCGTGGGCCGGCCGCGGCGCGGGTGGCGCGGCGGACAGTGCGGGTGGCGGGGCGGGCAGCGCCGCCGGCCCGGGCGTCGGCCACGACCTGGCGGAGATCTATGCCCAGGTGGTCGCGCCTCTCGGGCTCGATGCCGTCGTGCTCGCGGGGCACCGGATCCCCCCGCCGGCCGCACGGGCGGTACTGGTGGACACCTGGGTGCTGTTCGTGCGCCCGCGGCCCGCGATGTTCCCCCGGTTCTACGCGGAGCTGCGCGAGGTGCTGGCCGAGCGGGGCATCCTGCCCGACGCGTTCGCGGCGGTCGTCGACGACGACGGTGCGCTTGGGCGCGCGGCCGCCAGCACATCGCCGGCCGCGCGGCCGGGGGCCGATGGCCAGGCGGCCGGGGGTGCCGGGGGTGCGGGGGAGATCCTCGGGGAACGGCTGCTGCTCCCGCTCGCCAGCAACGCCGAGCAGGAACGCATCGCGGTCCAGCTGGCCCATGCCCGTGGTGTCACCGTCCAGGGCCCGCCGGGCACCGGGAAGAGCCACACCATCGCGAACCTGGTAAGCCACCTGGTGGCGCACGGCCAGCGGGTGCTGGTCACCGCGCACAACGAACAGGCCCTGGCCGTCCTGCGGGACAAGATCCCCGCCGAGCTGCGGGACCTGTCGATCGCGGTCCTGGGCGCCAACTCCGGCGCACTGACCCAGCTACGCGCCTCCGCACAGATGATCATGGAGGTGGTCTCGGGGCTGGACCCGGGCGCGCAGCGGGCGGCGCTGGCGAGCATGGTCCAGCAGCTCGATGACGCCCGTGCGGAGCACCGGCACCTGGAACTGCGGCTGCTGGAGTTGTTGGCCGACGAGGGCGCGCGGTTCCCACTCGCGGACGGCCCGGCACCGGCCGCACAGGTGGCGCAGTGGCTGGCCCGGCACGAGTCGGACCACCACCGCATCCCGGACCAGCTCCCGGGCGGCCTGGAGCCACCGCTGAGGGTGGCCGAGCTGGCCGAGCTGTTCACGCTCGCCGGTGAACTCGCGCCGGACGCGCACGCGGCACGGCAGTACCTTCCCGAGCCCGGGCAGCTGCCGAGCACGGCCGATCTGGGTGGGTGGCTGGGCCGTCTGGACGGCCTGCGCGACCAGCTGGCGAGCCTCGAGGCGCGCGGGGTCGAACTCGCCGGGGTGGATCAGGTGGGGCCGGCGGCGCTGGCCGAGTTCGCCACCGGCCTGCGCATCGCCTCGCGGCGGGTGGCGGCCCTCGAGGAACCGTGGCTTGCCCAGGTACGCGACCAGGTCGCGCAGTCCCGGGAGTTCGCCGCCTGGTGGCGTGACCTGGCCGGGGCGCTCGCCAACGCCCACGCCGAGATCATCGACCTGCGCCGGGTGACCTTCGGCCGTGAGGTGGTCCTGCCCGAGGGCGATCATCGGGTGCACACCGAGCTGCTCGACGAGCTGGCCACCCGGTTCGCCAGCGGCCGGGGCCTGCCTCGGATGGGCGGCAGGGAGCTGCGGGCCTTCCACAGCGCGCTCCGGGTGGACGGACTGGAGCCGCGCGCGGCCGACGACGTCGAGGTCGTGCGGGCCACGCTGCGGGCGCGCGTGCTGACCACCGCGGCCGGGCGGCAGTACCAGGCCGTCGTCGGCGAGGTGGGCGCACCACCGCTGCCGGGTGACGCGTCGGCATTCATCCCCGCACTGGGGGAGCGCGTCTCCCGGTTGCGCGACGCGCTCGACTGGGAGTCGGCGGACGGCCCGGCGCTGGTGGCCCGGGTGCGCACCCTGCTCGCGGCGTTCCCCTCCCGGCCGACCGGTGCGCAGCTGGCCGAGGCGGCCGACCTGCTCGAGGCCGCTGCCCGCCGCGGGCAGGAACGGGACCTCACCTCCTGGCTGGCCCAACTGCAGGAGCAGCTGCGCGCCGGACACCGCCACCCGCGGGCAAGCCCGCTGTGGGAAGCGCTGTCCCAGGCCTGCGCCCGGCGTGATCTCGCCGCCTGGACGCAGGCGCGTGCGGAGGTCACGCGCCTGACCGGGTTGGGCGCGCCCCTCGCCCGCCGGGACGAACTGGCCGGTCGGCTCGCCGTTCGAGCCCCGCTGTGGGCGGCCCGGATCGTCGAGACCGGTGGTGACCCGCGGGTGTGCGGCCAGGCTGCCGACCTGCCGCGGCTGTGGCTGTGGACGCAGGCGGAGACCTGGCTGGCCGCGCTGCACGCGCGCGGCGACGCGGCGATGTTGCAGCGCCGCCTCGAGGAGACCGGTACGCGGGTCCGGGACCTGGTGTTGCGGATCGCCGTGTGCTCGGCCCGGCTCGCGATGAAGGCGAACCTGCGCGAGGAACAGCGCCGGGCTCTGCTGGGTTGGCTGCAGTCCCTGGCCCGCATCGGGAAGGGTACCGGCCGCTACGCCGGCCGCTGGGAGGCCGACGCCCGCGAGCAGATGCCCGCCGCGATGGGCGCCGTGCCGGTCTGGATCATGCCGATCCACCGGGTGCTGCAGAGCTTCGACCCGCGCCGGACGGACCTGTTCGACGTGGTCATCATCGACGAGTCCAGCCAGTGCGACGTGCTGTCCCTGGGAGTGCTGGCGCTGGGCCGCAAGGTCGTGGTCGTCGGCGACGACCGGCAGATCAGCCCGGCCGCCGTCGGCACGAACCGGGAACGCGTCTTCGCCCTGATCGAGGCGCACCTGTCGGGTTTCGAGCAGCGGTCACTGCTCGATCTGGAAGCGAGCCTGTACGACATCGCGACCCGGGTGTTCCCCGATGTCGTCCTGTTGCGGGAGCACTTCCGCTGTGTACGCGACATCATCGAGTTCTCCAACCGGTTCTACGACGGGCGCATCCTGCCGTTGCGCGAGACGCCCGAGCTGGGCATCGGCCCGCCGGTGCGACCGGTGCGGGTGCCCGACGGCGCTCGGATGGTCGGCCAGTACGGCGACGCCAACCAGCCCGAGGCGGTGGCGCTCGTCGAGCGGCTCATCGCCTGCTGCGGGGATGAGGCCTACGCCGGCATGACGTTCGGCGTGGTGACGCTGCTCGGCAGCGGGCAGGGGCGGCTGATCGAACAGCTGCTGCTCGACCGCCTGGGTAGCGAGGAGTTCGAGCGCCGCGAGCTACGGGTCGGCGACCCGTACAACTTCCAGGGCGACGAACGTGACGTCATCTTCCTGTCGGTCGTCGCCGACAGCGCGAGCTACGCGGCCACCCGGAAACTGGATCAGCAGCGGGTCAACGTCGCGGCCAGTCGGGCCCGCAACCAGCTGTGGATCTACCACACCGTCGATCCCGCCGCGCTGCATCCCGACGATGTCCGCGGGCAGCTTCTGCTCTACGCCTACGGGGTGGGCACCCCGCGGGCGCGGGCCGAGGCGCTCGAGGAGAAGTGCGAGAGCGACTTCGAGCTCCAGGTGCTACGCGCCCTGGTGGCACGGGGCTACCGGGTCCGGCCGCAGCATCAGGTCGGCCGGTACCGCATCGACCTGGTCGTCGAGGGCGACGCCGGCCGGCTCGCCGTCGAGTGCGACGGTGACCGGTTCCACGGGCCCGACCAGTGGGAGGACGACCTGCGTCGACAGCGCGTGCTGGAACGCCAGGGCTGGACGTTCTGGCGGGTGCGGGGTTCCGCCTTCTACCGGCATCCCCACGCCGCCCTCGCCTCGCTGTGGGAGACACTCGACCACCTGGGTATCGAGCCCGCCTCGGCGCACGTCGACCTCCCACCGGCGTCCGCTTCTGTGGCGAACAGGGTCTGACCGCCGCCCGTCCCGCAGGCGGTTCGGTGGTCAGAGTCTCCTCGTCATCCCCTATCCCTGCGTATCGATCCGGCACTCGGGCCGACATGACATGTGATCACAGTTAGTGATATTGAGAGGCCACCGTCAACTCACCAGGTAGCTGGACGGCCTGCGCCTCAGGTCCGAGATTGGTGATCGGGATACACTCCGTACACCCAGAGGGTGGACGACAGTGGAGCGGATAAACAAAAATGCCGAGAAGGCTGGGTAGTGCTTATACGCTGGAAAAGCAGATCGGCCGCGGCGGCATGGGCGAGGTGTGGTGCGGCCATGACGCCGAGGGAAACGATTTCGCGTTCAAGCTTCTGCATCCCCAGTTTGCCGATGATCCCGAGGTCATCACGCGCTTCCTGCGGGAACGTGGAATTCTGCTGCGGGTCCGGTCACCTTTCGTCGTCACGATCCATGACCTGGTCGCGGAGGGCGGCGAGCTGGCGATCGTGATGGAATACGTGGCCGGTGCCGACCTTCGCCGCGAGCTGGTCCGGCGGGGCACCCTCCCACCAGCCACAGCCGTCACCCTGACGATAGAGATCATGACGGGCTTGGACGCCGCGCATGCGCTCGGTGTGGTCCACCGTGACCTGAAGCCGGCGAACGTGCTGCTGGACTATCGAGACGACACCTATCTACCCAAGGTCTCGGACTTCGGTATCGCCTCCGTCATGGAGGCGTCCACCCGGCTGACCGGCACCCTGGCCGTGCTTGGGACACCGCTGTACATGGCCCCCGAATCCGCCAGTTCCGCACCGGTCACTCCGGCCACCGACACGTATGCGGCCGGAATCATGCTGTACGAGATGTTGTGCGGGCTCACCCCGTTCGGTGGCCGCCCGGTGATGGCGCTCCTGCACGCTCATCTGAACGAGATTCCGGCCCGGCCCCCGGGCATTCCTGACGACCTGTGGGCAGTGCTGTCGGCGATGCTCGCCAAGAACCCGCGCGATCGTCCCGGACTGAACGATGTGCGGCAACTGCTGCCAAGCCTGGCCGACCTGCCGGCGCTGCCACCGCTCACCCGGCCACCATCCGCCGCGGGCGGCGGGCACAGCGGGCCGCCTGTGTTCAGCCCTCGGCTGGACGCCTCTCCCGCGGCGTCGTCCGGCCGCCTCCCTGATCCACTCACTGCGGCTACAACCACCGCGGCGGCCGTCGTCGCCCAGCCGCACGGCCCTGCCACACCGGCCGGCCCTGCCACACCGGCTGACCCTGCCGAGCCGGCACCGTCCAGTGGGCCGCCGTCCTCCGGCCCGCCGGATGCCTCCTCCCTGCCGTCGGGCACGTCCGACTCCGGGCCCGACGCCGCTGTCCCGACCGAGCCCGGCCCATCGCACCCCGCCGGGCAGGCCATCGGGACGCCGCCGCCGGCTGCCGGAGCCGCACCGATGGTCGGCCCACCGCCGTCGACGGGCAATCCTGTTCCCGCCGCGGCACCGGGCGGGAACGCCAGGCGGCGCCGCCAGGGCCGGATCGTCGCCGTCGTCGCCGGCATCGCGACGGTCCTCGCTGTGGTCATCGCTCTCGTGGTCGTGCTGACGGATGGGTCAGATCCGGGGCCAGCTCGGCTCGACTCCCGAACGACCCAGACTCCGACGGCGCCGGCCTCGCCGGTCGCAGCGACGACGTCCGCCACCGCGACCGCCAGCGGCCAGACTCCGGCTGCGGCCACCTCACGCGTCGATCAGGTGCCGGCCAGTGGTTCGGCCCAGCCGGTGGGCGATCAGAGCGCGGCCGGGAGCCAGAGTTCCAGGGCATCCGGCGGGAGTACCGGGGTGTCCGGCGGGGGCACCGCAGCATCCGGCGGGAGTACCGGGGTATCGTCCGGCGCCGCCGGCACCACCACGTTCCTCAGCACGGCGACGGCGCTCTGCCTGGACAGCGACTCCGGCGGCTCAGCGTACGTCCTCGGCTGTAATGGCGGCCTCTACCAGCGTTGGAGCCTCCTCTCGTCCGGCGGCGGATACCGGATCAGGGACGTGCAGACCGGGCTGTGCCTGGGCGCAAAGGCCAATCCGGCTGCGGATGGCACGAAATACCGCGGCACCGTGTTCACCACACTGTGCTCGGACACCGCGAGCCAGATCTGGATTCCGGCCGAGAGCCCGCACGGCAAGCAGTTCGAGAATCGCGCGACCAACGAATGTCTGGACGGTAACTCCCAGGGGGAATTGTATACCCAGGACTGCAACGGCGGAGACTACCAGCACTGGCAGCTCTCCGCCGGCTGAACCGCAACCATACGGCGCGCCAGCCACCGCTCGGTGTGCACCGAGGACCAGATGCCGACGCCACGCTCTTCTCCCGACAGAACCGTTCAGATCGCATTCATGCCGGAGTCGGTGACCGACAGGTACGACCTTCGCCGCGGAGACGGACAGCGATCCCGTGCCTGTAGTCGTAGGCCGCGATATTGCCCGGGGGCGGCCCGCGCGGGCCGACTCTTCCATGCCGAGTCTGACCTTACCGCTTCGTAGATTACTGTCGCGGGCGTTCTCCACACCCTGACTGGCCACATCCCGCCAGTCGGTCGCAATCCGAACATCATAAAGCGGGGACGGAACAGCGCGGGCCGGTTGCAGCCGTGTCCTGTGGCGATCAGCCGGCCCGCGGCTGAGGAGGCGCGGGAGCTGGGGAATCGTCGTCGGACCACCAGGCCGACCGTTCCTCCCGGTGCAGACTCATGAGGGTCGGATACCAGGAGCTGTGCTCGGTGAAATAACTCCGCAGGACCGGTGACAAGTTGAAGATGTCCAGTATCCAGGCACGCCAGGAGGGGAGATCCTGCTTGGAGTACTCGGTTTTCCGATCCCAGATGCACTCAAGGATGTCAAGGCAGAACTCCGCTATCGCCAGTACCTGGCAGCGATCCGGGTCCGTCATGTTTTCCGGCACTGGCCTGTCGTCGTAGAAGTGGGGCCGCCAGTGCGGATACTCGATGAAGATCCGGTCGATCTGGAGGGTCAGATCGGTCGTGCTGTTGTAGGTCGTGACCGTCCGATTCTGCCTGGCATCCGATACCGACAGCACCGTCGCGCCGATGGAAAGTATCAGTGCGACGACCGCGACAATGTTTGAGGTCCCCATCGGTCGCTACTTTCCGGTTGCCGCGATCACAAGTGGGTGGCTGGGAAGGAGATCGTAGCCCTCTTCGTACAGCGCTCGTACGAGGTCGACGAGCTCATCACCGGTCGGTGGCTGTGATCGGGCCGCAGGCGTCCACAGCAGGAGCATCGGCAGTTCTCCGTCGCCCTGGAGAAGTGGGACGCGGTAGTCGGTGATGGGCAGTACGCGGGCGCCTCTGTCCGTGTAGAAAGAGATACGCCGTCGGCGGTCGGCGGCTGTGCCCGGATCGATATCCGGCTCGTCCGGGTCCTCGACCTCAAGGACGATTGCTGACACATTCTGGTGAAGCTGGGCGTCAGCGCAGATGTGGCGCCACAGTTCGCCGCCGAAACCGCTGCCGCGTTGCGACCTGCTGATCGCGATGTATTCGAGGAAGAACGTCTGGACCGACTGGAGGACGCACGCCGAGGCGAAGCCTATTGCCGTGTCCTCGTCCAGCGCGAAATATGCGACGCGAACACCATTGTTGGCGTCGCTCAAAATCTCGTCGAACGGCATCCGCTCTCCCGACGGGAAAGCCTCCAGATAAATTTCCTCGACCGCACGGACCTGCGGTGGCCTGAGGTCGGAGAGCGCCGTGACCCGCATACCTCACATACTAGCCTCCCGGGCCACATTCCGGCACGGAGTATCCCGGAAGTCAATGCCCGGCATCAGTCCGAGCATGGCCGGCGCTGGATAGTGGTCACAGTGTGTTATATCGTCACTCTTCGGGTAACCCTCCGGAATCGCCGTCCGGCTCCCGGGATACTCGGGACAGGCGACTCGCCGCACCGCATCACTCTCGCCTGTCCTTCGCTCCATGTCCGCCGGTCATCGTTCTGGCCTGGCGCGATGGCCTGGTGTGGCGGCCTGGTGTGGCGGCCTGTGCGGTGCTCTGGCCTGGCGGGTCGCCGGAATGGAGAGCCGGTCAGCGGGAGGGCAGGCCCAGGTTTTCCAGAATTCCGCGCAGGCGGTGGCGGCCGGCCATCGACTCGGGGCCCGCGAGACGGGCGAGTGCGCGGTCGCTCCAGGTGTCGGCCGCCAGTCCGAAGCGGCTGTTGTAGGCGGCCAGCCGCTGGTCGTAGGTCTCGATGTGGGCGTCCGCGGTGACGGCGTACCGCTCCCGGTGCAGCACCGCGTCCCGCGGCAGCCGTGGCTTGACGTCGGCCCGCTCGGTCGGGTCCGGCTCGCCGACGGCCAGGCCGAAGGCCGCGACGGCATGCGGGGGCAGCCCGAGTTCGGCCGCCACCTCCTGCGGCTGGTTGCGGACCGCGCCGACGAACACGGTGCCAAGGCCCAGCGACTCGGCGGCGACGGCGGCGTTCTGCGCCGCGAGGGCGGTGTCGACGAAGCCGACGATGGTGGTCTCCAGATAGTCGACTGCGGCCACCTGGGTTCCGGCCCGCTCGGCGAGGCGGTGGACCCGGCTGAGGTCGGCGATCCAGACCAGGAACAGCGGGGCCTGCGCGATGAACTTCTGGTTGCCGGCGAGTGCGGCCAGGCGCGCCTTGCGGGCGGGCTCGCGCACCGCGATCACGCTCCACACCTGGAGATTGGACGAGGTCGACGCGGACTGCGCGGCCGTGACCAGCGCGGCCAGCTCGTCCTCGCTGACGTCGCGCGGCCCGAAGCTGCGCACCGAACGGTGCGCGAGCTGCACCCGCAGGACGTCATTGACCAGATCGAGGGTCGCGGCGGGATCCCCGTAGCGGGCGGCAGCAGGCATCGGACAACAACCTCTCATCATCGGCGCTTTGTCGATCGTTTTGGTGAAGAATACCAAGTCGTCCGTATGCTTACCGTCTGATCCGCCCAGGTCTACTCCGGCGGCAGGATCGTCAGCGAGTCCCCGACCTGCACGGTGATGTCCGATGGCGCGCAGGTCGGGGCGTCGTGCGGGACGAGGGCGGCGATCACCGGCTTGCCGGAGTTGACGTCGATCAGGTGGACCGGGGGAGCGTCGCCGTCGCCGAGGTGCCGGTCGCCCCACTGCATGAGGCCGACGACAACGGGATAGAGGTCCCACGCCTTCTCGGAGGGGCGGTACTCGTGGCGCTCGCGGTCGCCATCCTCGCGGTAGGGCACGCGCTCGAGGAGGCCGTCCTGGGTCATGCCCCGCAGGCGCTGACTGAGGACCGACGGTGAGACCCCCAGATGCCGCTGGAAGTCCTCGAAGCGCCGCACGCCGTTGAACGCCTCGCGCAGGACCACCAGGGTCCAGCGCGAACCCACGACGGCGAGCGCCCTCGCGATGGAGCAGTTGTCGAGATCGACATCCGTCCACTCCATGCGCCCAGGATACCTCCTGACTTCTGATAGCGAAGCCAGCTATCCTGCTGGGTAGGAAAACAGAAGTCAGAAAGATCGAAGCCAGGGGAGATGTGGATGGGGCACGAGAGGTATGAGGGGTACGAGGCGCTCACGGTCAGGCGGCGGGAGGGAGTCGCGTTCGTCGTCATCGACCATCCGCCCCTCAACCTGCTCGACGGTCCGCTGATCGCCGATCTCGACCGTTTCCAGACCGAGGTGCGCGCCGACGACGCGGTGCGGGTCATCGTCTTCGAAAGCGCCGACCCGGAGTTCTTCCTGGGGCACGGCGACATGCGGCTGGTGCTCGACCCGGCCGCGATGGCGCAGTTCGCCGCCGGCCCGGGGCCGGGTCTGCTGCATCAGTACCGGAGCCTGGAGCAGGTCACCATCGGCAAGGTGGTCGGGCGCGTTCGCGGTAGTGGCCACGAATTCCTGCTGTCCCTGGACCTGCGGTTCGCCGCCAGTGGGCAGGCGTGGTTCGGGCAGCCTGAGGTCAGCCTCGGGATCCTTCCCGGTGGCGGCGGCACGCAGCAGCTGCCGCGTCTGATCGGCCGTTCCCGCGCGCTGGAGGTCATCCTGGGCGCGGACCTCCTCGACGCCGAGACCGCGCAGCGGTACGGGCTGGTCAATCGGGCCCTGCCGCCGGGCGAACTCGATGGCTTTGTCGAGCGGCTGGCTCTGCGCATCGCGTCATATCCCAGGGCGGCCGTGACCGCGGCCAGAAAGGCTGTGGACGCGGCGGCCCTACCGCTCGCCGAAGGGCTGACGGCCGAAGGCGAACTGCTCTGGCCGCTGTTCACCAGCCCCGTGGCCATCTCACGGTTCACCGGCGCACTGGCCGCGGGTGCGCAGACCAGGGCGGGCGAACTCGACCTCGAGGGCCTGATCGCGGGTCCGGCCGCCAGCGTGATCAGGCCAGGGTGATCGGCAGCGATACCAGGCCGCGGTGGATCAGGCTCGGCAGGTAGGCGAGCACGCCCGCGGTCTCGTCGAGGGCGAGGGAGCGGGTGGCCTGGACCAGCGCGCCCACGGTCGCCGCCGCCTCGATTCGGGCCAGTGGCGCGCCGAGGCAGAAGTGGATGCCGACGCTGAACCCGAGATGGCGCCGCGCCGGCTTCGGCGGGTGGAATCGGGTGATGTCGAACCGGTCGGGCTCGTCGTAGACCCGCGGATCCCGGCCGGCCGCGGCGCTGACGAGCATCACGCCGTCGCCGCGGGAGAAGGTGTGCCCGCCGACGGTGGTCCTGGTCGCCGCCGTGCGCATGGTGAACTGGGTCGGCGGGTCGTAGCGCAGGACCTCCTCGACCGCCGACGCGGTGAGCTCGGGCCGCTCCCGCAGCAACGCGAGCTGGTCGGGGTGCCGCAGAAGAGCCAGCACGCTGTTGCCGATGAAGTTGATGCTCGTCTCCATGCCGGCGACGAGCATCAACGACGAGATGCCGAGCAGTTCGTCCTCGCGCAGCACGTCACCGCGTTCCTCAGCGCTGGCCAGGATGCCGAGCACGTCGCGGGTCGGCCGGGCGCGGCGCTCGTTGATGAGCTCCCGGAAGTACACCCGGAAGTCGTGGGTGGCCCGGGTACGGCTGGCGATCTCCGCCTCGGACAGGAGGTTGTCCGGGTCGGTGCCGCGGGCGATCGCGAGTGCCCAGTCGCGCAGCCGCGTACCGACATCGTCCGGCACGCCGAGCAGATGGCCGATCGTGGTGCTGGCGACGGGGGCGCCGAGGCCGTTCATGACCTCGAGCCGGCCGTCATCGAGCGCCGCCTCGATGATTCGTCTGGCGGTGGCGTGAATCGCCGGTTCCAACGCGGAGATGGTGCGGGGGGTGAACGCCTTGTTCACCAGCCCGCGCAGCCGGGTGTGGTCGGGCGGATCCATCCGCAGGAACGACCGGGGAACGTCCGCCGTGGGCTCCCGGAACGGGCTGATGCCGGCGTCATAGCCGTGCACCCAGTCCTCGCTCTGCAGAATCTCCTCAAGATCCTCGTACCGGGTGACGACGGTGACGGGAACATCGCCGATCGCGAAGGGGCAGAACCGGGCGGTCTCTCGGACCCGCTCGTACACCGGATAGGGGTCGAGGCGGTGGGCGGGGTCGAACGCGTCGAACGTGGCCGGGGCGGTGGTCCCTGCGGTCATCGTTTCCTCGCTGCTCGGGAGACGCGTCGGTCAGCGTCGGGGGCGCTGCCAGCGTTGTCCGCGGTCTTGACGTCGTCAAGGATTCCGGCGCTAAGGCGATAGAGCCATCGAGGCCACCTATCGCACCCACCGGATTATGTGATCGTCTGTCCGGCTGGAGCGCGGAGGACGGGAGAAAAGCCTCGTCATCAGCCGAATGTGTTTCCAGAAGAAGCTTGGGTGACGTTTCCGAATCGCTCGGCGGCAGGAGGACGCGCCGGGCGTCGCCTACCAGATCTGGCCGACCGGCAGGTCGGCCAGACGCGGCGCGGACAGGTGCAGCACCTCGTATTCGCGGACGCTGATCTCCGCGAGCCCTGGCCCGGACCCGAACGAGCATGGCAGGAGGCCCGCCCCGCACGCCGACCCTCGGCGCGCGGGCCTCGATCCGGCGCCGGGGACCGGGGCGCGTTCAGCCGATGTCGCGGGCGGGCCGGGCGGCGGCGTGCCGGCCGGCGCGGTAGCCCATCACCATGCTGGGGCCGATGCAGGAGCCGCCGCCCGGGTAGGTGCCGCCGAGGACGGAGGCCGCGGTGTTGCCGGCGGCGTAGAGTCCGTCGATGATCGGCACCTCGGTGCCCAGGACGCGGGCGTCGGCGTCGATCTGCGGGCCTCCGCTGGTTCCCAGCGTCCCGGGCCACTGCTGGATCGCGCCGTAGGTCGGGCCGAGCACGGGCTTCAGGCTCGTCGTGTCCGGGCCGGTGGCCGAGCGGACCTGCTCGGGGTCGCCCCAGTCGGGGTCCTCGCCCTTCTCCGCGAACGTGTTGTACCGGAGCACCGTTTCCTCGAGGGTGTCCGGGTCGACGCCGATCTTCGCCGCGAGCTCGCGGACGCTGTCCGCCACGACGAGCCACGGCGGGGCCGGCTGGCCGTTCGGCCCGACGAGGGCGCCGTCGACGAGCCGGCCGCCGAAGACGCCCTTCCCCTCGAAGTGCGCCGCGCCGAAGACGCACCAGGCGGGCCCCTTGTTCGTGTAGCCCGGGTTGCGCTGGTCGAAGGCGTTGAACGGGTGCGAGAAGTCGTTGTACGTGTAGCCGCCGTGCATGAAGCGCCGGCCCCGCTGGTTGACGATGATCGACCCGGCGCCCAGGCCCATCTCCATCTGCGGCAGCGGGTTGCCGTCGCGGCCGACCTCCCAGGGGTCGTACATCACGCCGTAGCTGAAGAACGACGTCATCAGGCCGAGCCGGGCCCCGGCGCGCATCGCCATCCGGTGGCCGTCCCCGGTGTTGCTCCATGGCGTGCACGGCTTCACGTCGTAGCCGAGGAACGTCGACACCATGTCGGGGTTCCACTCGAAGCCGCCGGTGGCCAGGACGACGCCCTTGCGCGCTCCGAGGCGGGTGAGCGCCCCGTCCGCACCGACGACGACGCCGATGACGCCGCGTTCGTCGTTCGTCACCAGTTCGCGCCCCGGGGTCGAGTGGCGCACCGAGACCCCGCGGTCCAGCAGCGCCTTCAACAGCGCGGCGACGAGACCGCCTCCCTTGGCCCGGTACCCTTCCCGCCGGCGGCGCAGCAGCTCCTCCCGGGGAACGACCGGGATCTCCTCCGCGTAGGCCACCTCGGGCGGCTTCACCCAGGGGCTGGGGTTCACTCGCGCGGCCCACTCGGCGCCGAGTTCGGCCACCGCCGGATAGGGCTGACAGGAGACCGACCGCGGGATGTCCTTGGTGCCGGGAACGCGACCGGGCACGACGGCGTAGTAGTCGGGCAGCCCCTTGTGCGCGCGGGTCACGAGGCCGGTGTGGGTCTCGAGGTAGTCGAGGGCTTCGGCACCGGTGTCGACGTAGACCTCGATGAGGTGCGGATCGTAGGCGCGGCCGTCGGAGAGGCGCGTGACGTAGGCGATCGCCTCCTCGCGCGTGTCCTGATCGGCGATGTGGCGGTTGCACGGGATCCACATGTCTCCGCCGGAGACCGCCGTCGTCCCGCCGATGAACTCGGACTTCTCCACGACGCAGACGCTCGCGCCGCCGTCCGCGGCGAGCAGTGCCGAGGTGAGGGCACCCGCACCGCTCCCCACGACGACGACGTCGAAGACCTCATCCCACTCAAGACCGCTCATGCACCGGATTCTGGATTTCTTGTACCGCTCGGTCAAGAAGTTTCTGTACTGGGCGGTCAATCAACCGCACGGCGGCGGTAGTCTCCCGTTCGACCAGGCCGCGGGCGGGCGGCGTCGTCGGTCAGCGAGGCCCCGGACGTACGCGACACGCTGCCCGGCTGAAGGTGGCCGGCGACGGTCACGTGATCGTGGGCCATCGGCGACCTCCGGGCGGCGTGACCGGCGGCGAGAGGACTGGCGGTGATCCCCGCGCTGACCGTCGGCCTCGCCGACGCCCCCTCGTCGGCTGGCCCATACGTACGTCAACCCGGGCGCGTAGCGGGGCGAAGTGATATAAACCGCCTGCCTCTGTTCACACTTCAAAGGAGCGGCGCAGATGAGCATCGACGGACGCTGGGAAATTGTCCTTTCGTCACCGATCGGGGAACAGAAAGGCGCACTCGAAATCAAGACCGACGGTGCCGGATTCACCGGTTCCATGGTGCAGGACGGCATGACGCTCGAGATCGCCGACGGTCGTATCGACGGCGACAAGATCTCCTGGTCGGTCAAGGTCACCTCGCCGATGAAACTCACCCTCAAATCGACGGCCACCGTCAGCGGCGACACGATGACGGGCAAGGCGAAGCCCGGCATCATGCCCGGGATGTCCTTCACGGGCACCCGCGTGAGCTGAGCCCTCCCAGGGCCGCACAGGCTGGCGCGCGGCCAGGCGCGCCAGCCACGGAATGCCGGGATCAACGGAATGCCGGGATCAACGGTCATCGGAATCAGAAGAGGCGCAGACGGCTGATCCGGATCCGCCTGGTCGATCAGCTCGATCACCGGGTCGCTCCCGGTGCGGGTCACCTCCTGACCGGGGTGGTGCCGTTCAGGCCGAAGCGGGCTGAGCACACCTCGGTGTTCGACTGGTCGCCCGCGCGCCACACGCAGATCCACATCGTGTATCCCGAGACCGGAATGAAGTTCGTCTTCGCGGCGCCCCAGGACGCGGAGAAGGTGTACGCCATTCCGTCGCTGCGGTACAGGTTGGCGGCGCAGGCCTGGGTGAGCGATGTGTTGAGTACTCCCGCGAGTGCGCCGGAACCGTTGTCGTCCAACCACGCCGAACATGCGGCGGCGTTGGCCACCCAGACGGTGTCCGCCTCGGAGCCCGGGACCTGGGCCCGGTCGTCCCCGCCGTTGATGCCGCGGATCGCCGACGCGGTCGGGTGTGCGGCGACCTCGGGTAGGGCGTTCGCCGTGGGGGCGTGCGTGAGCGTGACGTCCGCGGTCGTGGCGTGGGTGGCCCCGGCGTCGGTGGGCGCGGTGCTCACCGCCGTGGCCGGGCTGGAACCGCTGGGTGGCACGGCCGACCCGGCGGTCGGTGCGGCCGTGCCACGCGGCCCCGAAGACGGCGACCCCGCCGCCCTCACCACGGGCACCGTGCCGGCCGACGCCGAGGCGGACGGGTGCGCCGTGGAGTGCCGCGGAGATGTCAGGTCGGGGTAGATGACCAGCCCGACCAGCGCCACCGCGACGACCAGAACGAGTGCGACAGCGCCGACGATCCAGGCGCCACGGTCCCGCCGCCGTCGCGGCCCCTCGGCGGGCGAAGCGGCGGGCGAGCCGGTGGGCGGTTTCTCCCCGGATCCGTCCGCCGACCGCCGCGCGTGCTGCGCGACGACCTCGGTCGGCAGCCCAGCCACCTCGGACCCCCGCCCGTCCGGCACCAGCGGTTCGGACGTCGGCGGGAGGGAGTTCGGCGGCGCGGACACGAGCGGTTCGGGCGTCGGCGGAACGAACGTGATGTCGTCGTCGCCGCGTCCGGTCAGCGCGCGCTCCCGCGGCTCCCGCGAGTCCGGCGCCGAGGGCTCTGGTGTCGGCCAGTCCGGCGTCGGCGGTTCCGACTTCGGTGGTTCCGACTTCGGTGGGACGGAGCTGATGCCGCCGCCGGTTCCGATCGGCACCAGCTGGTCCAGCCCCAGCGAATCGGGGCCCGCGGCCGGTACCGGGGAGCCCGTTCGCCAGCGAGCCGGCTCGGATGGCCGGTCGGTGGCGGCGCGGACCGCATCGCCGAGAAACAGCGGCAACTGCCCGCGGGCGGCCCACCCGACACCGAACACGGCGGTGGCGGCGGCGGCCAGCTCGAGTGCGAACGTGGCGGCGTCCGGAGGTCGGTCGGCGGGGGATTTGGCCAGCATGCGCACGACCAGGTCGGCCAGCGGAGCGGCGACACCGGCCATCGACGGCGGCGGCTCGGAGATCTGCTGGCTCAGCAGGGTGAGTAGAGGTGTCTTCGGATCGAACGGAAGCCGCCCGGTGAACAGGCTGTACAGGACGATCCCCAGCGCGTACAGATCGGTCCACGGCCCGAGCTGGCCACCCTCGATCTGTTCCGGGGCCATGTACGCCGGCGTGCCGGCGATGCCGCTGGCGGTCGTCCCCGACCCCTCGAACAACTTGGCGATGCCGAAATCGGTGACCTTGAGCGTGCCGTCGGCGGTGAACATGACGTTGTCGGCCTTGATGTCGCGGTGGAGCACCTTGTGGCGGTGCGCATGCTCCAGCGCCGCGGCGGCCGCGAGCGCCACCGCGCAGATCCGCTCGGGGCTCATCGCCGCTCGCCGCCCGTTCAGGGTGCCCCCCGCCAGCAGCTCCATCACGACCATGCACAGGCCGCTGTCCTCGACGTAGTCGTAGACCCGCACGACATGCGGATGATCGAGCCGGCCCAGGACCCGCGCCTCGGCGGCGAAACCCGCGGCGGCGGCCGCGGTGCCCCTGGCCTCCACCACCTTGATGGCCACCGGTCGGCCCATCTGACGGTGCGTGCCCGCCAGCACCAGCCCGAACGCCCCGGACCCGAGCTGCTCGCCCAGTTCATAACCAGGCAGGGCCTTCGCCACCCGCTCCCGGTCGACGATCACCGATCGTCCCGCAAGGTCCGTCGCCCCACTTCGTCTGCACTAGGCGCCATCGGGATGGAGCCTAGTATTCCGCCACGAAGGGCCACAACCCGCCATCGCTGCGTGGAGCGGGCGGGTGGTGTGGGGCTGCGGACCACTGCGCCGCCGGGGTCCTCAGCTCGGGTTTGGCGTGACGGGGGTCTCGTCCACGAAGCACCAGCTCCAGTGCTCGCCAGGCTCGGCGGAACGCGCGATCGGATGGTGCGCGCTCGCGGCGTGCCGGGAGGCGTGCCGGCCCGGTGAGCTGTCGCAGCAGCCGATCCGGCCGCAGCTTTCGCACATGCGCAGGTGGACCCAGACTCCGCCGGTGGCCAGGCACTCCTCGCAGCCGCGGATGGCGGCGGGCAGCGTGGTCACCTTGACGGAGTCCAGGTGGGTACAGGTCGCGCTCATCCGCTCGGCACCTCCACGAAGACGGCGGGCCAGCTCGCCGCCCGCGCCACGGCATCGGCCGCCAGCCTACGGCCGTCGCGGCCGCTCGGCCCCTGCGCGCGGACCGCCCAAGGCGGCGGATCAGGGGTGGTCAGACCAGCGACCATGAAACGTAGCGCGCAGGCCCCGTCCTTCCGGGCGGGGTTAGCGCATCAACTCCGCCGTCACGGTGACGCCGGATTCATGTATTCTGTCAGGTATGGGGAAGCGGGTGGTGAAG
>NZ_JALKFZ020000011.1 GCF_023243075.1 Frankia sp. AiPa1 | reverse complement strand
TGATGTGCCCTTTTAAATCCGGACAGTCTCTATTAGGTTGATCTACGCGGCGGGCTGCTTTTTCAGGTATTCGTCGTGGACCTGTCGTGGGGTGCGGTAGTCGAGTGCGGAGTGGCGGCGTGTCGTGTTGTAGCGGAGTTCGATGTAGCGGGTGATGTCGCGGCGGGCGTGTTCGCGGGTGGGGTAGGCGGTGCGGTGGACCCGTTCGTTTTTGAGGGCGGCAAAGAATGATTCGGCCATGGCGTTGTCGTAGCAGATTCCGGTCCGGCCGACGGACTGGCGGATCCCGAACCTGTTCAACGTAGCAGCGAACTGGGCAGACGTATAGTTACTTCCGCGGTCGGAATGGAAAATGGCTCCGTCAGCGAGCTGGTGGTTGCGGGCGGCCATGGTGATGGCGGTGTCGATGAGCCCGGTCTTGTAGTTGTCGTCCATGGCCCAGCCGATGACGGCTTTGGTGTGGCAGTCGAGGACGGTCGCCAGATACAGCCAGCCTTCCCAGGTGGGAATGTAGGTGATGTCGCCGACCATCTTGGTGCCGGGGGTGTCGGCGGTGAAGTCGCGGTCGAGCAGGTCGGGGATCGCGGCCGGGGTCTGGTCGGGTTCGGTCAGAGCGTGCCGCCAGGGCCGTGGCTGGCAGGGCTCCAGGCCCTGCTCGCGCATGAGGGCCCGGACGAGTTCGAGGCCGCAGGGACGACCCCAGGCGGCCAGGTCAGCGTGGACGCGCCGGTGGCCGTAGGTGCCGTCGGAGGCGGTGAACGACCGGGCGACGAGCGCGGCGAGTTCCCCGCGGCGGGTCGCGGTCGCCGACGCTGGCCGGTCGCGCCATTCGTAGAAGCCGGACCGGGAGACGCCGAGCCAGACGCACATCTGGATGATCGACGGGACGGGTGTGGCGGCATTCGCGGTGGTGCGGGTGGCGTACTCCGCATCGATGAACTCGAACGTGTCGCTCACCGATGATCCTTGGCGAAGTACGCTGCGGCTTTTTTCAGGAACTCGTTTTCCATGCGCAGCTCACGGTTCTGCTGTTCAAGTTCACGCAGCCGCGCGCTTTCATCGGTGGTCGGTGGCGGCGCCTCGCCGGCGTGGGCCCGCCGGTAGGTGGCGACCCAGGTTCCAAGGGTTCCTTCTAGGATGCCGAGTTCCCGTGCGACATCGGAGATCGCACGGGATGTCTCGATCACCATCCTCACGGCTTCTTCCTTGAACTCGGCCGAGAATTTCCCACGCTTACGCGTCAACTAATCCTCCTTCCGTGATGCCCCCTATTCTAGTAGGGGGCACTGTCCGGAAGAAAAGAGGCACCTCA
>NZ_JALKFZ020000010.1 GCF_023243075.1 Frankia sp. AiPa1 | reverse complement strand
CCAGTACCGCTGTTCCTGGAAGGCGTAGGTGGGCAGGTCGACCCGCCTCGGCTGCGCCTCGAACACCGGCGCCTCGAACACCGGCGCCCAGTCCACCGCGACGCCGTGCGTGAACGCCTCGGCCACGCTCGCGAGGAAACGACGGGGACCTCCGTCATCTCGCCGCAGGGTCCCGATTGTCACCGCGTCCGAATCCGCCGCGTCGATGGTCTCCTGCACCCCGACGGTCAACACCGGATGCGAACTGACCTCGATGAACATCCGATGCCCCTGGTCCACCAGGCGGCGGACCGCGGGCTCGAACTTCACCGGCTCCCGCAGATTGCGCGCCCAGTAGCCGGCGTCCAGCACCGCCGAATCCACCAGCTCACCGGTCACCGTCGAGAAGAACGGAATATCCGGAACCCGCGGCGACAACCCTTCCAAAGCAGCCAACAACTCACCCCGCACACCATCCACCTGCACTGAATGCGACGCATAATCCACAGCGACCCGCCGAACCCACACCTCCCGCGACTCACAACCAGCCAGAAACTCATCCAACGCCCCCCGATCACCCGACACCACCGTCGACGACGGCCCATTCACCGCCGCCACCGACAACCGCCCACCCCACGACCCCAGCCACTCCTCCACCACCGCCACCGGCAACCCCACCGACGCCATCCCACCCCGACCCGACAACCACTCCCCCACCAACCGGCTGCGCACCGCCACCACCCGCGCCCCATCCACCAGACTCAACGCCCCCGCCACACACGCCGCCGCGATCTCCCCCTGCGAATGCCCCACCACCACCGACGGCACCACCCCCAACGACCCCCACAACCCCGCCAACGACACCATCACCGCCCACAACACCGGCTGCACCACATCCACCCGCTCCAAACCCGGCGCACCCGCCACCCCCCGCAACACCCCCACCAACGACCAGTCCACCCACGACTCCAACGCCCCCGCACACGCCACCAACCACTCCCGGAACACCGGCGAGGAATCCATCAACTCCACCGCCATCCCCACCCACTGCGACCCCTGACCCGGAAACACGAACACCGGCCCCGAACCCGCCACCCCCGACACCACCCCCGACACCACACCCACCGCCGACTCCCCCCGCGCCAACACCCCCAACCCCGCCAGAAAACCCGCCCGATCCCCCGCCACCACCACCCCACGATGCGCGAACACCGACCGCGACGACACCAACGAGAAACCCACATCCCCCACATCCACCCCCGGCCGCCCCGACACAAACACCGACAACCGCTCCGCCTGCCCCAACAAACCCGCCGCATCCCGCCCCGACACCACCCACGGAAACACCCTCGACACAACCGAAGAATCAGACGAAGAATCAGACGAGAAAAGCACTGAACCGGCCGGCGAATCC
>NZ_JALKFZ020000009.1 GCF_023243075.1 Frankia sp. AiPa1 | reverse complement strand
CAGGGCTGCGCGAAGGTAGCTTTCGGCTACGATCAACTACGTTGAGTAAACGCCAGGTGTGATGGCTCACGCGTCGTAGGCGGTGACGTAGAAGACCCCCGCCATTACGCGGGAACGACAGTGGCAACCTATTCGAAACCGTGGATCCGATATCTTCCTCATCGGCCGCGGAACCCACCGAAACCCGGTATCGGCCGCCGGGCAAGCAATCCGGCCGGCGCTGACGCGTCGTTGTGAAAAAGATGGCCTCCTGGCTGGGATAATGAAAGCGCCAACAAACAAAAGCCCAGACCAGAAGGCCACCGCATGCCATCATGCCAGACCGGCGCCGCACTGTCGAACGGCCCTGACCAGGCCGCCGACCAGAAAGCCACCCGACTTCTCGAAATGCTGCGCCAGGTAAACGACTTCCGCGCCGACCGTGGAAAGATCTACGAACTTCCTTTCGTGCTCGCCGTCGCGCTCGTCGCGACACTCACCGGTGCCGCGGGATACCGCGAGATCGGAAGGCGCGCGGCCGACCTACCGCAATGCCTGCTCGCCCAGCTCGGCGCACCCTACGACCATTTCACGGCGGCCTTCTACGCACCGGGCGAATCCACCATCCGCGACGTCCTCACCCACGTGGACGCGGACCTGCTCGACCTGGTCACCTGCGCCTGGATCCACGAGTGCGCGACCCGCGACCACGACGGAGACCTCGTGATCGCTCTGGACGGCAAGGTCCTGCGCGGCGCCTGGACCGACGAGAACAAACAGGTCAGGCTGTTCGCGGCCATGACCCACGACAAAGGCGCCGTCGTCGCGCAGACCCTCGTGCCCGACGACACGAACGAGATCACCCAGGTCGCCGGCCTCGTGAAGAACCTCCGCCACACCCGCGGCCGGACGATCGCCACCGCGGACGCGGCCCACACCCAGTTCAGGACCGCCATCCTCCTCAGAAAAAGCGGAATCGACTACGTCCTAAACGTCAAAGGAAACCAGCCGAAACTCTACCGGGACGTGTTCGGACGCTGCCTGAAACTCCTCCAGGAAACACCCGGACACGAGGAAGAGGAACGGTCCCACGGACGCATCAGGCGCTGGGCGGTCTGGACCACCGCCGTCACCGACCTCCGATTCCCCTTCGCGCGCACCATCGCCGTCATCCGCCGGGACGAGTTCGACCTCGAAGGAAACAGACTCACCAAGGAATACGCCTTCATCGTCACCAGCCTACGAGGAAACCGTGCCACCCCGGCGGCAATCCACACCCACGTCCGCCTGCATTGGGGAATCGAGAACCGCCTCCATTACATCCGCGACACCGCCTGGCGGGAGGATGCCTGCCGCGCCTCCACCGGAAACGGGCCAAGAAACCTCGCCACCATCCGCAACCTCGCCCTGAGCCTCCTCCGCCTCCACGGAGTCCGAAAGGTCAAGGAAACCCTCGAGTACATCGCCGGAGACCGCCACCGGGCACTCCAGTTCATGGTCACCTAACGCGACAGATCGTCACACCACGCGACCTTCGCGCAGCCCTG
>NZ_JALKFZ020000008.1 GCF_023243075.1 Frankia sp. AiPa1 | reverse complement strand
GGGTAACTGGTCAGGTCTCGTAGATCGTTTGTTTTTCGTTTCCCGGCTGGTTGGGACGTTGTGATGGCCAGGCTGTCCCGGAGCGTTGGCGTGATGTGGTTGATCGGGTCGTAGGGTCCGGGTGTGTCCGATGATCCGCCCGTGCCGCTGGTGCCGTCGTATGACGAGCTCGCGGCGCTGGTGGTGAGCCTGCGGGCGGATCTCGCGCGGGCGCTGGAACGCATCGCGGAGCTGGAAGCCCAGATCGGCAAGACGTCGCGGACCTCCTCGAAGCCACCAAGTTCCGACGGGTTGGCCAAACCGGCCCCGAAGTCGCTGCGGACGAAGACCGGCCGGCGCCCTGGCGGGCAGGACGGCCATCCCGGATCGACGCTGCGGATGGTCGACGATCCTGACGAGCGTGTCGCGCACGAGCCGGGGCCGTGCTCGGGGTGCGGGACGTCGCTGGCCGACCGGCCGGTGACCCGCACCGAACGCCGGCAGGTGTTCGACCTGCCCGACCTGCGCCCGCGGGTGACCGAGCATCAGCTCCTGGAGCGGGAATGCGGCTGCGGGAGACGCACGAAGGCGACCCCACCGGTCGGGGTGGACGCCCCGGTGCAGTACGGGCCGCGGGTGACCGCGGCGGCGGTCTACCTGTACTGCGGCCAGTTCCTGTCGAAGGACCGGACCGCGACCGCGCTCGCCGAGCTGGTCGGGATCCCCCTGTCCGCGGGCACGGTCGCGGCGATGGCCGCCCGCGCCGCCACTGATCTGGCCGGTTTCCTGACCGCGGTCCGTGACCTGATCGCCGGCGCCGCCGTGGTCGGCGCGGACGAGACCGGGCTACGGGTCGCCGGCAGGCTGCACTGGGTGCACTGCGCCCGCACCGGGAAGTACACCCTCCTCGACTGCCATCCAAAGCGTGGGACCGCCGGGATCGACGCCCTCGGGGTGCTGACCGGCTTCGAGGGGGTCGTGGTCCACGACGCCTGGGCGCCGTATGACACCTACACGTCCGCCACCCACCAGCTGTGTGTCGCCCACGTACTGCGTGAGCTGCAGGCCGTCAGCGACGCCGCCCCGGCCGACACCTGGTGCTGGGCCACCCAGGCCGCCGACGCCCTCGTCACCCTGCACCGACTCACCGTCGACGCCACCACCACCGGCACCGCGGTCGAGGCGACTGACCTCACGACCCACACCCGGCTGCTGCGCCACGCCGCCCACATCGGGATCAGCCAGACCTCCCCGCGCGGCACGAAACTCATGGCCGCCCGCCACGCCCTTGCCTGCCGCCTCATCGACCGCGAAACCGACTACCTGCGGTTCACCCGTGACCCGCGGGTCCCCGCGGACAACAACGGCTGCGAACGCGACATCCGCATGATCAAACTGCGGCAGAAAGTATCCGGCTGCCTACGCAGCCTCACCGGCGCCCGCCAGTTCTGCGCGATCCGAAGCTACCTGTCCACCACCACCAAACACGGCATCGGCCAGTTCCCCGCCCTCGTCCAACTCGCCGAGGGCCGCCCCTGGATGCCCGCAACCAGCTAACCAAAGATCAAGCCGGCACCTGACCAGTTAC
>NZ_JALKFZ020000007.1 GCF_023243075.1 Frankia sp. AiPa1 | reverse complement strand
CTCAGCCTGGATGCACCGGCTGGATTTCCGCACCATTCCCGTTGATCTGTAACGATCGTTAACGTTCGGTAGTTGTTTGTGGGTGTGGCTGGCTGAGCCGCTCATGGTTTGGCGGTGTGTCCGGGTCCTGGGTCGGGGGCTGGGGTGGGTGTTGCTGACCGGGTGCGTGGGGTTGCGGGGTGTGGTGTTCAGGCGGCGCGGGCGGGTGGGAGTGCGTGGACGGTAGTGAACAGGCCGGTCAGGGCGTTTGCTGCGTGCCAGCCTGTGGGGAGGTGCAGGGTGATGTGTCCGCGGCCGTGGCGGGCGAGGCGGGCGGGGACGTGGATGAGGTGGGCGCGCAGGGTGGCGCCGCGGGCGTGGAAGGCGCTGGCGAGAGTGCCAGCGGCGCGGAGCAGGTTGTGGGCGAGGGCGGCGAGGGTGAGCCAGGCGGCGTTGGCGGTGAACACCCCGGAGGGTAGGTGGGCGAGCGGGCCGTTGATCAGGTCGGCGTTGACCTGTTCGATGATCGCGTGGTCGCGGTGCTGGGCTTCGGCCTGTTGCAGGGTGAACGGGCTGTCGGTGAACACGGCGTGGTGGCGCCAGGTGGGGAACAGGTCGCCCTGGCCGGGGTTCGCCTTCGGGTTCAGGGCCTTGACGCGGCGGACGATCAGCCGTGCGGTGACCGGGGACGGTGTGTGGGCGAAGGCGGTGTAGGTGGTCTCGGCGATCTGCGCGTCCGAGATCCACTGCCCGAGGTCGTCGTCCCAGATCGCCCGTGGGTAGCGGATCGGGGTCCAGGCCGCTTCGTCGATGGCCGCGCAGGCGGCCTGGATCGCGCTGTTCTGTGGGGTGGTGATCGAGAAGTGGGCCTTGTGGCGGCGGGCGGTGGCGACGACGTCGGCGGTGTAGAAGCCGGAATCCATCCGGGCGACGAGGGTCCCGGTGGCGCCGGCGGCACGGGCCGCGCCGATGGTCTCGGCGAGGAAGCCCGCGGCGCCCCTGGACGAGACGGCGTTGCCGCCGCGTAGCCGGGTGGCCGCGACCAGCGGGGCCGCGATCGGGGTGCACACCGTGCCGACCAGGGCGTTCAGGCCCCGCACGAACACGGACTTGCTGGCGATTTTGGTGTGACCGAACGCGGCGCCCTGCTTGGCGGGGCCGAACACCCGGCGCTGGCAGGAGTCCAGGTCGACGAACGCCAACGTGCCGGCCCCGTCAAGTGCCCGGGTCGTGGTGGCGAGCTTGGCCAGCAGCAGCCGGCTGACCTTCTGGAGTTGGCGCACGTTGCCCCAGGTCAGCGACCGCAGGAACGTCCCGAGTGTGGAGGGGGCCCGGATCCCCGCGAACAGGTCACCCAGCGCGCCGTGACGCGGCAGTCCCAGGTCGTCGATGCTGTCCGCCCCGGCGACCATCCCCGCGACCAGAGAGCCGACCTTCGCCTCGACGTTCGCCCCCGCCGACCCGGCCGCGGCGGGCAGACGGAGGTGGTCGGCGACCAGCTCAGGTAGCCCGGCCCGCTCGGCCAGCCGCATCACGGGCACCAGCCCGGCCGCGGCGACCAGGTTGGGGTCATCGCACCGGAAATCGATCTTCGATGGGGTATGCAACAATCGCACTTCGGAAGTGCCCTCGCCTGTCGGATGACGGATGGTCTCAGCAACCCCATCGTCCCAGGTCAGAGGGCACTTTCTTGTTCACCACGCCGATCACCGGGCAAATCGGACGGTGCATCCAGGCTCAG
>NZ_JALKFZ020000006.1 GCF_023243075.1 Frankia sp. AiPa1 | reverse complement strand
CGAGTCGGCGGAGGTCGATGGCGAGGTTGGTCTGGGCGGCGAGGGTGATGGGGTGGGTGGTGCCGAGGAGCCGTATGGCTTGTTCGACGACGTCGGTGTCGAGGTGGCGGGCTTGTTCGGCGTCGCCGAGGGCGTAGTGGTCGCTGGCGAGGTTGATTCGTGCGATCAGGGTGGCGGGGTGGTCCTCGCCGAGTGTGTTCCGTAGGTGGGTGAGGGCGTCGAGGTCGGTGGGGTAGGCGGTGATGACGTCGCCGCCGAGCCGGTGGGTGAGTCCGAGGTTGACGGCGGCGGCGAGGGTGTGGGGGTGGGTGGGGCCCAGGACGGTGCGGTACCGGTCGAGGGTGTCGGCGCACAGGTCCCGGGCGGCGGCGAGGTCGCCGGTCTGGCGCAGGTCCATGGACAGGCACAGGGACGCGGCCAGCGTGTCCGGGTAGTCAGGTCCGTACCGTCCCATCAGTCGTTCGCGGACGTCGTGGGACACCTCGAGTGCGCCGGTGTGGTCACCGGCCTTGCGTCGGGCGACGGCGAGGTTTCGCCGGGCGCGTAGCAGCTGGGGGTTGTCCTCGACGTCCGGGGTCGAGCCGAGCGCGACCCGCAGCCTGGTGACGACTTCTTCCTGCTGGTGGCGGGCCAGGATGTACTCGCCGAGCTCACGGTGGTCGGTGTTGATCCCGCTGGCGGTGGTCAGGGTCGGGATCGCGTCGGCGCCGAGCTGGGTCTGCCGCCGTTGCAGGGTCTCCCGGGCCAGCTCCGACGCGGTGGCGAACTGGCCCAGCAGACGGTAGGTCACCGACACGTGGTGGGCCGCGGTCAGCGTCGCCGGGTCGTCCGGCCCCAGGATGCGCACGAGACGGTCGTACACCTGCTGGGACAGGACCAGCGCGTCGTCGAAGGCGCCCTGCACGCGGCGGTCCGCGGCCACCGCGCCCAACGCCTCCAGCGTCGCGTCGTGTTCCTCGCCGTACACCCGGGTACAGGCGTCGAGCAGCTGCTCGTTGAGGTCGGCGGCCTCCCGAAAACTCCCGATCACGAACAGGATGAAACTGAGCCAGCCGGCCACGAGCAGCGTCTGCGCGTCGTCCGCGCCCAGGGTCCGCGCCCAGGTGCGGTAGCCGTCGAGGGCCAGGGCGTGGGCGGCCCGGTGGTCACCCCAGTTGTAGAGGTACCGCACCTCGTTGAGGTAGAGCTCACGAACCCAGGTGTCGCCGCTGTGGACCGCGTCGCAGGCCAGGACATGCGGATACAGCTCGGCGTACCGGGGCCAGTTCTCCGGGTCCGCGGCGTCCGCGGGGTCACTGGCGGCCAGCAGCGCCTGCGCGCCACGGCGCATGGTCTCCCGCTCGCCCCGCGTCATCCGGTCGATCAGCACCTTCTGGACCAGCCGGTGCATCTGGAAGGCCTTCGTCCGATGGTTCAGCCTGATCAGCGAGTAGCGGGTGACCTCCCGCACCGCCCGGCTCAGCGCCACCGGATCGCGCAGCGCCTCATCAAGCTCGGGCACGATCATCGTGGCCCGAGCCCGGGTGAACAACGCCCGCGAGATGCCCTCCGGCGCGAGGAACGCGCAGACCTGCAACAGCCGCAGCGAAGCCGGATTCCGCCCGGCCAACCGATCCAGGGACACACTCCACGCGGCGGTCACCGAACGCTGGCTCGCCTCGGCCGGCTCGTCCTCACGGAACAACTCGCTGGTCTTCGTCCCCAGCAGTTCCAGATACTCCTCGACGGGCATGCCCGTCTCCACCCGCCAGGTCGCCGCCTGATCGATCGCCAACGGCAGATCACCCAACGCGTCGGCGAGCCGGTCGGCCTCGCTGTCCGTCAACGTGTCATCCCGGCGCCGCAACAA
>NZ_JALKFZ020000005.1 GCF_023243075.1 Frankia sp. AiPa1 | reverse complement strand
GGCCCGCCCCCCCCCCCCCCCCCCCCCCCCCCCCCCCCCCCCCCCCCCCCCCCCCCCCCCCCCCCCCCCCCCCCCCCGGCGTCCGGGGCCAACCGCTCCGGAGACGTCAGACGGGCCGGCCCAGCGTGGCGAAGCTGTCGCAGACCGCGCGGTTGTCAGATGCGGTCGCCGAGGCCGAGCCGCTCGTGCTCGTTCTGGGCGCGGCGGGATCGTCCGGCGGAGCCATAGCGGCGGACCATCTGGGTGGTGCTCCACCCCATGTCGTCGGCGAGGGTCTGCTCTCCGCCACCGGCGCCGAGCCACGCATCGGCCAGCGCGTGCCGGGACAGATGCGGGTGCACCTCGATGCCAGCCTTTCGACCGCCCGCGGTCTGCAGGGTCTGGTCCCACCCGTCGAGCAGGAGCCGCCAGACCGGATCCGCCCCCGAAACGATCTCCACCATGCGGGCGAAATTACCATCTCGCTGACCGCTCAGCTTGACGAAAGTGGCTCCAATTACTACGGCCATGCCTGGTCAGCGATCTGATGTGCGTCCGGCAGGGATCGAACCTGCGACCTGGTGCTTAGAAGGCAAGATCCGGTCCTTGCTGGGCCGGGCGGCGCACAGGTGGCGATGTACACCGGTGTCCATGGTCGTCCGCCAACGTACGCGCCCGTTGCTACAGGCGTTGCTACACCCGGCCGGCGCACAGGAGAGGCTCCAACATCCCGCAGGAACCTTCAGATCCGTAGTGTCATCTGGATCATCCAGGCAGCTCTACGGACGTCCAGGGAGTCCGGCGACCTCTGCGATCGCGTCAGCCTGCGTTCATGGAGGTTTACCGAAGTCCGGCGGCTCGGCTGTCAGTTTGGCTGTCAAGCGCGCGAGAGATCGTTGCCTCAGGAAAGGGGATGAGTTGCCATTACTCCACCGCCGAGGGCCCACAGAGCGCTGGCAATCTTACGTGCGCTCTTACGTAGAGCAACCTTCATGCGTACCCCCAACCGGTAGATGCGGCAGATGTACAGCTCGCGACTGGTGAGGAACCAGGTCAACCAGCTAGCGATCATCGCAACTCCGAGGGCACGCCCGGCGACCCCGAATCGAACGGAGATTTGCCCCATCCTGAGACAACGATCACTCTGATTGTACTCCGCTTGCCCAACCGGTCAGGCGCGACCCGGCGATCACATAAGACCGGTATTGACAGTGGCACGCAAGGTGGCCGGGTCTGCGGATTAAGGGATCTTCGGTGCTTCGTCCGTGGACGTCCGTCGGCGTTGGTCACGGGCTCAGTCTCGTCCACCGAGTCCCGTGGCCGTCTCCCGCTGTCCGCGGACTTGGCTGCCACTCTGGCTGCCATCGCATCGCCGGAGACACTCACAGATCCATGCTTGACGATGATCTTGAATGGTGGCGGTAGGCGTCTACCCTGTCCGCTGACCGGACGGTTGGTCCGTCCATGGATTTCTGCCGCTGCCATCCTCGTCCGTCAACCATGCCGCCTGTATCGGCTCCGCTCCTGTCCATGCTCGTCCGCCAGCTTGGTACATAGTTTGGGCACACCGAGCTATGAAGCTATTGCTCGTTTAATTACTTCCGATAGTTCTGCAAGCCTCGCGGGCGGCACCACTCCCTGGCGAATTCGGTAAAGTGCATGCTGCGGTTTGCGGTGTTTTGGCTTGGTCCTTTCGATATTTAGAAATCCCTCGAGGTCTGGCGCGAAAGCGTGTATATGTATTGTAAACGGGTTTCGGCATCCCTCCAAGACGCCTTTCACTGCCGAGGCCATCTTTCTGTCCGAGTCTTCGTCGTATAGCACGGAATGGTATATTCCAAGGTGTCGGAATAGGTTCATGAAGCGATGGAGGTTAAACTTTCCCATTGCATCGAGTATAAACAGGCTGTCGTCATTGATTTGGAG
>NZ_JALKFZ020000090.1 GCF_023243075.1 Frankia sp. AiPa1 | reverse complement strand
TGTCAAGGCTTCCTGAAAACTGACCACGTGGGGGTCTCGGAAATTTGACCCCCTGGTCCCTGGTTGATCAGTTGTGGTTGGGTCGGTCCTTGGCGAGGAGCTCGCGGCGTTGGCGGGTGCGGTAGGAGTCGCCGGCGAGGGTGAGGACCTCGGCGTGGTGGACGAGCCGGTCGATCATGGCGGCGGCGACGACGTCATCGGAGAAGGTCTCGCCCCAGCGGCCGAAGGGCAGGTTCGAGGTGACCAGGACCGAGCCCTGTTCGTAGCGGGAAGCGATCAGTTGGAAGAACAGGTTCGCGGCGTCCTGGTCGAAAGGTATGTAGCCGACCTCGTCGATGATGATAAGTTTGTAGCGGCGGATCTTCCGGAGTTCTTCGTCGAGACGGCCGGCGTGATGGGCGGCGGCGAGGCGGGTTATCCAGTTGCTGGCGGTGTCGAACAGGACGGAGTAGCCGGCCTGGGTGGCTTTGACACCGAGGCCGATCGCGAGATGGGTTTTCCCGACGCCGGGCGGGCCGAGCAGGACAACATTGTCGGCTTTGGCGATGTAGGTGCTGGTGGCCAGGTGGGCGAGGACGTCGCGGCGGAGCGAGGGAATGTGGTCGAGGTTGAAGTCCTCCAGGGTTTTGACGGTCGGGAAGTGCGCGGTGCGGATCCGCATGACGGTGCCTTTGGACTCGCGGTCGGCGACCTGGCGTTGCAGCAGTGCGGCGAGGTATTCTTCGTGGGACCAGTTCTCCGCGCGGGCCTGGGAGGCGAGTTCCTCCCAGAACGCGCCGATCGTCGGGGTTTTCAACACCCGGGTCAGATAGGAGATCATCGCCGGCATGCCGTCGGAGGTTTTCCCGGCCGGCGCCGGTGTGGTGGTGGTCATTCGCTGCTCGCTTTCTTCTCGGATGAGGTGGGGGTGAAATCGACGCCGAACAGGGCGTCGTAGTCCGGCAGTGCCCGCATGCTGACCGGATGGCCGTCGCCGTGATGGCGGGTGGCCGCTGCCCGGCGCCGACGGTCGTCGGCGAGGGCCTGGCGCATCCGGGCGGCGGCCGCGGCATGCTCGGGGTCGGTGACGACGCCGTGGCGGGCCCACGAGCGGGGGTGACGGCCCACGGGCTGCCCATCGCAGGTCACCGCCACCGTGTCCAGCGAGGCGGTGACGTCGACGAACCGGCCGATCGCCCGCGGGTCCACCGAGTAGTCGACGGTGTCGACCCGCACGTAGTAGTCCCGGCCGAGCCGGACCCGGGCGCACAGCCCGGTCGGCGGATCGACCGGCGGTAGTGCCAGCATCGACTGCAGATCGGTGTCCAGGAGATCCACCGGCCGGCCGCCGACCGACCGCACGGTGCGGGTGTTCGCCACCGTCAACCATTCGGCCAGCTGGCTGTTGAAATCCGCCGGCGAAGCGAACCTCCGGCCGGGCAGGAACGACGTCTCGAAATAGCCGTTGGCCCGCTCGACGATACCCTTATATTCCGGGTCCCGTGGCGGCGCAAGCCTGATCTGGGTCGCCAGTGTTCCCGCGAACGCCGCCGCCGGCGCCGACAGACGCCCGGTCCCCCCGATCGCCGACTCCCGATCCCACACGAGTGTTTTCGTGACCCGCCCGACCCCGCCGATCAGCAGCCACATCCCCGCGAGAATGTCACCGGCCTGCCGCGAAGGAATCATCGTCGCGGTCAAAAACCGGGAGAACGCCAACGTCATCACCAGCACCGGCAACACCCGTTCCTGCCCCACCCCCACCGGAATCACCGGCTCCGGGAACCACAGATCACAATGCGTGAACTGCCCCGGCTCATACACCACCCGATCCACCGGGTCGATCCCCACATACTCCGGCCGGATCACCGTCAACCGCCTTTTCAACGGCGACAACGAATACGGCCAGCCGATCCGCGCCGCGATCACCGGCGCCGGCATCCGCGGCCACTCGACCAGCAACGCCCGGACCGCCGGCTCGAACGGATCCACCACCGACCCCCGCGGCGCCCGCACGTACTTCGGCGGCCGATCCGACGTCAACGCCGCCCGCACCGTGTTCCGCGCCACCCCCAACCGCCGCGCGATCTCCTTGATCGGCACACCCTCAGCCCGATGCAACCGGCGGATCTCCGCCCAGTCCTCCACGTTCAGCACCCCTCCTACACCAGCAGGGGGTCAGATTTCGCAGCCCCCTGGGGGGTCAGTTTTCAGGAGGCGGCGACA
>NZ_JALKFZ020000089.1 GCF_023243075.1 Frankia sp. AiPa1 | reverse complement strand
CGCCGCGGCACAGGCGCGGGACCCAGGCCGGCGCGCCGTCCACAACTCAGGGCAAACCTTGCCGGACGCGGCACTAGGCGCCATCGTCGGCGAGCTCGGCAGCGAGGTCGTCCAGGACGCGGGTGATGATGGTGCGTGCGGTGGCGCCGTAGCTGGCAACCGTGGCGAGCTGGTCGAAGATGCCCCCATAGAGCTCGATCTCCTGAGGCTGGGCCAGGTTGAGCTCGGCGGAGAAGGTCTCAACCATGACCAGCTCCTGGTCCAGCAGCCAGAAGCCGTGCGCCGGCGCGACGACGTACCGGGTCGGGAAGCCGATGATCCCCAGGCGGACGTTCCGTAGCGTCGACAGCGACACCAGCCGGTCGAGCTGGGCCATCATCACCTCGACCGGACACAGTCGGTACCGCAGCGCCGCCTCGGTGAGCACAAAGTGGAACCGCTTGTCGGAGCGGTACAGCATCTCCTGGCGCTGCATCCGGATCCGGATGGCGTCATCGACCCCGCCGGGCACCTTGAACACCGTCACTGTCTCGGCGAACCGCGCACGGGCGTACTCCGCGGTCTGCAGGAGCCCAGGGATCACGGTCGGCTCGAACGCACGGAACAACCGGGTCCGAGCGTCGAGATCGACGAGTTCGCTCTGGTGCTGACGCAACCCGGAGGAAAGCTGGCGGCGCCACTCGGCGTGCTGCAGCTCCAGCGTGTGCAGGGACGCGAGCAGCCCCTCGATCTTCCCCTCGGCCCCGGTGGCCTCAGCCCAGACGCGGATATCCCCGTCAGTCGGCGTCTGGCGACCGTTCTCCAACTTCGAGATCTTCGACGCGGGCCAGGACACGGACTCCGCGAGCTGCCGGCCGGTGACCCCGGCCCGCAGGCGCATTTCACGCAGCCGCAACCCCAGGGCGCGACGCGCCTCGTCGACGCTGGTCGCACCGGTCGATCTAGTCGGCGACAAAGTCATCCCGTCGGACGGCGTGGTGCCAGGCGGCATCGCGCCAGTAGTTGTGCTGGATCACGGTCGCAGGGTCCGTGATGATCTCCCCGCCGAGGAAGGTCAGGTCGTCGGCGAAGTGCATCCGGACGAGCAGCCGGGAGTCGAACAGCCAGTAGTCGTGGCTCGGTAGGTCGGCGGCCTGCTCGCGGGGCAGGTAGCGGATGTCCTCACCCGCGGCATTGGTGAACTGCGAGCAGTACACCCCGAACCGGCTGTAGTCACTCAACGGCACCGTGACGACCCGCACTCGAGCGAACCGCCGTCCCTCGGCCGTCGCGCCACGGATCATGGTCAGCCAGCCCTGAAACCAGCCAAGATCTACTGCTTCGCCGGCCGTGAACTGCCGCAGCGCGTCGGCTTCGTACGACACCTGGTAGTCGTCCCGCGCTTCCAGTCGGAACGCGGTGTGCTCGAAGCTCCGGAACAGCCGGTCGAACTCCCCGCCGATCAGCAGACTCAGCGGTCCACCTCTTCCCGCACACCCATCTCTTGATCGTTCGCGGCGAACCGCAACAACGCCTTCGGTACCTCGACGAACGTCTCGCCCTCCAGCACGTCCTTCAGGTCCGCCAGCGCCTCCGGATCGGTCACCGTCCACCCCTGGATGACGTAGGTGTCACGATCCGTCGCGTAGAGCGTGGGGCACTGACCCGCCTGCGAGTCCGTACCGAGCAGCGTCAGCCGCATGAGGCCATCCTCCTCGAACATGCGCGAAAGATTCGACCTCATCGTCGGTTCGTGGGACTGGGATGGTCAAGGGGTGGCGACCGCTTCTTCGCCCGCAGATCGTCCCCACCCCGGCGGGGAGGGCAGCGGCCTATCGATCGGCTGGCGACCGCGGCTGCTGTCTGGCTCGGCACGACACGATGGGCGGGAGGCATGACGCGTGCCGTTGATACGTGTACGTACCGGTAGGCTCCCTACGTGCTGACGGGTGATCTACGGAGCAGGATTGATCGGGTCTGGGACGCCTTCTGGTCAGGTGGGATCTCCAATCCACTGGAGGTCATCGAACAGATCACCTATCTGATGTTCATCTCGCTTTGACCTGCTGATTCTGCGCCTGCAACTGGCCTGTCTCGGCGTCGAGCCGGGGTTCACGAAGTTGCGTGTCCGCCTCCAGGAGATCGCCGATGCGCTGCTCGGGCAGACCAGTATCCCGCTGGTACTCGCCCAGGCCGATCTCCTGGAAGAGCTAGGCACCGACGAGTGGTGGCAGGACGTCACCGGATTCGCGCCGTGGATGCCCCGGCCTTCAGGTCGGGGAGGAGACGGCGCCCCACGCTGGAACACATACTC
>NZ_JALKFZ020000088.1 GCF_023243075.1 Frankia sp. AiPa1 | reverse complement strand
CACACCCGTTTATTATTAGAATGGGCATTTTTTTTTTTTTTTTTTTAAAGGGGGGGGGGGGGGGGGGGGGGCGCGCGGGCCCCCCCGCGCCGTGCTCGCCGGCGCGTCGCTGACGTTGGAACTTCTTCAGTCCAGCCGTTCGAAACTCGGCTTCGGGGCCGTCACTGGCGTACGCTGTTCGTTGATATGCAGCCAGGCCGGCGCCTCGACCGACACGAGACGGTGTGACACTCCGATCAGATGCTGTTGAGCCGCATCATTGAGGGCGGCTTCAATATCCTGAACGCGAGCGGTCGGATACTTCTCCAATTGCTCCTGCAGGCGCTGCGCCTTCGCGCTGGGTTTCATGTAATAAGGCGGCCGTTCATGTTTACCGAGCGTGCAAACCGCTGCAGCAACAGCCCAATAGCAATCGTTGAAAAGTCCCATAAATCCATTCGGGTCCGGAAATACCGCCAACCACAGACCTAGTTTACGGTCAAATCGAACTCCCGGCGGGCATCCAGGAGCCTCCGGAACGATCCCTACGCGAAGACCTCTGCCCGCTTCAAGCAACTTCCAGTTGCTCTTGATAGTAGCCGCGGCATATTTGAGAGTATGATCGTCGCTCAGAAATATGTCAGTCTTCCACACTTGTCGGATTCGGGGGCCCAGAAGATCCTCCGCGATCTTCCCTTTCGCAGCCACTTTTACCCAGGGCCCGAATGTATACGGCCTGCCGGACCCGTCCGGCAAAAGAACTGCTTGATCTCCGGCATTGTTGACGACCGCCTCCAGAAATCCAAGGTATTTTGCGCGCTCATAACCAAAGAGCACAGAGCTCGGCCGGTCCATGCCCTTAAAAAGTCTGGGAGACGCCTTCCCGAGAGCCGTCGCGACGATCTCCGAGGTCAGAGGTTCTCCCCCAGAGATCGCTTCGTGGACCGCCCACTCAAAGCCGTCGCCCCGCATTCCTTTGTCGCGATCCAGTCGTGCAACCTTGGCAAGCTGACGCATGGTCACATCAGCACGGTCACAATTAAGATCGGTAAGGTCGTCACTCGTCAGTTGATCAAGTTGCGCCCGCACGATCGATCGGGCAACTGCATACAGCGCCCGACCATACTCATCAATGGGCTCTTTCTGCTCAAGGAAAGTGACATCGCCACCACCGTTTGACTGCACCCGTCCAACCACTTTTCTGTCCGACCTCCGATCCTCTGCCGTCCTCTATTTAGGAGACACATCACTCAGCGGCCATCTTACAGTAGCTACCGGCAGCTATGGCAGTCAGCGCGGTAGTCAAGCCCCTAGGCTCGTTGAGCACGGCAGTCGCAGCAGCGAGTCGCCGATAATGCTCACCCAGAAAACTACCATTCACTCCGGCGCCGATTTGGAGTGCGCGTGCGGTACGGTCGATCATCATAGTACCTGCGAGGCGGTCTCCTATTGGAACGATCGTAATTTCGCGAATCATCCGACGGACCAGAAAACATGGCGACAAGAAATCCTACAGCTAGGACTACCACCACGATAACAGTAATCTTATTATCGCTTGACTTCTTCTCGGCCTCAGCTTGATCCACATAGGACCAAACTTTAACCTTAACTGTAATCAAATCTCCCTCCGAACCGACCTTACTCTTATTCTCAACAGTGACCAAGCCGTATCGGTGGCCACTTGTCTTGACGCAGTAACTCGATCCTATGGACGTTGAAGCCTGCAAGACATATTCTGTCGCCCTCGAACAAGAGTCAAAAGCTCCCGAGCGATCGAGCGGCCGAGCAATTCGCGTCGACGAACCTATAACCAGACTGGAGTCTCTGTTTCCAATATCATCCCCGCCGGTCGGGCTGAACTGGTCACTAACATCCCAGTTCGGAGCGGTAGAATCTAGATTTACATAGATGCCGGGGGGAATATTTATAGTACCAGCCCGTCTGATAGCCGAATCTGACGGCACAGCATTGCTTGCATTCAAGCAATCATCTCCGGCGCAGGAAGATGGCGCCTCACTACTGGGCGTCTGTGTTTCTACTGGCGCCGCAGGCGTCGGCACGAGCACGACTAGCGGCGTCGGAGTCGAGGTAGAGACTGGCGATGGCTGAGGATGAGGAGCTGCGTCTGACTCGTGACTGAGGACTGTCACCAGCACGCTTGTAATCAATGTTGCTACCGCGGCCAAGACTGCAGCAATGATGACTTCTGACCGCAACGCCCACCGTAGCCATGGGACCGGCGAGCCCGCCGCACCACCCGAGCCCGCCGCACCACCCGAGCCCGCCGCACCACCCGAGCCCGCCGCACCACCCGAGC
>NZ_JALKFZ020000033.1 GCF_023243075.1 Frankia sp. AiPa1 | reverse complement strand
TGTGGTGGGGGTGGGGGGGGGGGGGGGGGGGGGGGGGGGGGGGGGGGGGGGGGGGGGGGGGGGGGGGGGAGGGGGGGGGGGGGGGGGGCGCGGGGCCCGCCCACGCATCCGGCCGTTGGATCGTCCGGCCTACCGGCCGTCGGCTCCGGGACGGCTGGTGCCGAGCCGGCCGCCGCTGGGGCGGCCGCCGTCGCGCAGATGATCCGCCTGTTGCGGACGACCACGATGGCCGCCCATGCCAGCGCCCTGCGCGCCCAGACCGGCCTGCAACGTCGGGCGCTCGCCCAGCTCGGCCGGGAGCCCACCGCGGCGGTGCCCACATCCGGGCTCGCTCCTGCCACGACCACCCCGGCGTCGGCCCCGACGCCCGGACCGACCGCGCTCGTACCGGCGCACCTGTCGGCGACCCGGTCGGTTCTGCCCCCGGCACCAGTGCGGGCCCGGGTGACCAACGAGGCGGCGTTCAAGCCGTTGGCCCGTACGACCGTCACCGCTCTGGACGCCGCAGCGCTGGACCTGCTGGCCCGCGCCGAGATCGCCGCCGTGTTCGGGGCGGCCTACGACCAGGAGGGCCTCGACGCGGCGGTTCGGCTCACGGCGGGTGCCGCGCTGCTACTACGCGGGGTGGACAGCATCGAGCTGCGCGGCGGACGAGCCGGCCGGGGCCTGGTGCGGGCTCGTCTTGCCGTCCCCACCACGGGCGATGGGCAGCCCAGCGACGCCGACCTGCTGGCCGCGGCGAGCCAGGCGGCCCGCCTGTTCGCGGTCTACGCCGGCCTCCACCTGTGTCTGCCGCACGCGTCCTTCGTCGACGATGCCGCCGCGTCCGGTCTGGCCGAACCGGTGGCCGCGTACGGCCCCACCGCCTCAGATCCGGGCATCGGCGACGCCGCTACAGTCGCCGGCGGCGCCGGCCGGACCGCCGGTGCTGCCGGTCCTGCCGGTGCCGCCGGGCCGCGACTCGTCCGTGCGGCCGGCGTCGATGCCGACGCGGCCGGCGAGCTGGTTCTGATCGTCGAGATCGCCGACGTCGACCTGGTGCCGCGGCCCTGGCTTCGCGCCGACGCCGAGCTGCGCCGCATCGCTTCGAGCGAAGCCGACTCGCACCACCTGGACGGGACGGCCGGAACCGACGGGACCGACGGGACCGACGGGACGGACAGGGAGGTGCTGGCCAGGGTCGTCGACGTGGTCGTCGGGCTGCGCGAGGGCGACGGGCTGGCGGTTGGCCCGGCCGTCGGCGGACGTCCCGGAAGCTGGCTTGGCCGGCGCAACCGGTATGGCGAGCATGCGATGCTCTCCGAGTTCCACATGGCGCACTTCTGCCGCGGAGACCAGGCGATCGCGCTCGGGCCGGAGTTCGCCGGCTACACCGGGCGCAGGGCGACCCGGCTGCCGTCGGGCGGGCTGCTCCTCGTCGACCGGGTGCTGGAGCTGCATGGCACCCGCGGGGACCCGGGTACGCTCGCCGGCGAGGCCTGGCACATCACCGAGTACGACGCGCCGGCCGACAGCTGGTACTTCGCCGACACGGCCAACGCGTCGATGCCGAACTGCGTGTACATGGAGACCTCGCTGCAGGCGGCGCTCATGGTCGGCTACTACCTGGGTGCCACCCTCGGCGACCCGGATGCGGTGGTGAGCCTGCGCAACCTCGGCGGCTCGGCAACGGTGCTGCGCGAGATCGACCTGCGCGACGCCACGATCCGCCAGCACTCGCGGCTGCTGTCCACCACGGACATGCCCGGGTCGTCGCTACAGAACTTCAGTTACACGCTTTTCGTCGATGGCGAGCCGTTCTATGCGGGCGAGACGCTGTTCGGCTACTTCAGCGACGCGGCGCTGGCCCACCAGACCGGCCTGGACGCGGGGAGGTCGGCGCCGACCTGGCTGGAGACCGTCTCGCCCCGGCCCGCGACGCGCACCCTGGACGTGGCCGCCCGCCGCGCCGACCCGGCGGCGCGCCTCGTCGCGCGCGACCATCTGGCGTTGCTCGACACGGTCGACGTCGTCGACGGCGGCGGCCGCTTCGGCCAGGGCTACCTGCACGCGGTGCGGCCCATCGATCCGGCGGACTGGTTCTTCGCCCGCCACTTCCACCTCGACCCGGTCATCCCCGGCTCGCTCGGCGTCGAATCGGTCATCCAGGCCATGCAGGAATGGTTGCTCGACTCGCCGCACGCCGCCGGGCTGCTGGCCGGTCCGGCCGAGGTGGCGTTCATCCTGCCGGTCGGCGCGCCGTTCACCTGGAAGTACCGCGGCCAGTTCCTGCCGACCGACGGCGAGACTCGCCTCGAGGTGCACATCAAGGAGGTCCGCCAGGCACCCGGACGGGTCCGGGTGACGGCCGACGCGAGCGTGTGGAAGCCGGGTCTGCGGATCTACGAGATGATCGATATCGCCGTCGAGCTGCGCGCGGACGGAGCCCCGGCATGGTGACCGTGGTGTCCGCGCGGACCGATCACGGTGCCGCCGCCCAGGCTGGCGCCGTCCGCGGTGGCGGGTCCGGCGCGGCGGGTGGTGGCGCGGCGGGGCGGGCGTACCGGGACCTGGCCGCGCTCGAGGCGCCCTGCTACGTGCTGCGTGACGGCGCTGGGCGGGTGCGGACCAGCGGCGATCCACAGGACGTCGCTCGGGTGGTCGCGGCTGGCGGGCAGGTGCTGGCCGCCGTCGGCCCGCGGCCGGCGACCGCGCTCGGCGATGCGGCGTTCCGCGCCGCGCATGGCGTCCGGTACGCGTACATGGCCGGGGCCATGGCCAACGGGATCGCGTCGGCGCCGATGGTCGCGGCACTCGCCCGCGCCGGGTTCCTCGCCTCGTTCGGTGCTGCCGGCGTCCTGCCGGCGAAGGTCGACGAGGCGCTGGGCGCCATCGTCCGCGACACGGCCGGCGCGCCGTTCGCCTGCAACCTCATCCACAGCCCGAGCGAGGCGGCGCTGGAGGCGGCCACCGTCGACGCCTGCCTGCGCCACCGGGTCACCACGCTGGAAGCGTCCGCCTTCGTCGAGCCGACCGCGCAGCTCGTCCGCTACCGGCTTGCCGGCCTGCGCCGGGGCCAGGACGGTCAGATCCTGGCCGCCCACCGGGTGATCGGCAAGGTGTCACGGTCCGAGGTCGCCGAACGGTTTCTGCGCCCGGCGCCCGAGGCCCTGGTACGCGAGCTCGTCGCCGCCGGCGCGATCACCGCCGAACAGGCGGAGCTGGGACGCGCGATCCCGCTCGCCGACGACCTCACCGCCGAGGCCGACTCCGGTGGACACACCGACCGCCGGCCCCTCGTCGTCCTGCTGCCCGAACTGCTCGCGCTCGCCGAACGCCTCCGCCGTGAGCAGGGCCGGCGGGCCGCGGTGCGGATCGGCGCGGCCGGCGGCCTCGGTACCCCGGTCGCGGTGGCCGCCGCGTTCGCGCTTGGCGCCGCCTACGTCGTCACCGGCTCGATCAACCAGGCCACAGTGGAGGCCGACCAGTCGCCGGCCACCAAGCGGCTGCTCGCGGCCACCGGCGTCGCGGACACGACCATGGCGCCGTCGGCGGACATGTTCGAGCTCGGCGTCGAGGTACAGGTGCTGCGCCGCGGCACGCTGTTCCCCGGCCGTGCCCGCCAGCTCCACGAGCTCTACCGCGCCTACGACGGGGTGGATGCGCTGCCCGCCGACATCCGGGCGAATCTGGAGAGCAAGGTGTTCCGGCGCTCCCTCGACGACGTCTGGGCCGACTGCGTCGATTTCTTCACCCGCCGTGACCCCGATCAGATCACCAGGGCCGAGGGTGACCCACGGCGGCGGATGGCGCTGATCTTCCGCTGGTACCTGGGCCGCTCGTCCGGCTGGAGCATCGCCGGCGACCCCGGCCGGGCGGCCGACTACCAGGTGTGGTGCGGCCCGGCGATGGGCGCGTTCAACAGCTGGGTCGCCGACACCTACCTCGCCGAGCCTGGGAATCGGCGCGTCGTCGACGTCGCCACCCATCTGATGACCGGCGCCGCGTTCCACGAGCGCGCCGCGGCCCTGCGCGCCGCCGGCACCCGCCTACCCGCCGCCGCCACCACCTACCTCCCGACCCCGCACCTCCCGATCACCTGACGGCCCGCCGTCGATTCCCGCCATCCCCGATTCCCGCCATCCCCGAGCCAAGGACGCGCACGGCACCTGATCCGGGCCGTTGATCCCTCCGTCGATCCCTCGGTTCCCCGATCCCCGATCCCCGCCACCCGCCACCCGCATCACGTAGCGGCGCTATTCGATGGCAGTCCGTTAAGTTGACGACTCTCCGCTACCTAAAGTGAGGGGAAGGTGAGGGCTTCTGCGTGGACGGAGCGATCGGTGGTCCTTCTGGGGTGACAAAACGGACGCGAAACCGTACAGAGCGACCCATCTGCCGGTGTGCCCCCGTCTTATTCGGGACAAAAGGTGCAAAAGGTGCCAATCTTCGATCACATTCCGTGAGATTTCCTCCGGACGGCTCCGGGTGCGCCCTGGGCGCGCGCCGCCTCTTGATCGCCTGATTACAGCACCACACGGGACTGGCCGCGCCGGTCGGCCCCCGGAGATGGCCGGCCAAGCCGGCCCGACAGGAAAGGCAGTCCGTCATGACGATCGACACCCCACCCGGCGCGAGTACCGTGCGCGATCCTGGCGGCGGTCGAGCGTCCGACCTGCCACCGTCTGACCTGCCACCGTCTGACCTGCCATCGTCTGACCTGCCATCGTCTGACCGGCGGTCGTCCGACCTGCCACCGTCTGACGTGCGATTGTCCGAGCGGCGGTCGTCCGGCCAGGGCCGGATCGGCGTCGCCGGCGGGACGCCGGCCGGCGGTGGGTCGTCCTGGCTGCTGTGCGGCGGTTGCCAGGCGATGATCTACGGTCGGCGGTTCGACCGGGCCGGGCGGGTCTGCGCCGACTGTGGCTGGCACGGGCCGTTGACCGTCGATGGACGTCTTGACCTGCTGCTCGACCCGGGTTCGCGGCGCGACGTGGAGGTCCGGGCGATCGACGCCGACCCGCTGGGATTCGTCGACTCCCGCCCGTACCCCGACCGACTGCGCGCCGCCCGCGCGGCCACCGGACTGCACGACGCGGCCGTCGCGGTGCGCGGCACGATCGAGGGCAACGCGGTCGTCGTCGTGGTGATGGACTTCCGGTTCCTGGGCGGCAGCCTCGGGGCCGCGGTCGGCGAGGTGTTCACCTGCGGTGCCGAGGTGGCGCTGCGGGAGCGCACCCCACTGATCACCGTCACCGCTTCGGGTGGCGCGCGGATGCAGGAGGGCGCCGTCGCGCTCATGCAGATGGCCAAGACCAGCCAGGCGCTCGGCCAGCTTGACGAGGCCGGCATCCTCACCGTCTCCCTCATCACCGACCCGACGTTCGGCGGGGTGGCCGCGTCGTTCGCGACGCTCGCGGACGTCATCATCGCCGAGCCCGGTGCCCGCCTCGGGTTCGCCGGCCGCCGCGTCATCGAGCAGACGATCCGCCAGACCCTGCCGGACGACTTCCAGACCGCCGAGTTCCTGCGCGACCACGGGGTCATCGACATCATCAGCCCGCGCGCCGAGCTGCGCGCCACCCTGGGCGGGCTGCTGTCGGTGTCGGGCCGACACGAGGGCGGCATTCCCCGCCAGCAGTTCCGCGCCGGCGGGTCGATTCTCACCGACCCGGCCGACCTGCCCGAGCGGGACGCGTGGGAGTCGGTGCGGGCGGCCCGCCGCCTCGGCCGGCCGACCACGCTCGACTACATCGGCATGATCCTCGAGGACTTCACCGAGCTGCGCGGCGACCGGATGTCCGCCGACTGCCCGGCGCTGGTAGCCGGCCTTGGCCGTCTCGACGGTGTTCCGGTCGCCGTCATCGGCACGCAGAAGGGCCACACCGCGGACGAGTTGCGCTACCGCAACTTCGGGATGCCCACCCCGTCGGGCTACCGCAAGTCCGCGCGGGTGATGCGGCTGGCCGCCAAGCTCGGACTTCCGGTCCTCACCCTGATCGACACGGCCGGCGCCTACCCCGGACGCGAGGCCGAGGAGCAGGCGCAGGCGGTGGCGATCGCGGAGAACCTGCGGCTCATGGCCTCGCTCGCCGTCCCGGTCGTCGCCGTCGTGACGGGGGAGGGCGGCAGCGGCGGTGCCCTCGCGCTCGCCTTCGCCGACCGGGTGCTCATGTGCGCGAACGCCGTCTACTCGGTGATCAGCGCCGAGGGATGCGCGTCCATCCTGTGGAAGGACCCGTCCGCCGCCCCCCGTGCCGCCGCGGCCCTGCGGGTGGACGCACGGGAACTGCTGCGGCTCGGCATCGTCGACGGTGTCGTCCCCGAACCCGACGACGGTGCCGACGCGGACCCGCCGCGCGCCGCCGCCGCCCTGCGCGACGCCCTGCGCACCGCGCTCGCCGAGCTCACCCCGCTCGACCCGATGACCCTGGTGACCCGCCGCCGCACCCGCTTCCGCCAGTTCGGCGTCCCGTCCGCCCCCGCGATCGTCACCCCCGAGCTTGGCGTGGGGCCGGACCACGGCGTCACGCCCACCGCCGAGCAGCACTCGTCCGAGCAGACCGTGGAGGCCCACCGATGAGCATCGACGAGGCGACCCGGCCCACGGGCGGCGGGACCGACGACGGCGGCCTGCCGAACCCCGGCGCCGTCTCGCCCGACCGCGCCGTCTCGCCCGACCGCGCCGTCTCGCCCGACCGCGCCGTCTCGCCCGACGGCGCCGTCTCGCCTCACGGCAGCGAGGCCTCCGGCGGGGGCGGCGCGCTGGCAGCGGTGGACGCGGTCGTCGGTGTCCTCGGCGCCCATCTGCTGGACCTCGCGGTGCGTGCACCCGTGGCGCCGAGCGTGGTGCGGGTCTGCGCCGGGGATGTGACCGTCGAGATGGGCTGGTCGGCCGACGCCGCCGCCGTCACGTCCGGTCGCGGTGACTCTCGCCCGGTCCGCAATCGCTGGTCCGCCGCTCCCGTCGCGTTCGAGGGCCCTTCGCCCGCCTATCCCGTCAACGGCACCCCCGCTCTGACCTCCGGCCATCCCTCTGCCGGCGGTCCGGATGGCGTGGGCCTCGCCAACGGTGCTGGTCTCGCCAACGGTGCTGGTCTCGGCAGCGGTGCTGGCGTGGTGAGCGGTGCTGGCGTGGAAGAGGCCGGCGGGACCGGGCCGGCGAGCACCGTGGACGAGCCGGGGACGTTCACCGTCGGGTCACCGTCGGTCGGGATGTTCTACCGGGCGCCCGAGCCCGGCAAGCCGCCGTTCGTCACCGAGGGTGACCTGGTGCGGGCCGGGCAGCAGGTCGGGATCGTCGAGGCGATGAAGCTGATGATCCCGATCGAGGCCGAGCGGCCGGGACGGGTCGTGCGTGTCCTCGTCGAGGATGCCAGCGCGATCGAGCACGACCAGCCGCTGTTCCTTCTCGCGCCCGCCGGTGCGTCGGGTGGGAACGGCTGATGTTCGACAGTGTGCTCGTGGCCAACCGCGGCGAGATCGCGCTGCGGGTCGTACGCACCTGCCGTGAGCTGGGCATCCGTACGGTCGTCGCGCATTCGGCCGCTGACCGGGATTCGGCCGCCGTCCGCGCCGCCGACGAGTCGGTGCAGGTCGGGCCGGGGCCGTCCAAGGCGAGCTACCTCCACATCCCGAACATCGTCGAGGCGGCGCGTACCCGCGGCGCGCAGGCCATCCACCCCGGGTATGGGTTCCTGTCCGAGAACGCCGAGTTTGCCGAGGTCTGCGAGGACGAGGGCATCGTCTTCATCGGGCCGCCGGCGTCGGTGATGGCCGACCTTGGCGACAAGGCGATCGCCCGCGGCATCATGCGCGAGGCCGGACTGCCCCTGCTGCCTGGCAGCAGGGATGCCCTCGACGGTCCGGAGGCGGCGCGGACGCTGGCCGACGAGATTGGCTATCCCGTCATCCTCAAAGCCGTGGCGGGCGGCGGCGGGCGCGGCATGCGGGTCGTGCACGACAGCGCCGACGTCGCCACCGCCTACGCCGAGACGCGCGCCGCGGCGCTGGCCGTGTTCGGCGACGGCCGGCTCTACCTCGAGCGATATCTCGCCTCCGCCCGGCACGTCGAGATCCAGGTGCTCTGCGACGCGCACGGCAACGGCGTGCACCTCGGCGCCCGCGACTGTTCGCTGCAACGCCGCCATCAGAAGCTCGTCGAGGAGTCCCCGGCGCCGAACGTCGACCCGGCCGGGGTCGAGGAGCTCGGGCGGTCCGCGGTACGCGCCGTGCTCGCCGCCGGGTACGTCGGCGCCGGCACCGTCGAGTTCCTCTACGACCCGCGGCGGCGCGGCTACTACTTCATGGAGGTGAACTGCCGCCTGCAGGTCGAGCACCCCGTCACCGAGATGGTCACCGGCTTCGACCTCGTCGCCGAACAACTGCGCGTCGCCGCTGGCGAACCGCTCGGGTACGGCCAGGGGGACATCGCCTGGCGCGGCGTCGCCCTCGAATGCCGCGTCAACGCCGAGGACCCGTCCCGTGACTTCCGCCCCACCCCGGGCCTCGTCACCCGCCTCGGCCTGCCCGGAGGCCCGTTCGTCCGGGTCGACACCCACCTGGACGCCGGCTACCGCATCCCCCCGCTGTACGACTCGCTGCTCGCCAAGGTCGTCGTCTGGGCCCCCGATCGGGCCGGCGCCATCGCCCGGATGCGCCGTGCCCTCGGCGAGATGGTCGTCGAGGGCCCCGGCCTTGCGACCACCGCCGGCTTCCTCGCCGACGCCATCGACCACCCGCACTTTCGCGCCGCCGTCCACGACACGTCCCTGCTCGGCACCCTGCTCGCCGACGCCGCGCCGCCCGTGCCGCCCGCGCCGCCCGCGTCCTCCGTGCCGCCCGCGTCCTCCGCGCCGCCGCAGGGCGGCCGGAAGGATTCGATGTCGCTTCTACAGTGATAAAACGGGGCAAAAGAACCTTCGTAACCCTGTAGTAGGAACACAGCGCCCGGCCCAGACCCAGGGACAACGAGTCCACGGAAGAATGACGGGTGTGGTGTCACCGCCATGGAGACACCCCGGTCGGTCGTGACCGACCGCATTCCCTTTCTGCCACCGAGGCCAGCCCATGACCCAGCTTGCCCGCGCCGCCGGCGTGCCCGGACGCGACTTCGGTATCCGTGTCCCCGAGAAGATTCACCCCGCGGCCGAACAGATCGGCCACAACCTCCTGGGCTGGGCCTCCCGGGTCGGCCTGGTCGCCGACGACCGCGAGCGGGCTCGGCTCGACGCCGCCAGATTCCATCTGCTGGCCGCCCGCATCCTGCCCGATGCACCTGAGGGCGGCGTCGAGATTTTCGCCCAGTGGGTGCTGTGGCTGTTCCACCTCGATGACGAGCAGGACGAGGGGGCGATGGGCCGCAGCGCCGAGCTCGTGCACGCCACCTATGCCGCGATCACCTCGATCGTCGAGGGAAAACCCGCGCCCGCCGGAGCTCCTGCCTCGGTCACTGCCCTGGCGGACCTCTGGGTCCGTACCGCCCGGGGAATGTCCGTCCAGTGGCGCCGCCGTATTCTCGAGCACATCCATCACCATCGCGACGCGTTTCTCACCCAGGTCGCCCACCGTCAGAACGGCACGCTGGCCAGCCCCGAGGAATACCCGTCCCTGCGTCGGGACGACAACGCCATGTTCATGTACGACCTGCTGGAAGTCGTCTACCAGACCGAAATCTCCCCGGATCTCGTCGCCACCCCGGGCTGGGCCGAACTGTGCGCGGCGTCCAGCGACCTCGTCGCCTGGTGCAACGACGTGGTGTCCCTGCCTCGCGAATCCGCGCAGGGTGAGATCACGAACTACGTCATCGTTCTGCGCCGAGCCACGGGCTGCGACGAGCGCACCGCACTCGAACAGGTACACGCGCACATCGCCCGACGGATGCACGACCTTGACGAGGCCGAACGTGATGTCCTCATCGCCGCGCGGCACCTGGCGCCGTCGAAGGACCCGGACCGGCTACGCCTCGTCGTCCGCGCCATCCGCGACATACCGGGCGCCCACCTGGCCTGGATGTACGCCTCCGGCCGCCACCAGGAGCGGTTCACGTCCTGAAGGGCGAATATGCGGCCCAGTCAACCACGACCTGGATGCGCGGATCGAAAGCGTGGACGAGGAGGCATGGCTCGCTCGGGTGGATCGGCGGCGATCGCGCCGTGAGATGGTCTGCGGGTGTCGACGAAGGCCGGTGAGGACTGCCGGGGGACGGGTGGTCGTTGATGGTGGTGGCGGTGCCGGTGGGCGTGGCAACTCCCTCGCTTGTCCTCGATCTTGATGTGGTGGAACGCAACATCGACCGGATGGCCCAGGCCGCGGCGGCCGGCGGCTTCACGCTGCGGCCCCATGCGAAGACGCACAAGTGTCCGCAGCTCGCCGCCCTGCAGCTGCGAGCCGGGGCGGTGGGCCTGACCGTGGCCACGATCGGCGAGGCCGAGGTGTTCGCCGACGCGGGCTTCGACGATCTGTTCATCGCCTACCCGCTATGGCTCGACGGCGACCGGGTCGGCCGACTGCGTCGCCTGGCCGAGCGGGCCCGCGTCGCGGTCGGGGTCGATTCGGTCGCGGCGGGCCAACGACTCGCCGAGGTGATGGCGCCCGTGGATCTGGCCCTGCTTGCCGGGGCGACGGGGGCCATCGGACGCGCGCCAGCTGCTGGACGTGACAGATCAGCGGTGAGGCCCGTCGAGGCGACAATCATCGAAGTGATGATCGAGGTGGACAGTGGGCACCGCCGCAGCGGCGTGTCGCCGGCTGATGCCCCCGGGCTGGCCGTCGCCCTTGCCGGCCTGGGACTGCGGGTGCGCGGCCTGTTCACCTTTCCCGGGCACTCGTACGATCCCGGCGCCGCCGATCGGGCGGCGCGGGAGGAGGAGGACGCGCTGGCCCGCGCGGCTGCGGCGGTCCGGGCGGCCGGTGTGCCGGTCACGGTGCTCAGCGGCGGGTCGACTCCGTCGGCGGCCCATGTCCGCTCCGGCGGACCGGTCGGCGAGCTGCGTCCCGGTGTGTACGTGTTCAACGACGCCCAGCAGCTCGCGCTCGGCTCGTGCACCGAGGCGCAGATCGCGCTCGCCGCCGCGACGACCGTGGTGAGTGCCCCCGCGTCCGACCGGTTCGTGCTGGATGCCGGCAGCAAGGCGCTGGGCGCGGACCGACCCGCCTGGACGCCCGGGTTCGGCCATCTGCCGCACTGGCCGGGGGCGCTCGTGTCGTCCCTGTCGGAGCATCACGCCGTGGTGACCGTGCCACCGGGCACCGAGCTCCCGCGGATCGGCAGCACCACGCTCGTCGTGCCCAACCACGTGTGCTCCGCCGTGAACCTCGCGGACGAACTCGTGGTCACCCGTGGGGGAGCGGTGATCGACCGCTGGCCGGTCGCCGCCCGCGGCGCCCACCGCTGACGCCGTTGGGACCGGCGCCGGAGACCCACTTCGACCTGGGGATGAGGAAGTCGGGCCGAACTCTGTGGCGTTGACGGCCGTGGGTCTGGCACCGGAGACAGCCACACACCCCGGCTACGTCACACCCCGGCCACGTCAGTGGCCGAGGACGCGGCGCAGGATGTGATCGGCGCGCTGCCAGGAGTCAGCCCCGAGGGCCCCTAGCCGGTGTGAGAGGCCTGCCGCCGGCATCCAGGCCACCAACTCGGGCAGCACGGTGCCCGAGACGGGATCGGTGATACCGACATCGGCGGCATAGTCGTCAAACGGCAGCGGCTCGCCCGGAATGACGGGGCAAACCACGACCCTGCCGGTGTTGGCGTCGTTGTACAGATCGGCGGAGACGATCAGTGCGTACGAGGGAGCATCGGCCCGCGCCCAGACCTCACCCTGCCGCACGGCGACGCAGTTCCTCGATCCGGGCGAACTCGCCGGCCAGGTATTCGGACGTGACTCCCAGCGCGGCGTTGCGTTCTTGTTGCCGCGCGAACCGCCGCGTCCAGACCGCCTCGGACAGGGTGCGGTCGACCCACGCCGACAGGGTGAGCCCGGCCGCCGCGGCCGCGGCCCGCGCGGCCTCCAGTGTCTCGGCCCGCACCGACACACTCATACTCGGCATGGGACTGATCGTAGTACAGGCTCTCACATGAACGACAGTCCGGCCGCTGGCCGGTCGCCGCCCGCGGCGCCCACCGCTGATGCCCACCGGACCAGATGGGCTGTCCCACGATGCCCCCGCCGTCACCATCAGCTCCAGTAGCATTACGATCGGCAATCCCTCTCCCCACCTCCGACCCGCCACCGCCCTCCCCGCCGCTGCGCGTGGCGACGGATCGGCCCCGGAATACCTTCGTGTCGCTTCTACAGGGTTACGAAGGGACAAATGGGACGCCTTACCCGGTAGAAGCGACACCCCGCGCACCAACAGCCGGGCCTGGGCCTGGTGCAGATATGGCCGGGCCGCGATTGGTAGCCGCTTCCCGATCGCTCCGGTGATCAGGCCGAGCGCGCGGGCGCGGGCGCGGTCAGCGCAGGCCGGAGCGGACGAAGCCGTTGATGACGTGGCGTTGCAGGGCCAGGTAGAGGGCGAAGATGGGCAGGCAGGCGAGGCCGGCAGCGGCGGTCAGCGGGCCCCAGTTGTCGCCCTCGGCCGAGTTCAGGTAGCCGTTGATACCCAGCTGCAGCACCGACGGTCCGCGCTGCAGGACCATCGCCGGCCAGAAGTACTCGTTCCAGGCGTTGACCAGCAGCAGGATGCCGAGCGCGGTGAGGGCCGCGCGCAGGTTCGGCACCACCACCGTCCAGAGAGTCGTCCAGGATCCGCGGCCGTCGATGCGGGCCGCCTCCAGCAGTTCCTTGGGGAAGCTGTCGAGATGCTGGCGCAGGAGCAGCACCCCGAGCGCCGACACGACGTTCGGCACGATCACCCCGGCCAGCGAGTTGAGTAGCCCGAGCTGGTGCAGCAGCACGTAGTTCGGCAGCATCGTCACCTGGAACGGCACCAACCAGGTGCCGACGAAGCCCAGGTAGAGCAGCCGCTTGCCGGGGAAGCCCCACACGGCGAAGGCGTAGGCGGCGAGCAGGCTGGTCAGCAGCTGGCCCGCCGCTGTCAGTATGGCGACGATGGTGGTGTTCAGCATCAGGCGAGCCAGGTCAAGCTGGTCGAGAGCCTGGGAGTAGCTGCTGGTCGACAGCGGCCAGGGCAGGACGGTCAGCTTGTAGACGTCCTGCGGTCGGCGCAGTGACGTCGTGTACATCCAGTAGATCGGGAAGACGCAGACGATTCCCAGCAGGGCCAGGGCGACATGGCCGACGATGGTCATCGTCCGCGACCGGCCGCCGGGAACGTCCGGTCCGTCGCCGCCGGCCTGTGCCGCCTCGGCCAGGGCGCCCTCGGCCAGGGTCGCGCCGGCCGCTCTCTCGCTGGTGACCGGGCCGCCCGGGTCGCCGGGCGCGCTCGGGTTCCCGGCCGGCAGCCCGCCCGCCGGGGTTTCGATGACGAGAGCCACGGGCCGTCCTCCTGTGCGTCGTCCTGGTTGATCGTCGTGATCGGTTCTCGTGGTGTTCTCTCGCGGTACGGCTCAGGTGCCGCGATGAGCTGTCGTGGTCAGTTGTCGTGGTCAGTTGTCGTGGAAGGTGAGGCGGTCGGACAGCCGGACGAGCACGCCGGCCACGACTCCGAAGCCGAGGAAGAACACCACTCCGGCGGCGGAGGCGAATCCGGCGTCGAAGCTCTGGAAGCCGTACTCCCACAGCAGGTAGTAGACGTTGGTGGTGGCGTTCACCGGGCCGCCCTGGGTCAGGGTGTCGATCAGCGGGAAGGTCCACTGCCCGGCCAGCAACACGGTGGTCAGCAGCAGGAACACCAGCGTCGGCGAGAGCAGGGGCAGGGTCAGCCAGCGGATCGACTGCCACCGGGACGCGCCGTCGACGGAGGCGGCCTCGGCGTAGTCGCCGTTGATCGAGGCGAGTCCGGCGGCGACGACCAGCACGGCGAAGCCGAGCAGGTGCCATCCGGCGATGCCGGTGATGGACAGCAGGGCGGGAGTCTTCTCGTGCAGCCAGTTCGTCGACAGACCGGTGATCCGGTCGACGACCCCGTTCTCGGGGAAGAGCATCCACTGCCAGACCGCGGCGCTGGCCACCGGCGCGACCAGGACCGGCGCGAAGATCAGCGCCTGGTACACCGTCCGCGCCCGACCGCGCACCTCGGCGGTGAGCAGTCCGACGACGACCGGGACGATGATCGTGAACGGCAGTAGGCCGGCGATCATGAGGAAGGTGCGCCAGACCGCCCCGCCGACCTCAGGCACGGTGAGTAGCCGATGGTAGTTGTGCCAGCCCTGCGGGGTGGCCGGCGAGTCCGGCGAGAGGTTCCAGGAGAAGAACGAGTAGTTCACCGTCTCGGCCAGCGGACGGTACGTCCAGACCCCCAGCATGCCGAGGGCGGGCGCCAGGTAGAGGTACGGAACGACGCCACGGCCCAGGAGCCGCACCAGCTGCCGTGGCGAGCGGCGGGAGCGGCCCCGGCCGGAGCGAGCGGAGTCGGCTCGAGGGCCGCCGGGGGAGACACCCGCTCCGGCGTCGGGGGGCGACGCCGGAGCGGGTAGTGCGGTGGGCGCGGTGATCTCGACAAACACGGCTACTCCGCCGGAGTCGTGGTCGGGGTGGCGCTGCGGACGTAGTCGAGCATCTCCTGCGCGTCGCGGTTGTAGACCTCCGCGGCCTGGCCGGCCCCGGCCGGCCTGGCCCCGTCCAGGCCGGCCGCGGCCAGGCCGGACCCGTCCAGCGGGATGGCGGTCACGACCACCTGCCCGTCGACGAGGTCGACGCGGCTGAAACCGCCGACCGGCAGACCACGATGGCGTCCCCGCGGCGGCAGCGTGTCGACGTGGTAGGCCAGCGCCGGGCTGATCCAGACGGGGATGCCGGCCAGCGATCCGGCACCGGCGTGGTGGGCGTGCCCGGTGAGCACCATCCGCACGTCCGTGCCGTCGATGACCTTGGCGAGTCGTTCGGCGGCGCGCAGCCGCAGCAGGTGCAGCGTCGGGAGGCGCGAGGGCAGCGGCGGATGGTGGACGACGATCAGCGTGCCGCGGGGCGCCGGCTCGTCGAGTCGGTCCGCGAGCCAGGCGAGCTGGGCGTCGGTCAGCCAGCCGTCGTGCCGACCGGGCGTCGTGGAGTCGAGCACGATGATCCGCAGCCCGTCGATGTCGTGGACCTGGTCGCAGGGGTCCTCGGGGGAGCTGCCGGTCAGGGAGTCGCCGGTCAGGGAGTTGCTGGTCAGGGAGTCGCCGGTCAGGATGCCACCGCCCGGGGAGGTGGCCCCGTCCAGCAGTTCGGCCCGGAACGCCGTCCGTTCGTCGTGGTTGCCCATGGCGTACACGACGGCGGCGCCCAGCCGCTGCGCCAGCGGCTCGATCACGCCGCGCAGCCGCCGATAGGCCTCGGGCGCACCGTTGTTGGCGAGATCTCCGGTGAGCAGGATCCCGGCGACCGGACCGGCCCAGTCGGCCAGCCGCGCGGCGGCCGCTTCCAGGAGGGCGAAGGTGTCCACCCGGCCGTGGATGAGCTGTCCGCTCGGGACGAGATGGGTGTCGCTCACCTGGATGAGGGTCAGGTCAGCCGGTCCGGTCGTCGTCATCGGGATCAGGCCTTCGGAAGCAGCGCGGCACCCTGCCTGGCCGCGGCGGTCAAGGTCGATGCCGGGTCCGCGCCCTGGTAGACGGACTTCTCGACGGCGTTCATCATGCCGTCGCGGACCTGGACGTAGTTGTTGCCGGGGAAGGACACCCACGGCTCCAGCCGGTCGAGCTGGTCGAGGTTCGGCTGGACCAGCGGGTTCGCCTTGGCCCAGGCCTGCAGGCCGGCCGGGTCGTTGACCAGCCCGGTCCGCAGCGGCAGATAGCCGATCTTGGAGGAGATCTCGGTGTAGGCCTCGTTGCTGGTCAGGAACTTGATCAGATCCCAGGAGGCGCGCTGCTTGGCCGCGTCCTTGGCCAGCACGAACAGTGCGGCGCCGGAGTTGGTCGGGATGGCCGGCTTGGTGCCGAAACTCGGCAGCGGCGCGGCCTTGAGGTCCCACTTGCCGCCCTTGGCGCCCTTCTGGAAGGTGGCCTGCAGCGAGCTGCTTTCCAGCAGCATGCCCATGTCACCGCGGGCAAAGCTGGTGTAGCCGTCCTTCTGGCCGAGCACCGGCGTCAGACCGTCCTTGACCAGGCCCTGCGCCAGCTGCACGACCTGCACGGTTGCCGGCTGGTCGTAGGTGAGCTGGGTCCGGTCGGTGGAGATCACGCGGCCGCCGTTGGAGCGGACGAGGCTCTGGAAGCACCAGTCCTTGGAGACCTTCGTCAGGCAGTCGAGGTAGACGCCGCTCTTCTTGGTCCTGGACACGATCGCCTGGGCGTCGGCCTTCACCTCGTCCCAGGTCGTCGGCGGCTTGGTCGGGTCGAGGCCAGCCGCGGTGAACAGGGACGCGTTGTAGTACAGGACCGGCGTCGAGAAGACGAACGGCACGCCGTAGGTCTTGCCGCCGAGGTCACCGAGGGTGCGCGCGGTCTTGGCGAAGGGATACTTCGGCCCGTCGAAGTTCGCCTGCACGGCGTCCTTGCCGACCAGGTCGTCCAGCGCCTTCGCGCCCAGGGAGTGGACGGTGAAGTCCAGGTCGCCGAAGCCCTCCTGGACGACGTCCGGCGGGGCACCCGCGGCGACCTGGCTCTGCACGCTGGAGATCGAGTCGGCTGCCGGGTTGGGGCTGGAGCCCTTCGGCTTCTGCGCCACGACGTGGATGTTCGGATGCTGCTTCTCGAACGTGGAGATCAGGTCGTTGAAGGTGTCGGTCCAGGCTCCCGCGAGCCCGTAGTTGTAGCTCTCGAAGACGATCGAGACCTTCTGGTCCTTGCCGAGCTCGGGAACCGGGTTGGCGGAGGCACCGGCGTGGGTGTCCCCGCTGCCGCCGGGAGAGCCGCAGGCGGCCAGGACGGACATGGCGGTCGCCGCGGCCAGGGTCACCAACGACAGTGATCTGTGGGCAGACGGTTTTCTCACGGGATCTCCTTGGCCCAGTGCCAGCTTTGACGGGTGGGCGTGCGCGACGCGGAGGGACGGAGGCGGGATGAGCGGAGTGGTGCGGCGGCCAGGGTTGTCTCGCGATGGCCGACAGGGAAAGCGGGCTGCGGGGAGAGGCAGAGCGCGGAAACGCCGTGCGGGAAAAGGCGGTGCGGGAAAGGCCGTGCGCGGCAGGACAGTGCGGGGAGAGACGGAACGTGGAGGAGCGCGGGACGAAGCTGCCGCCGGGCGAGGGTCAGGTGGCGACAGGAACGCGGGCGGAGGGGACGGCCGGGTGTGGGTCCGGACGCCAGACCAGCCGACGCCCGGACTCCCGGTCGAAAAGATGTGTCTGCCCGGGATCGACGGCCAGCGCGACGGCGTCGCCGACCGCGAATCCGGCCGGCCGGCGCGCCCGCACACTCACCTCGCCGTCGCCGACGACGCAGTAGGCGATCTCCTCGCTGCCGAGGTTCTCCACGGTGCGGACAACGCCGCGCAACGCCGTGACCGGCCCGTCCGAGCCCGAGGCGGACGCTGCGGCCTCGGCGGCCGTAGCGTCCGTAGCGGCCGTCATGGCCGCGGCACTGGACGTCACCCGCAGATGTTCGGGGCGGATGCCGAGCAGCACCGACCGGGCAGGTTCCCCGGCGGCGTCGTCCGGGGAGCGCCGCGGCACCGCGATGCCGAGCGGGACGTTCACGCCGGCGGCGACCGCGTGTAGCTGACCGTCCCGGTGGATGACCTCGGCGGCCAGCAGGTTCATCGGTGGCGAGCCGAGGAAACCGGCGACGAACGCCGAGGCCGGGCGGTCGTAGACCTCCGTGGGGGGACCGATCTGTTCGAGTCGGCCGCGGTTGAGCACCGCGACCGACGTCGCCATCGTCATCGCCTCGACCTGGTCGTGGGTGACGTAGACGAACGTGCGACGCAGTCGCCGGTGCAGCTCGGTGATCTCGGTGCGGGTGGCCGTGCGCAGCTGGGCGTCCAGGTTCGACAGCGGCTCGTCCATGAGAAACGCGCCCGGGTCGCGGACCAGCGCCCGCCCGAGCGCGACGCGCTGGCGCTGCCCGCCGGACAGCTCCCGCGGACGCCGGTCGAGCAGCGCGGACAGCTCGAGTGCGTCCGCGACCTCGCCGACGCGGCGGCGGACCTCGGCCCGGCGCAGCCGGCGGGCCCGCAGCGGAAAACCGATGTTGCGGGCCACGGTGAGATGCGGGTACAGGGCGTAGCTCTGGAACACCATCGCCAGGTCACGCCCGCGGGCCGGGACGTCGGTGACATCCCGGTCGTCCACGAGAACGCGGCCCTCGCTCGGTGCCACGAGTCCCGCGATGGTGCGCAGAAGTGTCGATTTCCCGCATCCACTCGGGCCGAGTAGCACCAGGAAATCACCGTCAGCGACGTCGAGGCTGACCGCGTCGACGGCCGTGGTGCCGCCATACCGACGCGTGACGTTCTCCACGGTTATACGGCTCACTGGTCTCCCCCCTCGGACCGCCGGTAGCGGAGCGGCCTCGGACCCGGTGTTTGCCACCGGTGAATACACGGTGCCCGGTCCCTGTGCTAGCTGAACTTCGGTGTGCTTGCAGAGAACTTCGATGTCGGTGCGAGCTGAAGTTCAGCAGGACACGGTGTCCTGGCGGTGAACGGACCACGACAAAAGTGTCCGTGACCGCCCCTGATAGGTGTTTTGAATGGCGCGAGAGGATCTGACCGGGGCCGCTTTCCGGCCCCGGCTCCGATGCGCTATGCGGTCGGAACGCGACGCTCGCGGACCCAGGCGGCCACTGCCGGTCCGATGACCCCGACGTCCTTCATCCAGGCGAAATGATCACGGTGCGCGACGCCGCTGGCGGCCGTGACGTGCCAGCGCGCCAAGGCCGCCCGCGGGATCCGCCCGCACAGGTAGTCGACGTTCGGTTTCGGCCCCAGCCGGTCCGCGTCCAGCGAGATGACCAGGACCGGCAGGTCGAGTGTGGCCAGCAGCCGGTCGTAGTCGAGGCGGCTGCCGTGCGGCCGGTAACGGCCGGAGCGGGCGTGGCGGGCCCAGTCCGTCATCACCCGACCGGCCATCGCCCCGCCGATCACCATGCCGCCCGGCCAGTGGCCGCGCACCCGCGCCACCACGCCGATCGTCTGGCTCTGGTAAAAGCTCGACAGCCACCGCCGCGGCGCGAACGCCCGCCAGTAGACCGAGCCCGTCCCGATCACGCAGACCCCGGCGACGCCGGGCCCCGCGTCGGGCCGGCCGTGCGGGTCCGCGGTGGCCGCGGCGTACAGCAGGCTGAGCTGCCCGCCGAGGCTGTGGCCGAGCAGGTAGGGCCGCTGGCCCGGGAACCGGGCGTGCACGGCCGCGACGATCCGGGCCAGGTCGACCTCGACCAGCTCGCGGTAGCCGAACGTCGGCTGGTCGTGCAGTCCCGGCGTCGACTCGCCCTGGGCCCGCAGGTCGGTCGACACGACCGACACCCCGGCCGCGTGCAGCGCCCGCATGAGCGGCAGGTAGAACTTCGCCTTCATCGCCATGGCCGGCAGGATCAGCACGACCGGCGCGTCCGGGTCGTCAGCCGCGAGCACCCGCAGCACGAAACCGACGCCGCCCTCACTCGCCACCGGCAGCGCCTCCAGCGCGGCGAACTCGCCACCGCGGCCGGTGGCCGGCGCCGCCCCGGCAGCCGTGGTGCTTGAGGTCGTGGTGTTTGAGGTCGTGGTGCTTGAGGCCGTCGTGTCGGTCATGACACGGATCCGTCCGCCGCGCCGGCCGCAAGCATGTCGGCGACGTAGGCGAAGCGGAAGACACCCACCTGAGCGCCGGTGGCGTCGTGTAGCACCGCCTTGCCGTCGAGCTCGATCCGTTCACCGGGGCCGGCCGCCAGCACCCGGCGCACGCCCTGCTCCTCGACGGAGGCGACGGCGCGCACCAGACCCCGCGCGGGCCGCCGGAACGACGACCAGCTGTCCCGGACGACCAGCCACGCGACCTCGCCGATCCGGCTGGCGGTCGCGCCGATGAACGCACAGGCCCCGGCGATGTCCGCCGCGGTGAACTGCGCGCCGGCGTGCACGGTACCCATCTGGTTGGTCAGCTCGGCCCGGTCGGGGATCTCGACGGTCGCGTGTCGCGCGTCGATCTCGGTCACCTCGATCCCGAGGTGCGCGCTGAACGGCACCAGTTCGTTGATCAGCGCCCGGATCCGATCGAAGTCCGGCCCGGACCGTCCAGGCTCCGCGAAGGCCGCGAACGCCGACCCGGTCGCGGGCGCCGATCTGCCCGCGCCACCGACCGTCGAGCCGGCCGTCGCTGTCGCTGTGGCTGTGTCGCTGACCGTCGAGCCGCTGACCGTCGGGCCGCTGACCGTCGAGCCGCTGGCCGTTGTGTTGCTGACCGTTGTGTTGCTCACGGTTGTCTCCCATCCGTGCTGGGACGTGGGGCGGATCCGCCTGGGCGGCTGCGGACGCCGTCGCCCGGGGACGCTGAGGTCCGGGACACTGAGATCGGGGATGCCGTCGCCGTACGGAACACGCGGCGGGCGATCGAGGAGCGCAGCACCTCCGAGGGACCCTCGTAGATGCGGAACGCCCGCGCCTCGACGAGGAACCGGGCCACCAGATGGTCCTCGCAGACCCCGAGGCCGCCGAACAGCTGCACCGCGCGGTCGAGCACCCGCCACACCGCCTCGGAGACGAACGTCTTCGTGACGGCGGCGCCGTGCCGGGCCGCGGACGACGTCGCGCCCTGCTGGTCGAGGATCGCCGCGGTGGCGTGGACGAGCGCGCGCGCGGCGGCGAGGTCGATCTCGTTGTCGGCGACGAGGCCTTGGGCGAGCCCGTGCTCGGCGATCGCGGCGCCGAAGGCCCACCGTCCGGTGATGTGCGCCGCGGACATGCGGTGCGCGCGGGTCGCGAGGCCCAGCCAGTTCATGCAGAACGTGAGCTGGGACGGGGCCATCCGGGCGAGCAGACAGTCCATGCCCGCGCCGACCGTGCCGAGCACCGCGTCCCCGGACACCCGGCAGTCGTCGAGCACCACCTCGCAGTGGCCGCCCGGCGCGCTGGTGAAGTCCAGCGTCGGCATCCGGCGCACCACCCGCATCCCCGGGTTGTCGGCGTCGACCAGGAACATCGTCGGGCCCGCGTCGGTACGGGCGGCGACGATCGTGAACGCCGCGCCGTCGGCGCCGGTGACGAAGTGCTTGGCGCCGCTGATCAGCCAGTCGCCCCCGGCCCGGGTGGCGACGGTGCGCAGCATCGCCGGGTCGGAGCCGCTGCCTGGCGCGGGTTCCACCATCGCGAACGCCGACCGCACGTCCCCGGCTGCCAGCGGCGCGAGGTACCGTCCGCGCTGGTCGTCGGTGGCCAGGGCGGCCAGCATCGGGATGTTGCCGTCGTCCGGCGCCCAGCAGTGCAGCGCCAGTGGTCCGATGAGGCTCTCGCCGGCGGCCATCAGCACATGCGCCTGCCCGCGGGCGTCCAGGCCCAGACCGCCGTACTCGACCGGCGAGAGCGGTCCGAACAGGCCGGCGGTCCGGGCCGCGGCGACCAGCTCACCGCGCAGCTCGTCGGTGACCGGCCGGCCCTCCACCACGATCTCCCGCTCGACCGGGACGACCACGTCGTGAACGAACCGCGCCGTCCGGTCCGCCAGGTCGACGGCGTCCAAGGACTGGGCATCCAAGGGCGAGGCATCCACCGTCAGGGCATCCACCGCTTCTCCCCATGCTGTCCGGATCGTTCGTCGTCAGGAACAACCACAACATTGCGGGCCCGATCTGGGTCATTGTTGCGGTGCGCGTTGTTCTCCTGGCCGGCCATCGGGCTTTCCGATGGGATGATTACCCTTGGATTTGACCGGCGCGGGGGCGGTGGTGGGCGTGAGACCGTCCACTGGTGACTTCCGCATCTCGCTGGACGGCCCTGCGGGTGGACGAGGCAAGCCTGGCCACCCAGGACGTGCTGGTCATAGCCCTGATGGATCCACGCGGAGAGGCGCTGGAACACTGGGAACCCGGCGCCCACATCGATATCCGTCTGCCCGACGGCCAGATCCGCCAGTACTCGTTGTGTGGTGATCCCGGCGATCGGCGCACCTGGCGCTTCGCGGTGCTCCGGGAGGAAAACGGCCGGGGCGGATCGCGTTACATCCATGAACGCGTGGTGGCCGGTTCGAAAATGTTTGTCGGCGAACCGAGAAATAATTTCCCGCTGGTGTCCGGCGGCACGTATCGGCTGCTGGCCGGCGGGATCGGCATCACCCCGCTGCTGCCGATGATCCGCGCCCTGGAGCGCCAGGGCGCCGACTGGCAGCTCTACTACGGCGGACGTTCCCGGGCGCGGATGGCCTTCCTGCCCGAGCTCGCGGCACATGGCGGCCGCGTGCACGTCCTGCCGGAGGACACTCACGGCCTGCTGCCCGTCGCCGACATCGTCGCCGAGCTCGACGCCGACACCCGGCTGTACGCCTGCGGACCGGAGGGCCTGCTCACGGCGACCGAGAAGGCGTTCGCCGGACGCGGTGTCGGCAGCCTGCACCTCGAACGGTTCCGTCCGCGTTCCGACGCCGGCCGGGACGCCACGCCGGCCCGTGCCTTCGACGTGGTGCTCGCTGCCTCGGGCGGGCGGACGGTGCGGGTAGGCGCCGATCAGTCCCTGCTCGATGCGCTCGACCGCGCCGGCGTCGACGTCCCGTCCTCGTGCCGGGAGGGGACCTGCGCGAGCTGCGAGACGACGGTGCTCGACGGCGAGGTCGACCATCGGGACTCGGTGCTCAGCGACGCCGAACGCGCCAGCAACGCCACGATGATGATCTGCGTCTCGCGCGCCCGGTCGGAGCGGCTGACCCTTGACCTCTGACGCGCTGACCCCCAACCCGCTGACCCCCAACCCGCCGACCGCCGGGGCCGCTGCCGCCGCCGTGTTCGGGCATGCCGTCGTGCTGGGCGCCGGCGTGGCCGGCCTGCTCGCCGCCCGCGTCCTGGCCGAGACGTTTGACCAGGTCACCATCCTCGATCGGGACGAGCTGTCCGACCTGAACCCGACCGGCGCCAGCATCGACGGCGGCGCCGCCATCTCGACCAGTGCCGCCATCTCGACCAGTGCCGGCATCTCGACCAGTGCCGGCAGTGCCCTTGCCGGCGCGGGGCTGGGGGAGCGGCGTGGGGTGCCGCAGGCCCGCCACCTGCATGCGCTGATGGATCGCGGTCGGCAGATCGTCGAGCAGCTGTACCCCGGCATCGTCGAGGAACTGGTCGCGGCCGGCGCACAGACCAGCGAGGTCCTCGTCGGTGGCCGCTACTACATGCACGGCCGTCGCCTCTACCCGGCGCCGACCGGCCTGACCAGCGTCCTGACCAGCCGCCCGCTGCTCGAGCGGGTGCTGCGGCGGCGCACGGCCGCACTCGGACGGGTGCGGATCCACCCGCGCTCGACCGTGGTGGGCCTCGTCACCGACGGTCCACGCGTGATCGGCGTGGACGTCCGCGGGACGGGGCCGTTGCCGGCGCGGCTCGTCGTCGACGCCAGCGGCCGCAACTCACGCAGCCTGGACTGGATGGCCGACGCCGGCCTGCCGAGGCCGGAAAGCACTCGCGTCGCCATCGATCTCGGCTATGCGTCCCGGCTGTACGAGCGCAGGCCCGAACACCTCGATGGGCAGCGCAGCGTCATCGTCGCGACGGCACCGGGTCTGGTCGGCGCGGGCGCCGTCGCCGTCGAAGGCGGGCGCTGGCTGGTCACGCTGGCCGGTCTGCTCGGCGCGCATCCCCCCGTCGACCACGACGGCTTCGAACGGTTCGCCCGTGCGCTCGCGGTCCCGGACGTGTACGACCTCATCCGCGCGGCCACACCGCTCGGCGATCCGGTGCCGTACCGGTTCCGCGAGTCCGTGCGCCGGCACTTCGAGCGGCTGCCCCAGCCACCCGACGGCCTGGTCGTCCTCGGGGACGCGCTGTGCAGTTTCAATCCGCTGTACGCGCAGGGCATGACGGTCGCCGCCCAGCAGGCGCTGGTGCTGCGCGAGACGCTGCGGGGCGGCGCGTCGGGCTCATCGGGCTCATCGGGCTCATCGGGCTTGCCAAGCTCGCCAAGCTCGTCGGGCCTGTCAGGTTTGCCGGGCCCGTCTGGTCTGTCTGGTCTGTCTGGTCTGTCGGGTCTGCCGGGGCGTTTCTACCGGGACGTCGCTCCCGTCGTCGACGTCGCCTGGGACCTGGCGGTCTCGTCCGATCTGCGCTACCCGCAGGTCGCCGGCCACCGCAGCCTGCGCGGACGGATCACCGGCGGCTACGCCGCCCGCGCCCAACGCCGCGCGCACCGCGACCCGGCGGTCGCCCGGACCCTCATGCGGGTCGTGAACCTCGTCGACCCACCGACCGCCCTGCTGCGCCCGGCGCTCGCCGCGCGGGTGCTCGCGCCCGATCCCCACGGCAGGTGAGCGCGCCCGGTCGCATGCCGTCCCGAGGACACCCGACCGCCCGAGGAGACCCGATGGTCACCGTCCACCCTCCGCTGCCCACCCAGAATCCCGCCGAGCGGCCGTCGGCCGCACAGCCGTCGGCCGCACAGCAGTCGGCCGCGCTGCTCGCCGAGCTGTTCGACCCGGCCAACCGGCATGACCCCTACTCGATCTACGTCCGGATGCGCGCCGTCGGACCGCTGCACGACGCGCCGTTCGGCCTACCGCTGACCGTGAACCACGCCGACTGCTCGGCGATCCTCGCCAACCAGGACTGGGGTCACGACCGTGAGCCCGAGCAGCTGCATCCCACCATGCCCACGGGCGCCTTCCCGGCGACGTTCCTCTGGATGGAGCCACCCGACCACACCCGGCTGCGCGGCCTGGTGACCAAGGGCTTCACCCCGCGCGTCGTCGCCGGCCTGCGGCCGCGGATCGAGGCGCTGGTCGAGGAGCTGCTCGACGACGCGCTGCGCGCCGGCGAGTTCGACCTCATCGAGACGATCGCCTACCCGCTGCCGCTGACGGTCGTCTGCGAGATCCTCGGCGTCCCCGCCTGCGACCATCCCCAGGTGCAGGTCTGGTCGCAGGCGCTGGCCCGGGCCTTCGACCCCGACGCGCTCATGACCCCCGAGGCGGTCGCCGCCCGCAACGCCGCCATCCCCGACTTCCTCGGCTACTTCCGCGCACTCGTCGAGCGGGCGCGCCGTGCGCCCGGTGACGACCTGATCAGCCAGCTCGCGCTCGTCGAGGAGGCCGGCGACCGCCTCACCGCCGACGAGCTGCTCGGCACCTGCGTCACCCTGCTCATCGCCGGTCACGAGACGACCGTCAACCTGGTCGGCAACGGCATGCTGGCGCTGATGCGCCACCCCGACCAGCTCGCCCTGCTGCGTTCGGAGCCCGACCTCGTCGGCCCCGCCGTCGACGAACTGCTGCGCTACGACTCGCCGATCCACATGAACACCCGCGCCGCCAAGCGCGAGATGACGGTGGCCGGCCGCACGTTCGCGCCGGGCGACGGCGCGGTGGCACTCATCGCCTGCGCCAACCGTGACCCCGCCGCCTACGACGAGCCCGAGCGCCTCGACCTCACCCGTTTCGACCGTTCCCGCCCCGCCCGCCCGGACGCCGCCCGGCCGGACGCCGCCGGCCCGGATACCGCCCGCCCGGTGCCTCGGCACCTGTCGTTCAGCCTCGGCCACCACTACTGCCTCGGCGCCCCGCTCGCCCTGCTGGAGATGGAGATCCTCCTGCACGCCGTCCTGCGCCGCGTCGAGCGGATGGAAGCACTCACCGACACCCCGCCCTACAAGCCCAACATGCTCATCCGCGGCCTCGCCGAGCTCCCCGCCCGCTTCCACGCCGCCTGACCCCACCAACCTCCACCGCCCCGACACCACGAAGGATCCCCGCGCGGGCGGGGACGACGCGCCGGTCACCATCTCCATGATCGACACGGCGGGAAGATCCCCGCGCGGGTGGGGACGACATGGGCCGGGTGGTCCGGGACATCAAGGATCTGGGAAGATCCCCGCGCGGGCGGGGACGATGCTTGCTGAGCTGGGGGTTTATCGGTGGGGGCGGGCGAAAAGAATTAGTCCGTCGTAGTCGATCGGGTAGCCGCGGTCGCGGCCGGCGGTGCGGACGGCCCAGCCTTGCTCGTTGTTGTCTTCTCTGTCGCCACAGATCTATCAGGCACCACCGACAATCCCAGCGCGAGCGCGGGGGTCATCCCGCGCTGCTCTGACGCGGCGCCGCCGCGCACGAGTCGTCCCCGCGAGCGCGGGGATCATCTCGCTATGGCATCGGTCACCCAGAGCTATACCTGGTCGTCCCCGCGAGTGTGGGGATCTTGCTGTTGTTGCCGTGGCTCGGGAGCTGGGGCTCAGGGGGCACGTGCGCTGGGACGGGAGGGGGTGTCATCCGAGCGGGGATGAGGTCCCTCTGCCGTGCGGTCAGTGGGTCGCGGTCAGCTCGACGGGGAGGGATTGCAGGCCGCGGTGGATGATGCTGGGCTGGTAGGTGAGGTCGGCCGGGTCGGCGGCCAGGCGCAGGCCGGGGGTGCGTTCCAGCAGGGTGCGGATGGCAGTGGACGCCTCCAGCCGGGCCAGCGGCGCGCCGAGGCAGTAGTGCAGGCCCAGGCTGAACCCGAGGTGACGGGGTGAGCCGCCGGGCTGGGCGTAGCGGCGGACGTCGAGGGTGTCGGCGTCGGCGAACACCTCGGGGTCGCGGTCGGCCGCGCCCATCAGCACGATGGCGCCGTCGCCGCGACGGTACTCGCGGCCGTCGACGGTGGTGTCGGTGAGCGCGACCCGCATGGTGAACTGGGTGGGCGTGTCGTAGCGCAGGATCTCCTCGACCGCCGGCCCCGCGAGGTCGGGGCGGTCGCGCAGCAGGCGGAGCTGCCCGGGGTGCGCGAGCAGGGCGAGGATGCCGTTGCCCACCAGGTTGATGCTGGTCTCCATGCCGGCGACGAGCAGCAGCACGCAGATGCCGATGACCTCGGCGGGTGTCAGCACCTCCCCGGACTCCTCGACGGCCACCAGCCGACTGAGCAGATCGTCCTCGGGATGGGCGCGGCGCCTGGCAGCCAGATCCGTGAGGTAGGCGACGACGCCGGCGCCGGCGGAGTCACGGGCGGCGATCTCCTCGGCGGACAGCAGCGGCTCCGGGTCGGTGCCCCGGGCGATCGCGAGTTCCCACGATCGCAGCAGCTGGGCGTCCTCCTCCGGGACGCCCAGCAGGCGTTGGCCGACCATCGCGAGCGCCAACGGCGCGGACAGCTCCCGCACCACGTCGAGCCCGCCGGCAGCCACCGCACGCGCCACCAGGTCATCGACCAGTCTGGTGATCATCGGTGTCAGGTCGGCAACCATCCGTGCACTGAACGCCTTGTTGACGAGCGCTCGCAGGCGACGATGGTCGGGCGGGTCCATCCGGATGAACGATCCCGGCAGGCTCGCCTCCTGATCCCAGAAGGGGCTCAGCCGGTCGACGTTCCCGTGCCCCCAGGCCTGGCTCTGCAGCACCGCGGCGCAGTCGGCGAACCGCGACAGCACGGACACCTCGGTGTCCCCCAGCCGGATGGGGACGGGCCCGGGAGTCTCCCGCATCCGGCGGTAACCCGGATAGGGATTCAGGTGATGGGCGGCGTCGAACAGCCGGCGCGCGTCGGGAGCCGTGCTGTCGGTGCCGAGGCCGTCCGGACCGGGGCCGTCCGGAACGGGGCCGTCCGGACCGGGGCCGTCGGTAACGAGGTCCGCTGCGGTCATGAATCCGGCTCCTTCGGGGGAGGAAACGACCTTGCGTGGGCGTCATCGTCTGGTTCTCTGTCGACACGGGTCAAGGCGTATCCGGCGAATTCGGCGTATTCCGCATCGTGCGATATGAAATGGAAATAGGCGCCGCTTCCCGTGACCACACGTCGATGCGGAGGACTGTGTGTCGCCGCGTTACCGCGGCCTGTCGATCCGGTATTCTTCTGGCGAATTCGCGATGATGCGCCAGTCGGATCGGACCCGGGCCGGGGACGATCGGGATAGGTTGCCGGACATGACGTCGCCAGGGCAGGGGATGACCACCGAAACCGTCGATGTGCTGGGCGTTTTCGACCCCCGCCACCGGGCCGACCCCTATCCCGTCTACCGCGCGCTGCGCGAGGCCGGCCGCACCCACTGGCTGTCCGAGGGATCCGCGGGAGCTCCGCGCATCGTCCTGCTCACCCGGCACGACGACTGCGTCCGGCTGCTGTCCGACCCGGCCGTCGGGCACCTGACCATGGCCGAGAGTGCCTTCCGGCCGGTGACGGACGTCGAGGAGGGGCTGCGCTCGATGCTGCGGTCCAACCCGCCGACGCACACCCGGCTGCGCCGTCTGGTCGGCCGGGCGTTCACCCCCGGGCGGATCGCTCGCTTCGGCGATCTCGCCCGCACGCTTGCCGCCGAACTGATCGACGACGCGGTCGGGCGGCTCGGCGGTGAGGTCGACCTCGTCGACGCCTTCGCGCGTCCGCTGCCGTTGCGGGTCATCTGCACCCTGCTCGGCGTGCCGGAGCGGGACGACGAGGTGTTCGGCGGCTGGGCCTCGGCGCTCACCCGCGGTCTCGACCCCGACCAGCTGCTCTCGCCCGCGGAACGCGCCGCGCGCACCGAGGGCACCCGCGGTTTCGCCGAGTACTTCACCGCGCTCATCGCCCGCCGTCGCACCGACCCCGCCGACGACCTGCTCAGCGCGCTGGTAGCCGTCTGCGCGACGGACTCGGACGAGGCGGGCGGGCCCCAGGGAGACTGGCTGTCGCAGGCCGAACTCGTCGACCTGTGCGTGCTGCTGCTGGTCGCCGGCTACGAGACGACCGTCAACCTCGTCTCCGGCGCGGTTCTGGCGCTCGCCCGCGAGCCCGAGCAGTACGCCCTGCTGCGCGCCCGCCGCGAGCTTGTGCCCGCCGCGCTCGAGGAGACCCTGCGTTACGACCCGCCGATCCAATGGCTGGCCCGCTCGATCCTCGCCGACACGGAGATCTCCGGCCACGCCCTGCGCCGTGGCGACGGCGCCCTCGGCCTGATCGCCGCCGCCCAGCGTGACCCCGCCGTCTTTCCCGACCCCGACCGGTTCGACGTCCTTCGTTACGCGAGCCCCGCGGGCCCGGCGAGCCCCGTGGGCCCGGCCGCCGCTTCCCGTCAGCCGGCGCGCCACCTCGGCTTCGGCCAGGGCATCCACTACTGCCTCGGCGCCCCGCTCGCCCGTCTCGAAGCCGAGATCATGATGAACGCCCTGCTTGACCGGGTCGCCCAGATCGAGATCACCGCACCCCCGACCTACCGCGCCCACCTCGCCGTCCGCGGCGCCAGCACCCTCCCCGTCCGCCTGCTCCCCGCCTGAGATGCCGCCTGCCGTCCGCCGTCTGGCGGCGGCACCGTCCGGTTCCGCGGAACACCTTGATCGGCGTCCGGTTCCACGGAACAGCGGTCTGGCTGGGCCGAGACAATTCCGCGCGTGGGAATGGTGTCGATCCGGGCGTCGCTGGTTATAGTCGGCCCGAAACCACGGGTGGCGTGGGGGGCGTTGTGCGGTGGCGAGAGTGTCCAGAGCGGGTGCACCCCGGATGATCCCGCAGGAGTATGTGCAGGCGGCGCTGCCGGATTATGACGTGGGGCGTGAGCTCGGCCGCGGTGGGTTCGGGCGGGTGTTCGCCGCGCGGCACCGGCGGCTGGACCGCGCGGTGGCCGTCAAGGTGCTGCCACTGGCAGGCAATGGCGACGGGGCTGCGGACGAGCGGAGGCGGACCGGCACCGTCCAGGTCATGTTCGGTGGTCCACCGGGCGTGGTCGGCGCGGTCGCCGGGCACGGCACGCGCGCATGGCGAGCCACCGAGGGATTCGGCCCGGCGGCACTGGAAGCGGCGGGGCTGGCGGCGGATGAGGTCGACGCGGAGGCGCAGATTGTCGCGAGCCTCGATCATCCGCACATCGTTCGGGTCTTCGACTATGTGCGGACGCCCGAGACGGCGCTCATCGTCATGGAGCTGCTGCCCGGCGGCACGCTCACCGAACGGGCCCGGGACGGGCTGCGGGCCCCGGGCGCCTGCGCGGTCGTCGCGGCCATCGCCGTCGCCCTCGAGCGGGTGCACCGCGAGGGGCTGCTGCACTGCGACATCAAACCGTCGAACATCATGTTCACCGCGGACGGCGCGCCCCGCCTGACCGACTTCGGGATCGCCCGGCTGCTGGAGACCAGCGTCGGCATCACGCAGACGAGCATCGTCGGGTCGACGCCGTACCTCGCGCCCGAGCAGTTCGAGATGGCCGTGCCCGGCGTCGGCGTCGACGTCTACTCCCTGGGCGCCGTGCTCTACGAACTGCTAGCCGGCACACCGCCGTTCGGCGCCGATCCGCGACCGCATGTGATGGCCGAGCGCCACCGCAGTGCCGTCCCCCAGCCATTGCCACCGCGATTCACCGGTCTGGACGCCGTCACCCGCCGGGCGCTGGCGAAGCATCCGACCGACCGGCAGCCTGACGCGCTGAGTTTCGCCGCCGAGCTGTGCGCCGCCGCGGAGCGGACGTTCGGGCCGGGCTGGCTCGCGAACACCGGCATCAGCTTCCGCGGCGACGACGACCTGCGCCGTCCGGGGCAGTTCCCGCCGGCACCACCGGCACCACCTGGCCCACCGGCACCGTCGCCACCGCGCCGCGGGCTCGCGGACCGCCTCAGGCAGGGAGGCATCGGGCCGGTCGCGGTGTCGCTGGGGACGGCAGCGGTGGTCCTGCTCATCGTCGTGGCGCTGCTCGCCACCGGCATCCTGCACGTCGGGCGGGACGACCAGACGACGTCGTCGCAGCCCACCCCCACCCCGGCACCGCCGATCGTCTACCCCGTGAGCGCGCCGCTGCCGCTACGGGGGTTGATCAGCCTCGCCGCGGATCCGACCGGTGGCATCCTGCTGACCGACTCCAGCCAGCACACCCTCACCCGGTTCGCCGACGGGCGGACAACCATGATCGTCGGAAATTCGGCGGTCAGCGGTCCGGGTGCGAGCACCGGTCCGCCGAGTCCCGGCACCGGCACCGGCACCGGCTCGGCGGATGTGACAGGTGGCCAGGAGCAGGCCCAGGTTGGCCTGCCCGCCGTCGCGAGGGATGGCATGGCCGCCGGGGCCGGGCTGCACCGGCCGGCCGGGGTCGCTGCCGGTGGGGGGTCGGTTTTCGTCGCGGACGAGTGGAACTGCGTGGTGCGACGGTTCTACCAGCCGCTGCGTCAACCTTGGCGCGTCGACACCGTCGCCGGACGCCCGGCCGCCGCCACCGCCAGTGATCCCGATGTCGGCCGGACTCCCGAGAAGATCTGCCCGTCGGGCGGAGCCGGCGCGGCGCCCCGAGCGGTCGGCCGGCAGATCGGGACGCCGACGTCGGTGGCGGTGAGCCCGAGTGGCGCCGTGTACTTCACGACCGGCTACGCCGGGCAGGTGTGGCGGATTGACCCGTCGACCGGCGGGTCCGGTGACTACCGGACGACGTCGGCCACCCTGCTCGCCGGCGACGGCGCTGGTGGCGACGCTGACGAACGGCGCTCTGCTGACGAACGGCGGTATGACGGTTCCGAACGCGCCGCCGTGGTCCCGCTGGACAACGCCTACGCGGTCGCGGTCGACGGGGCCGGGCGGGTGTTCGTGCTTTCCTATGCCGGGGGATACGCCCGCATTCATCTGATCGAGAACGGGGCGATCACCACGGTGCTGCAGCGCTCACTCGACGAGGCCGCGATCACCACGTTGGCGCCGGCGCCGGGTGGACGCGGCATTCTGTTCACCGACGCGGACGCCCGGACGGTCTCGTTGCTCGACCCCACCGCGATGGCGCCAAAAGTGCTGCTGCGTGGGACATGTGTGGGAGCGACCGAGCGGCTGTTCGGCGTCGCCGTGGACCGGGCGGGCGACCTGTACTACTCGTGTAACGACGCCACCCAGGCGACGGTCTACCGGGTGCTCAAAGGAGACCTCGCCGTCGGAACCAACGGCAGGAGCCAGCGCGTGCTGTACTGAGCCGCGCCTACCGCTGACCGGGGCCGCGTGGCAGCGAGGTCCCGACAGTCGTGGCCGGACGAGGGAAGGCGGGTAATGGCGGTGAGTGGTCCATCATCGGGCGGGCGAGTGCTGTATGTGGTGGCCTGCGGCGGGTACCCGGCGGCGGACCTGCCGGCGTTCGTCGCCGACGTCCAGGCGGACGGATGGGACGTGTGCGTGGTCGCGACGCCAGCGGCGTTGGGGTTCCTCGACGCCGGTGGGTTGACGCAGCTCACCGGTCATCCAGTCCGGTCGCAGTACAAACGGCCGGGCGAGCCGGACGTGCTGCCCCCGGCGGACGCGTTGGTCGTCGTGCCGGCCACCTTCAACACGATCAACAAGATCGTGGCCGGGATCTCGGACACGCTGGCGCTCGGCCTGCTCAACGAGGCGCTCGGCGGCGGCCGGCCGATCGTCATGGCGCCGTACCCGAACAGCGCGCTGGCCGGTCATCCCGCCTACGCCGCGAGTCTCGAGGCGCTGCGCGGTTGGGGCGTGCGTCTGGTGTTCGGCGACCCAGGCGACCCCCGTGCCGGCGCCGACCAGCCCGGTCGGGAGAACACCGTCTTCCCCTGGACCCGCCTGCGCGCTGCCCTCGCTGACCTGCGCTGACCTGCCCGGGGCGTTACCTCAGGCTTCGATGGCCAGTGGTGCGCGACCGGGTGGTGCTGGCAGTGCGCGGCCGCCTCCAGCGCCGTCCTGACTCTGGAGACCATCGATGGCGATGCGGCGTGGGCGGGCCTGCGGGGCGATGGGAATCCGCAAGGTCAGCACACCCGCGTCGTAACGGGCCGCGATGCGTTCGGTGTCCAGGCCGTCGCCGAGAAGCAGTCGTCGGCTGAACCGGCCGCTCGGACGCTCGGCGATCTGCATCGGTGTGCCGTCGGCGACCGGTGGACGGCGCTCGGCGGCGACGGTCAGCACGTCGCGTTCGACCGACAGATCGATCGTGGCCGGGTCAACTCCCGGCAGATCCAGGTGGACGAGGTACTCGTCGCCGATCCGGTAGGCATCCATCGGCATCGCGACCGGCCGGGACATCGAGGCGAACATCTGCTGCGTGAGCCGGTCAAGATCACGGAACGGATCGCTGCGGATGAACATCAGGTTCCTCCAGCCATGTCTGCGCCATCTCCCATGGCATCAGCGGCGCGTCGGCGGTGGCAAGTCTCGCGCCGAAGATGGCTCCAAGGTCGATGGCTCCAAAGTCGAACGCCGAGGCGAAAGCGGCGGGTTCAGTGCTCGGACGCCCCCACCGCCCGCAGACCGGCGAGGTCGACGTTGTTCTGCAGGTCGGTGACCGAGGCGAAAAAGCCGATCTCCGTGCCGTCGGCAGCCGTGACCCGCAGCAGATAGTCGGCGTACTCCTCCGCGGCGTAGGGGTTGAGCAGCTCTATCCGGCTTCCCGTTTCCGTGATCCATCGCATGGAACCAGTGTGTGGGTTTCTTGACGGCAGGTCGAGTGCCGTAACGTCCTTGCCACGGGGGTCGGAGTACCCCTCAGGGTCCCGGCGGCGCCGGCCGATCCCGAACAACCATCGGTCCGTTTCAGCGGACGTCGATCCGCCTCGTAGGAACGCCGGTCCAGCGCGAGGCTTGGCGCGCTGGCCCCAGCCCCTCATCCCTCGCGCGGGTCATGGCGCCGTCCCAGCCGGCGCTCGGCGCGGCTGTGGGTTCATCCGTCCGGGTTAGACCACAGCGGCGAGCGGCGGCCCGCGATCCGCCGTGCTTTTCGGACCCGAAATTCCTTTGTTAAGGCGAGACAATTTTTTGGGCTACCCCGTGCCTTGTGGTTCATCCTCCGTGATTCCATTCATGATGGGCGACGCCCAGGTGAACTGTCCGCGAACTACTGGGAGGACCGTGCGCATCCTGGCCATGCACGCTATTGCCGCGCGCACCTTGGGACACATAATCGCGGGCTTCGGGCGTCCACCGGCCCGGAGGCAGGCCCCCAGGCCTCCCCGACAGGCGGGTCGCATCGGGGCACCGCGGGCCCGCAGCCTCACAACGCTGGGTATCGCAGTCACGATCGTCGGCGGGATGGTGCTCGGGCCCGTAGCGGGCCCGGCCGCGGCCGACACGCCGGCAGCCGTGCCGCCCACGTCCGCGACCGGTCAGGTCCTGCCGCAGGACCTGCACCTGCCGCAGGACCTGGACCTCTCGGACGCCGGCGTGACGTACCTCCTCGGCTGGGAGGGATTCCGCGCCGCCCCGTACGACGACGCGACCGGGAACTGCACGATCGGCAACGGCCATCTGATCCACCGCGGTATATGCACCGATCAGGACCGTGCCCAGTGGGGGTCCCTCACCCGTGACCAGGCTCGAGAACTGGCCCACGCCGATATCGAGTCAAAGGTGATTCCGGCCATCCGCGCCGGCATTCCCAACACCCCGATTTCCCAGAACCAGTTCGACGCACTCGTCGACTGGGCCTACAACGTCGGCCCCGGCTACATCAACGGTAAGAGCACCAGCAGCGTCCGCGCGGCCCTGCTCGCGACGCCGCCGCGGTACGGCGACGTTCCGGCCGCGCTGATGGCCTACGTCTACTCGGGCCAGACGAGACTGTGCGGCCTGTATCGCCGCCGGATCGGTGACGGCACCGTGTGGAGCAACGGCTCCTACCTGAGGAACAGCGCCACCTGCCCCCAGGACTACCTCTGACCGCCGCGTTGCCCGGCCATCGCATGGCCATGGCCATGCCGACCGCTGGCCTCGGCGGTCACCGCATGAGGTCGCCGGGAGCCAGGCCCAGCTCGCGTTCGAGATCGGCCGGGCTGTGGGTGCGCAGGTAGTCGGCGAACTTCGCCGCGACCGTCGACATGTGTTCCTCGGCGGTCTTCCTGGTGATGTAAAGCCGCTCGGCGATCTCGCGGAACGGCTCGCCGCGCGCCCGGCCGCTGAGCACCTGTTGTTGGCGTTCGGTCAGCGTCGGTAGGCGCCCGATCTGGCTGACCGCGTCCGCCAGACCGGTGACGGCGGGGGACAGGACGAACCCGCCGTCCGCGACCTTCCCGATGGCGTCGCGCAGGGCGCGCGTCGACTCGGTCTTGTGGACGATGCCGCGGGCGCCCTCGGCAAGGCAGCCGGCGAGGACGAGCAGCCGGCGTTCGCCCGTGTAGATCAGGCAGCGCCACCCCTGCTCGCGCAGCCGCCGTACGGCCCGCCGACCCTGCGGCACGCCGTCGGCCTCGAGCCCGGTCAGGCTGAGGTCCACCAGGACGACGTCGACCGGCCCGGCTCGGGGGACGAGCGCCTCAAACTCGCCGAGATGCCTGGCCGTCAGCAGCACATCGACGTCCGGCAGCAACAGCGCCAGCCCTTCCCGGATGACGGTGTCATCGTCGATGACGGCGACGGCAGGCCGCCGCGGGCCGGGCCGGGGAGCGGACTCGTCCTCGGGACCGCCTGCGCCACCCGCGCCCCCCATGCCACCCGCGCTACCCATGCCACGCTGGGGCGGCTCCGGCGGATCTCGGGGCACGGTGGTCATGCTGCGCCGCCCCGCCACATCCGCACGCTGGTGCCGGCACCAGGTGAGCTTCTGACCTCGGTGTGGCCGCCGACGGCTGCCAGCTGCGCCCGGACCTGAACCCGCAGGCCGAAGCCCTCGGCCTGGCGAAACTGGTCAAATCCCGCGCCGTCGTCGCGTACCGAGATCTCCCAGCCGCCGCCCTCGGTGCTCTGGGCGTGCAGGGTGACGGTGTCGGCCCTCGCATGGCGCCGAACGTTGTGCAGCAGGGTCCGCACGGCGCTGGTGATCGCCCCCACCTGCGCGGCCGGAACCGCCCCCCGGGCGAGGTGAACGTTGAGCACGGGTGCGAGGTCCGCGAACTCGGCCGCGGCCGTCCGAAGACACGCCGCCAGATCACCCGACTCGGCGTTCTGGTTCTCCAGATAGGCGCGAATCCGCGTGGCACCGCTGGCCGCCTGCACGCGAACCGCCGCGGTGATCGTCGGGTCGAGCCCGTCGCTGGCCGCGAGCCGCAGCACGGACTCCTGATCGTGCAGGAGCAGCCTCGTGCGCTCACGCTCGGCCTCCCGGGCAAGCTGCTCGACCCGCCGCCGCGCCAGGTCCGCGTCCGCCGCCAGCCGGCGCAGATAGCCGGCCAGTGCGCGCACGACCAGGGCGAACCCGAAGTACGAAGACGTGTTGGTCACGGCGTTGGACCAGGAGTTCGAACTCGACGGAACCGATCCCGTGCTCACCAGATAGGCGCCGGCCAGCAGTGCGGTGGCGCCGAACACCCGTGACCACCGCTGGAACACGACACCCATTCCCACCGTCGTCCCAAGGGTGACCGGAAACCCCCAGTCCGCCCAGTTCGCGAAACGGTCCGACGGCTGGGTGAACGTCATTGTGGCCAGCAGCAGGCCGACGCCGCTGACCAGTTCGAGGATGCCAACCCGAGCATCATCATAGCGACCGCGCCGCAACAGCAGCACGGCGAGAACAGCGGATTCAATAACCAGGATGCAGGTGAAGAAAAGGCAAAGCGCTGGCCGAGGGGAGCGGTCCAGGGCGTTGGGCATGGTGACCGCCGCCTGGATCAGATCAACGCCGCGATAACCGAGCATCCCGATGACGAGCACGAACTCGGCACCGGCGGCAGTCGTCGGCACCGGCCGCCACCGTATCGGCCGCCACCGCATCGGCCGTAGCCGGATCAGTCGTAGTCGGATCGGTCGCAGTCGGCTGAATGGATGCGTAGCCGCCAGCGGCAGCACAGCTGACCTCCCCCGAGCCTGCCATCCCGACGACGGAGTCTACCCCGGGATATTCCGGGTTCCGGCCGTGCCAACCGCGGCCAGACTGGTTCTCGGCGGGGCGTTCGGGGGCGCCCCGCCTTCACACCACCTGACTTAGACGTCCGTCTGAGGCAGTGACTGGCGGTGGCTGGCAGGTGTTGGCACTGACTGGCCATATCTGGCGTCAGGTGGCTGGAGATCGTCGCACGCGGCCGATCGGAAACCCCGCCGTCCGACCTGGGTGATGTCGTCCGTCCAGGTCGACGGAATCCTGTCGGACGACAGCATGGGGGCCTTTTGTCGTGCGACATGACATCGACGTGGCGATGGCTGCGGCTCCGGAGAGCGATCGGCGATCTCTCTGGACGTCCGGCCAGCAATCGCTGACCTTCCTGGACGAGCACCTGCCCGCGACCGAGCCGGTGCTGGCGGTCCGGGCGGTGGCCGTCCGCGTCATGGAGAGCCTGCCGCTGAACTCGTGCCTGGTCCTGACCAGCCGGCGCCTGCTGTTCGTCGCTCCCCGGCCGCAAGTGATCTCCTGGCCTCTGACCGACATTCTTCGAGTAACCGCTTTCCAGGACCAGATCCATATCGAGGGGCCGCAGGGGACCACGATGCTGGGCATCGATCCCACCTCGGGAAAGGAATTCGAGGATGTCCTGGCCGAGGCAAGGTCGGCCGCCGTCCTCGTCTACGGCTGACCTGCGTCCTGCCATTTCACGTGTCCTGCCTGTGCCCTGCTTTTTCTGCGCTTCGTTCCGTTTTCCCTGACCGGCGTGTGGAGCTGCTCATGCGAAGAATCCGATTGTCCCGGCCGCGCGGTGGTGCGCGGGTGCCCGCGGCGCTCACCGCCGTGTTGGCGTCCGCCGCCGCCACCCTGGTCCTGGCCGCGAGTCCCGCGCTGGCCTACACCTCGCCCACCTACCATGTGCTCAACACCCGGGTGGGCCTGACCGTCCGGGTCAACGCGACCGATCCGAACGCCCAGGTCGTGCGGACCCTGCCGGACGGCACCGGCTGGACCGCGGACTGCGCGGTCCGCGCCCGCGCGGTCGGGAACGGCAACCCCGTCTGGCACCACATCACCTCGCCGGTCGTCGGCTACCTCGCCGATTACTGGACTGACACACCCGGTGCCGGCGGCCCCAACCAGCAGTTTCTGCCAGGCGAGCCCACCTGCGGTGCCGCGCAGCCCACGCCCCCCACCGCCACCAGCACCAGCACCAGCACGGCAGCTACCCCGCAAATGCGGCTGGCCGTCGCCTGGGCGCTGGCGGAGAAGAACTCACCCGATCCCACCTGGAGCGACCACTACCACCATGCCTGGTCCGGCTGGTGCGAGCAGTTCGTCGAACAGGCCGAAAACTTCACGTTCCGATTCCCGACCGCACTCGCCGACTTTGCCTGGCAGCGTGACCACGGCCGCCTGCACACCGGTGGGACGCCGCCCGCCGGCGCTCTCGTGTTCTATGGCGGTGGCTCGGCCGGACACGTCGCCGTTAGTATTGGCGGGGGGCAGGCGGTCGGCACCTACGGCTTCGTCGGGCAGCGTCTCGCCGTCCGGCAGTACCCCGTCGTCGGTTTCCTGACCAACCCGTACCTCGGCTGGTCCACTCCGATCGGCAGCTGATCTCTCCGCGAGCCGCGAGCCGCGAACCGACCGGGCCCGTGATCGTCCCGCGGGCCCGGTCTCGCTCCAAACCCGCAGGACGAGCCGGATGCGCACCGCCCTCAAACGCCGGCTCCGCCAGCCAGGCAGCCACCCCGCCGGCCTGCTGATCGTAGCCGCATACTTCCCCGCCACGATGCGCCTGGTCCTCGCCGCGTTCCGTCAGGCGCACGTCCCTTTGCAGCAGATCAGGCCGGCGCTGGACTTCCTGCGCGACCAGAGAAGCTCCGCCGGCCACCGCAGGGTCCACACAAAATGCCGCGCTTACGCCGGCCCTGGGGCGGGGGCGGGCGTCGCATGGTGGGCGTAGGCCGTACCGGGAATGGCATCGAGCAACGTGCGGGTGTACTCGTGCTCGGGATGGGCGAACAGCTCCGTGGTGGTACCGGTCTCGACGACCCGGCCGGACCGCATCACCGCGACCCGGTGAGCGATCTGGCGGACGACGGACAGGTCGTGCGAGATGAACAGGTAGGCGACGCCGGTGTCGGATTGCAGCTCGCCGAGCAGCTCGAGCACCTGGGCCTGCACCGAGACGTCCAGGGCCGAGACCGGCTCGTCGCAGACGACCAGTTCGGGGGCGAGCGCCAGGGCCCGGGCGATCGCGACCCGCTGCCGCTGGCCGCCGGAGAGCTCCGCCGGGCGGCGCTCGAGCACCGACGCGGGTAGCGCGACCCGGTCGAGCAGGTCACGGGCGCGGGCGGCGCGCGACGCCCGGTCACCGACATGGAACACCCGTAGCGGTTCAGTGATCACCTCGTCGATGGTGAATCTTGGGTCGAGCGAGGCATAGGGGTTCTGGTAGATCAGCTGAGCTCGCCGCCGCAGCGCCCGCAGCCGACCGCCACCGGCACGGGTCACGTCGTCGCCATCGAAGAGGATCCGCCCGCCGGTCGGATCGGCCAGCCGCAGCACGAGCCGGGCCGTCGTCGACTTCCCGGAGCCGGACTCGCCGACCAGCGCCAGCGTCTCGCCGGGGCTGATGGTGAAGCTCACCTCGTCGACGGCGCGCAGCGTCCGCGCACCGCCCGCAGTGCGGGGCAGGGGGAAATCCTTGACCAGGTTGTCCGCGACGACCAGCGGTCGCGCCCCGTTCGTGCCCGCCGGCGCCGCGGGTGTCAGGGCAGCGGCCTCCTGGCCTCCGTCCCGGCTGCCGTGCTGGGCACCGTTCTTGCCGGCGTCCGAATCGGCGGATGGCACCGTCTTCGTGAGCGCAGCCGCCGGTCGCGCGGACACGACAGGACGCAGGTCGCGGGTCGCGGACAGGCTGGGGGCGGCCCGCAGCAGGCTGCGCGTGTACGGGTCGCGAGGGTCGTCGAGGATCCGGGCCGTCGGGCCGGTCTCGACGATCCTGCCGCGCGACATCACCGCGATCCGCTGGGCACGGTCGGCGGCGACGCCGAGGTCGTGGGTGACGAGCAGGACGGCGGTGCCGAGCTCGGCTGTCAGCTGGTCGAGATGGTCGAGGATGAGCCGCTGCACGGTGACGTCCAGTGCGCTCGTCGGCTCGTCCGCGATGATCAGCCGGGGTTTCGCGGCGATCGCGATGGCGATGAGCGCCCGCTGCCGCATGCCGCCGGACAGCTCATGCGGATATTGCCGGGCCCGGGTCCGCGGTTCCGGCAGGCCCGCCCGCTCGAGCAGGTCCACCGCCGCCGCGGCGGCCTCCCCGCGGCCGGCGAGCCGATGGATCCGCAGCACCTCCGCGACCTGGTCCCCGATCCGCTGCACCGGGTTCAGCGAGACCGCCGGGTCCTGCGGGACGAGCCCGATACCGGCGCCGCGAATGACGCGCAGCTCGCGGTGAGAAAGCCGGGCCAGGTCGTGGGCGCCGAACTGGATGCTCCCGGCGTCGATCCGGCCGCCGGGTGGGAGCAGACCGATGACAGCGTGCGCCGTCGTGCTCTTCCCAGAGCCGGACTCGCCGACCAGCGCGACAATCTCCCCGGAATGGATGTCGAGGTCGAGGCCGCGGACGGCCAGAACCGGTCCGGGCCGGCCCGGATAGGACACGGACAGTCCACGGATCGCGAGCAGGGGATCGTTTTCCTGGTCGTTCTTCTGGTCGACGGTCATCGTTGGGTCGCCCATTCGCCGTCCAAGGCCCGGGCAATCCGGTTCGTCGAGAGCACGGTCGCGACCACGGTCAGGCCGGGCAGGGTCGTCAGCCACCAGGCATTGGCCAGATAGTTCCGTCCGCTGGAGATCAACGTGCCCCATTCCGGCGCCGGCGGCGCGGCGCCGTAGCCCAGGAAGCTCAGCGACGACACCGCCAGGACCGACACCCCGAAGTCGAGTGTCGCGAGCACGAGCACCGGCCCCAGCGCGTTCGGCAGGACGTGCCGGCCGAGCACGCTGTACCAGCGAGCGCCGATCGAGCGGGATGCCTCGACATAGGTTGCCTGGCGCACCTTGAGCACCTCGGAACGCATGACCCGGGCGAAACTGGCGACCTGTGCGATCCCGACCGCGACGGCCACCTTCACCGTGCCATAGCCAAATGCGGTGACCAGTGCGAGCGACATGAACAGCCCGGGAATCGACAGCATCACGTCGACGACCCGCATGATGACGTCTTCCACCCAGCGGCCGACGAAACCGGCGATGAGGCCGAGCGTGCCACCGACGACGAACGCGACCGCCACCGCGATGATGGTCGCCTTCAGCGACAGCGCCGCGCCGTGCACGACCCGGGCGAACAGGTCGCGGCCCAGCTCGTCGGTCCCGAACCAGTGCTGGCCGCTGGGTCCCGCGAACCGGTTGCTCGGGATTCCCTGCAGGGGGTCCCGGGAGGTGTACAGCGCCGGCCAGAACGCAGCCAGGCCGACCACTACCACCACGATCACCGAGAGCACCAGGCCCGGCCGATGCAGGAAGAACCGTCCGAGCCGAGGCAGGTGGAGTCGCTGCCGCGAGGCCGGCGGCCGCGCCCCGCCATCCTGCGCGTCCCTCGCCGCGGAGGGCTCCGCGGTGTCGTCGGAGCCCAGCGCGGGCGTGGGCACCTGCGTCGCGGGCACTGACGCGGACGCGACGACAGCCGGGTCGGTGGCGGCGGGGTCGGTGGCGGCTTGGCCGGCGGCGGACTGGCCGGCGGCGGGGGGCCGCGTCACCGGCTGCTCCCTGCCGTTGACCCGACGACGGTCGAGGTCGCCAGGCCGCCACCCAGTGTCGGGTCGCTCGGGGTGCCCCTGGGGCGGGCGGGGCCGCGTCTGGCCGAACCCACCGCGATCCTGGGGTCCAGGAGCGGATAGACGAGGTCGATGACCAGGTTGACGGTCACGAACACGAACGTGCCGAAGACGACGACGCCCTGCACGACCGGGATGTCCTGCACGTTGACGGCGGCCGCGGTGATCCGGCCCAGGCCGTTACGGGAGAACACGGTCTCGATGACGACCGCGTTCGCCATCAGCTGGCCGGTGAGCACACCGATGATCGTCAGCGTCGGGAGCAGCGCGTTGCGCAACGCGTGCCGCAGGTGGACCCGCAGGCGCCCCGCACCCTTGGCCTGCGCGGTCTGGGTGTACGGCTCAGCGAGGGCGGTGAGCAGGCTGCGGGCGAGGATCTGCGCGACCATCGCGCCAGGCAGCACCGCCATGGTGACGGCCGGCAGGATCAGGCCGCGCAGCCCATCGTTGCCGAAGGCGGGAAACAACCGGATGCGGAACGAGAAAAGCTGGACGAGCATCAGCCCGATCCAGAACCCCGGTACCGAGACACCAAGCGACGGCAGTGACAGCAGGCCCTGGCGCAGCCACCGGTGGTTCGTGTAGGTCGCGGCGAACGCGAGCAGGCCGCCGGTGAGGACACCGATGGTGAGGCCCAGCCCGGTCAGCGCCAGCGTCGGCGGCAGCGCGTCGAGCAGCACCGAGCTGACGGACCGGTTGGTGGACACCGAGGTGCCGAAGTCGCCGCGCAGCGCTTTGGTCAGGTAGTGGAAGTACTGCACCAGGACCGGCTGGTCGAAGCCGTACTGATGGCGCAGCTTCTCGATCTGCGCGGGGTCGATCCCCTGCGAGTCCATCCCGGCACCGGCCATCGCCGAGACCGGGTCGCCCGGCAGGAAATCAAGGACCAGGAACGTCACCGTGTAAGCCGCCCACAACACGCCGACCGCCTGGGCGAGACGGCGAAGTACGTAACGCCACATCGTCTCCGCCGTCTCCCATCGTCTGTTCCGTTGCTGTTCCGCTCCGCATGGCTGGCCCCGGCAAGTCCGCAGACCCGCCGGGGCCAGCCGGGGCCAAGCCGGCGGCTGATGTGGTCGCCGGCTGGCCCGTGCTCACGTCGGTCAGTTCTTCCAGGTGTCGTGCAGCTGGATGCGGCTGGACGCCTCGAACCTCAGATCATGGACGTTCTTGCCCACCCCGAGCTCGGTCTCGAGTTCGACGACCGGGACGACATAGGCGTTGTTGACGATCAGCCGCTGGGCCTGCGCGACGAGTGCCGCGCGCTTCGTCGCATCGGGCTCCGCGGCCTGCTGGACGAGCACCGTGTCCAGCCCGGTAGCCGGGATCTTGTACGCGTTGAGGCCCTTGGTGGAGAACTGGCTGCGCAGGATGTCCGGGTCGGCCCGGGTCACGTTGCCCCACAGCACCTCGAATCCGCCACCGGTCAGGACCTGGGCGATCTGCGCGATCTGGAGCTGCTTCAGATCGATCTTGATGCCGACGGCCTTGAGCTGCTGCTGGATCAGCTCCAACGCCGGCTGGTTGGTGGCGGCGTTGGTGAACCAGGTGATCGTCACGGCCAGCGGGGTGCCGTTCTTCTGCCGGATCCCGTCCGCGCCAAGCTTCCAACCCGCCGCGTCGAGCAGCGAGCCGGCCTTCGCCTTGTCGAAGGCGAGGGTGGAACTCAGGTCGACATAACCCGGCGTGGTGCGCGCGAGGACGCTGGTCGCCGGCTTGGTCCCGGTCGGGAACACGGTGTCGACGATCTGCTGCCGGTTGATCGCCAGACCGATCGCCTTGCGCACGTTCGGGTCGCTGAAGGGTGCCTTGGCGTTGTTGAAGCTCAGCCCGAAGGGCACACCCGGGTTGGCCCGAGCCGCCAACTGCACGCCGCTTGCCCGCAGCGACGACTCGTCCGCCTGAGCCACGGCGCCGATCGCGTCGACCTGGCCGGTCTGCAGGCTGGAGGTCCGCACGCCGGCCTCCGGCACCACCTTGAACTCGAGCGCGTCGAGGTAGGCGTCACCGGACTTGGAGAACAGCGAGGAGCCCCAGGTGTAGCCGGTGCGCTTCTTCAGCGAGATGGACTGACTGGGCACGTACTTTGACAGCACGAACGGCCCGGAGCCGATCACCCCGTCGCGGCAGCGCGCCTGCGGGGTCTTCCTCACGCTCGCCGCGGACACGATGCCGAGCGAGAACGTCGAGGTGGCCTGCAGGAACTGGGCGTTCGACTGCTGGAAGTCGACCTCGATCGTCCGGTCATCGATCGCCTTGCTGCCGGCATAGCCCGCCAGATAGCCGGCGCCCAGCTGGGCCAGGGTGCCCAGCTTGGGGATCACCTCGAAGTTGTCCTTGACGACCTGCGCGGTCAGCGGCGTACCGTCGCTGAACGTGACACCGGGCTTGAGGTGGAAAGTGAACGCCTTCGCATCCGGGCTGATCTGCCAGCTCTGCGCCAGCCAGGGCACGATCTTGCCGGTGGTGGGGTCCTGATCCGTCAGCGAGTCGACGATCTGGCGGGTCGAGTAGACGGTGTCGTTGCTGCCGACCTGTTGCGGGTCGACGCAGCCCACGTCCGAGCCGACCGCGAAGGTCAACGTGCCGCCCGACTTCGGGGCGGCCCCCGCGGGCGTGCCATCGTCGGACGAGCCGCCGGAACCACAGGCGCTCAGCAACGTCGAGCCGACGGCAAGCACGGCCACGGCCACAACGGCCCACCGGGTGGATGCGGACTGTCTGGATCGATGCACGGAGGTCTTCTTCTCCTTGGAATCTGGGCCATCGGGGGGCGGTCGTCCTTCGGAGCCCCGACCGGACGGGCGTCGTGGCCCGCGGCGGTCTCGCTGACGGCCGGTCAGCCCGGCGCAGGACGGCCACCCGCCGTCGCGGCAGGTGGCAGACAGGTGGCGGAACAGGACAGCTAGCGACGAAGCAGCCACTGCGCGAGCCGGCGCGCCAGTAGCGGGCGAGCTGGCGGCTGGCCGCTTGCTGGCCACCGGATGGGGCGCCGAGGCCGGTCCCGTTGGCGGGCACCTCAGTCGTCCAGCCGCGGCTCGCGGACGCGAGCCGCGTCAGCTCAGGCGGCGGGCAACCGGGTGGGACCGGAAACGATCTCGTAGCTACGACACAGACAGGTGGTGACTCGCTGCAGGTCGATGTGACGGCGAGAGAACGCGATCAGCGATGGGTGGCTGGGCGTGCTGACGGTGGAGCGACGCGTCGTGGGCACGTTGCACTCCTCCTCGCCTGAAATCACGTGGGCCCGCATCGAACATCTCGTGGGCGACAACTGCCCGGCAACACTGTCAGGTCATCGTTTTGTCGTCAATCTCGGTACTGACTGCCGCTCCGCGACGTCGGCCGGATGACCAAGAGCATCTCTGCCCACCGATGGGTGTCGGGGATGCCCCGAACCCAGAGAAAGGTTCTATGTCCTGCCGTACACCGCCGGTTACCGGCACCATCGCGTGGGATGCCGCTGGCCGGCCCGAGACCATCTGGCGGAGTCGTTACAGTCGAGTGATATCGATCTTGACTGGGAAGGGCGCGACCGCGTCGATGACGCCGGTGAAGACCTCGCCGCTGCGGTAGGCCCCGGCTGCCGGGTCGAGAACGTGGGTATGGACGACCGGGACGCCGGCGGGGGGCTGCTCAACCCGCCAGTAATACGAGATTCCCGCTCGTGCGTACTGCTCGGCCTTGACGATCCGATCCGTTGTCTCCGAGCCCGGCGAGACGACCTCGACGACGAGCAGGATGTGCTCGGGACGGGCCGGCATGATGTCGATCGTGTCCGCGCGGTACACGACGACGTCGGGACGCCGATTGGTCAGCGGGACGTCCTGGAGCCGGACGTCAAAGTCGAAGTCCGCGTTCCAGTCGGGCCCGGCAGCGGCCTCCAACGCGACCGCGAGGATCTTGACCAGACGGTTGTGCCGCTTGGACGCGCTGGGACTCACGACGACCATCCCGTCCACGATCTCGACGCCCGCGCACTGTTCGGCCGACCAGGAGTCGTACTGCTCCGCCGTGATCTGCTGATGCATCCAGGCGGGAGCGATCATCTCCGCGGTGATGGCGCACCTCCCTCAGACGACCCGACAGACGTGATCCCTGCGCACCAGCGTAGCGCCGTCCACAGTCGCCACAGTCGCTGTGGACGCGTCGGTCAGCGGGCGCGCAGCAGGGCGAGACACAGTGTCAGGCCGGGGCCGAAGGCCATCGCGACGACAACCGCGTCGGCCGCGAGGCCACGGCGGAGCTGGTCGAGGACGAGCAGAACCGTGCCCGACGAGCAGTTGCCCCGTGTGTCGAGGATCCGGCGGGTCGCTGCGGTCTGCTCGGGGCGCAGGCCCAACCGTTTCTCGACGACGTCGACGATGCGGGGGCCGCCGGGATGCACTGCCCACCCGCCGACGTCGGTGACGTCCGCGGCGATCGGCGCGAGCAGCGTCGCCGTCGCGGCCCCGACATGGTGGGCGAGCACGTCGGGTACCCGCGGGGACAGGCCCATCCGGAAACCGTGGTCGGTGAGGTGCCAGGTCATCAGGTCCTCGCTCGCGGGCGCGGTCGCGGCGGTGGTGTCGAGGATCTCCAGGCCGTGGGCGGCGTCGGGGAGGACGACGACTGCCGTCGCGGCGTCACCGAACAGGGCGTGCGCGACGACCTGTTCCAGATCGCGGTGCGCGACCGCGGGCTGGGCGTGCAGGGATGTCAGTTCCACGCAGAGCACAAGCGCGGGCTGCCGGCGGGCCCGGACGAAATCGGCTGCGGCTCCCAGGCCGGGAATGGCGGCGTAGCAGCCCATGTGGCCGATGAGTAGCCGGCGTACCGACGGCGCCATGCCCAGCTCGCGGGCGAGCTGGATGTCCAGGCCGGGCGTCGCGTAACCGGTGCAGGACACGACGACGAACAGCCCCAGCTCGGCGGCGCTGATCCCGGCGTCCGCCAGCGCGTCGCCCGCGGCCCGGCGGCCCAGCGGCGGGGCCTCGTCGAGGTACCGGCGCATCCGGGCGGCCGTCGACCAGTCGCTGATGTCCTCCCGCCGCGGATCGACCACGCTGTGCCGGATGCGGACGCCGGAGCCGAGGAACAGCCGGCGCGCCAGCGGGTCACCCTGGTAGTGGTGCGCGAAGTAGTCGTCCCACAGGCTCTGCTGGGCATAGGGGTGGGGGAAGGCCGAACCCAGGCCGGTGATCACTGCGGCGGACAGCGCCGCGGTCACCACCGGGCCACGTCCGCGTCGGCTTCCGGGTCGCCGCCCAGCGCGGCGAGGCCCAGCCAGTCCGCGCACACGTCGCTCGTCGCGGGTTGCAGCGAACCGCAGCGAGCGTCGCGGTAGAGCCGCTCGAGCGGATGCCTGCGGCGGGTCACCGACGTCCCACAGGCCTCGACGATCGACGCGGCGACGTCCTGCGCGGTGCGCCCGGCGAGCAGTTTCGCCCGCCACACCCACCGGTTCGTCGACGGTGACCCCGGGTCGGCGTCGACGCGGCGGGCGCACTCGTCGACGACCGCGTCCAGCGCGGCCAGGGCAGCGTCTGCCTGGCCGAACCGGGCGCGCACGGCGGGCAGCCCGGCGAGCCCGCGCGCCAGCCCGGTGCCGGCGCGGCCGCGGGCGTGCTCGAGCCCGGCGTCGAACACGGCCCGGCCGACCCCGGCGTAGACGGCGGCGTAGGAGGCGACCAGCCACTGCGGCATGACCTGCGCGACCAGCAGGCTAAGCCCGGCGACGCCGCCGACCAGCGCATCCGCGGGAACCCACGCGTCGAGGCGCACGTCGTGGCTGCCGGTGCCCCGCATGCCGAGGGTGTCCCAGCTCGGTTCGACGCTGACCCCGGGGCCGCGAGGGACAAGAAAGTGGCTGACCGTCGCTGCTGCGGGTGGGGTCGCCGCTGTGGGTGGAACAGATATGCCGGGTTCCTCGGCGCGGGCGGCGACGAAGAAGACGTCGGCGTGTGACGCCCCCGAGCAGAATGACTTCACGCCGGTGATCCGGTAGCCGTCACCCTCGGGTTGGTAACGGGTCCGCAGCTCGGACAGGCGGGAGCCGGCGCCCCGCTCGCTCATCGCGACGGCGATGAACTCGCCGGCGGCGGCTGCCGCCAGGGTCCGGTCGCGGGCGGCGAAGTACGACTCCGGCGCCCCCATCGCCCGGGCGAGGTCGTCGGGTGTCCTGGCCAGCGCCCCGACAACCGAGGTGTGCATGTTCAGGACCAACGCGGTCGCGCCGCTGCCCGCGGCGAGCACCCGCGCGGCGTCCGCCCAGTCGGCGAAGCCGCCGCCGGACCCGCCGAGCCGGGTCGGCACGAGCAGCCCCAGCAGGCCGGCGCCGCGCAGTTCGTCGAGGTCGGCGGCGGGCAGTTCGCCGTCCCGGTCGGCGTCGGCGGCCCGCGCGGCAAGTCCGGCGACGGCGCCGTGGGCGAGCTCCGCGGCGTTGACGGTCTCAGGGGATGCGAGGGTGCGGGGCGACGGGATCGGGGGATTCACCGGCGGCCCGCTACGGTCGCGGTTCGATGGCCGACCGCCTGGTAGACCCCGGCGGTGGAGCCGGTGGGCAGCATCCGGACGGAGTCGGCGCGCCGCGCCAGCCAGCGGGTGTAGTCGACGAGCGACGGGCGCAGGCCACCGACAACCGTCATGTCGATGCCGGCGCGCCCGAGTGCGCCGGCCAGCCGGTCCGGCGCGACGAGCAGCGCCGGGTCGTGCAGTCGTCGCGGCGGCCCCCCGGGCAGGTGCTCGGCGATGCGGACCAGGGCCAGCCGGCAGAACAGGGTGTCCGCCAGCGTGTCGATGACGACGGTGCCGCCCGGCACGAGCACCCGGCCGATCTCCGCGCAGGCGCTGTTGAGGTCGGTGAGATGTTCGAACAGCTCGCCGGCGACAACGCAGGAGAACTGCCCGTCTGGGAACGGCAGATGGTGCACGTCGGCCCGGACCGCCAGCACGCCGTGCCCGGCGGCCTGGCGCAGCGCCGGCGCCGACAGATCGACGCCGACGTGCCGCCAGGCAGCGAGCCGGCCGGTGAGCGCCACCGAGAGCAGACCGGCGCCGCAGGCAAGGTCGAGCAGCGTCGCGCCGGGGTGCGGCGGGTCCGGAATCAGTCGTCCCCGGGCCTCGGCGAGCCAGCGCAGCGCGGCGAATCGCCCGTGCGTCCCCCACCACTCGCCGGCGAGGTCGTCGTACTGGGCGGGATCGTTCCTGGGCCGGCGTGGGACGCGCCGCTGTAGCGGGGGAGCGTTCACAGGTCTCCGGGATGAGCGTCGGGGCCGGCGGCCGGCGGCATCGCCGGTCTCACCCGCACAAATGGTGTGAGCCGCTTCCACGGTAACGGCAGATCCAACCGGTGCACACCATCGACACAATAAAAGATCGACGCAATAGCATGGTGCGGACGATCGACCTGCGGTGCCGCGGTTTCAGCCCAGCCAGGTGCCGGCGACGACGAGCGCGACGTCGATCGCGGCGACGGCCATCGCAGTGCGAAACGCCGTCCGGTCATCACGGCGCAGGCCCACACCGGTCAGCACGCCTACCGCGGCCAGTACTCCCACCCGCCAGCGAGACGGTCGCGCCGGCCCGAGCGCCGCCACCGCAGAGCCGGCCGCGAGCAGCAACGCGGCCGACCCGCGCGAACCGGTGGCCCCGAGGCGCTGCGGCAGCCCACGCACCCCCGTGCGGGCGTCGGCGTCGAGGTCCGGCAGGACGTTGGCGAAGTGCGCGCCCGCGCCGAGCAGCGCGCCCGCCGCCGGCAGCCACCACGGCGGCGCGGGAGCGCCGGGCAGCCCTTGGACGACGAAGGTGGGCAGCAACGCGAACGACACGGCGTAGGGGACCACTGACAGCGACGTCGACTTCAGCCCGAGGTTGTAGCCCCAGGCACTCGCCACGGCAGCGAGGTGCGTGAACCCGGCCCGTTCCCCGCAGGCCAGCGACAGCGGCACGCAGGCAACCAGCGCCATCGCCGTGGCCGCTGCCACCGTCGCGGGCGTGAGCCCCTCGCCAACGAGGGGCTTTCCCGCCCGGCCCCCGGCCGCGTCCCGATGTCGATCGACCAGGTCGTTGCTCCAGCCCACTGAAAGCTGCCCGGCCAATACCGCCGACGCCACCAGCCCGACCCCACCCGCCGTCCGCCCACTGGACGCCGCGAGCGCCACCGAGAACAGCGTCACCGCGGCCGTCGGCTCCGGATGACACGCCCGCACCAGCGCGGCACATCGTCCCGGCACCCCGGACTGCCAGGCCGTGCCGATCCTGCAAGCTCCGGGGTCCCGTGTCCCCACGGCCGATGGTGCCATGGTCGTGAGCGTCCCACGAAATCCAGGCCCGGCGCGGACGAGCCGACCGTGCCACGGCGCCGGCCGGGACGCGCGATGCTCCGGCGGCAGCGCCGAACGCGACCACCACCTCCGCGGACACGGGTGCCGCGCCGCGACAAAGGCTCGTGGTCACGGAAAGCGATAGGCATCCTGCCCGCTGGTGATGCCAGGGTGATGCCATGGCGACCGGCATCGGGTGGCGCACGGTAGAGTAGCTGGCATCAGCCGGCACGGCTGACCTGCCTGGGCGCGATCGCGTGGACGTGCCGGTACGAGGGGCGGTAGCTCAGCCGGTTAGAGCAGGGGACTCATAATCCTCCGGTCGTGGGTTCGAGCCCCACCCGCCCTACCATGTTTGTCATTGTACGAACCGCCCCCTTCGGGCGTGTTGTGGCTGGTAGGGCGGCTGCGGTGGTCTCGGTTGGGTCGGGTCTGGGGATGCGGAAGACCGGTTGGAACCGTCCGGGGCCGAGGATCTTGACTTCGTGGGTGAGGGCTTCGACGAGGGCCTTGCGTTGAAGGTCGGTGCCGGTTTCGATGATCGTATCGACGTGGTTGGCGATCTTGCGGAGGGTGGCGCGTGGGGGCATGACGGGTTCGTCGTCGATCTGGGCGGTGAGTTCGGTGTGGCGGTGGCGGAGTTGCTTCTGTTTGGTGCGTAGGGTGGCGACTCGGTTGGCGAGGGTTTCTTCGTTGAGTTTGCCGCGCTCGAAGGCGGCCAGGTAGCGGTCGAGGGCCTGGTCGGTCTGGGTGAGGTCGGTCTGGATGGTGGCGAGTTCGCCGGCGCGGTCGCTGTGGGTGTCGTGGTGGCGTTGGCGGGCGTGGTGGACGGCGTCGGCGATGAGCTGCTGGTGGTCGCGGTAGAAGTCGGCGAGTGCGGTGAGGATGGCGTGGTCGAGGGCGTCGGCGTCGAGGCGGGGGGCGTCGCAGCGGGTGCGGCTGTAGCGCAGGCGGGTGAAGCAGGTGTAGTAGCGGTAGGTGCGGTTGCGGCCTTTGGCGTTGGAGCCGAGCATCGCTTTGCCGCATTGCGGGCAGCGCATGCGGCTGGTGAGGTAGTAGTCGGAGTCGCTGGCGGCGCGGTGGGTGTGTCCGTCGCTGCGGATGGTGAGGATCTTCTCGGCCTCGCCGAACTGGGCTGCCTCGATGATCGGTTCGTGGGTGTCGATGACGGTGATCTCGCGGAAGGTCAGTTCCCCGAGGTAGATGCGGTTGTCCAGGACGCGGATGACCTGGTGTCCGGACCAGGGGCCGCCGGTGGTGGTGCGGTGGCCGTGCTCGTTAAGGGTATTGGCGATGGCGCGGGTGCCGAGCCGGTCCCGGACGTAGAGGTTGAAGATCAGGCGGACGACTGCGGCTTCTTTCTCGTCGACGAGTAGTTTCCAGTGGGCGCGGTCGACCTGGTAGCCGAAGGGCCGGTTGCCGCCCATCCACAGGCCCTTGGCGGCTTTGCGTTCCATGCCGGCGATGACCCGGTCGATGATCGTGTCCCGCTCGAACTGGGCGAACATCGCGAGCATCTGGAGCAGCATGCGGCCCATCGGGGTCGCGGTGTCGAACGGCTCGGTGGCCGATCTGAACACGACGCCGGCTTGGTCGAGGTCTTCGAGCAGGGTGACGGTGTCGCGCAGGTTGCGGGAGAGCCGGTCGACGCGGTAGACGAGTAGGACGTCGATCAGTCCGCTGCGGGCGGCGGACAGGGCGCGTTGGAGGTCGGGGCGTTCGGTGGTGGCGCCGGAGGCGTCGTCGGAGAACCGGTGGGCGATGGCCCAGTCGGGCTGGGAGTCGACGTAGGAGCGCAGTCGTTCTTCTTGAGCTTCGATGGAGTAGGGCTGGTGCTCGTCGTCGGTGGAGCGCCGTAGGTAGATCCCGACCCGGACGGTGTCGAGCGGGTCGGCGGTGGGTTGGGGGGTGCGGTTCGCGCTCTTGCGACGCGAGGTCGCACGGGCCATGGCGCGTTTCCTTTTCTTCCGGTACTGGTCGTGGACGGCAGTCGGCTTTACGCGCGGCGTCTGTGGTATGGGAGAACGCGACGGAATTTCGGCGCCAGGGGAAACAGGGTGCGGGCCGGCTCGCTGCGGTCTCCGTGGAGCAGGGCCGGGCAGTGTGCCGTGAGGTAGGCGAGGGTCTGGGCGTGCTGGTCGTCGAGGGACTGCTGGTGGCCGTTGGTGGTGATCCGGGCGTAGAACACAACCGGCGGGTCGGCGGGTTCGGTGATCGTCGCTGTCTGTGTGGCCGTCCGCCGGGTTGAAAATGGGCAGGGCATACCGAGGGATCCTTTTTCGATGATGGGCGGGCGACCCATCCGAGAGGGATGGGCCGCCCGCCCGGCTGAGATACCGAAAGCCGTCAGGCTGCTTTTTTCGGTGCGACGTCCGGGGCGCCTTTCCGTTCCCACTGTAGGACAAGTTCAGCCAGAACGGACACTGCGGTGTCGTATTCCTCGGGCGTCATGGGGACGGTTTCGGCGCGTTCGACGATGATGTTTCTGACCGCGTCCTGACGCTCACCGGATGTTTCTTCGTTGCTACTGTCGGCTGGGACGGGGTCGTTACCGTGAGGTGGACGTCGGCGGGTCACCGCGACGTCTCCAGGGCGGTGGACCGCCCGCAGGAATCATTTTCCGCCCGGGTGCGGATTCGGTCGTGAAACGGCTGCGCTAGGTTCATGCGATCGGCTTCCGGTCGCTGCCGGTGTTTCCCGGGCCGGTCGGTGGGTGTGGGGTGAAGGTCCACGGGGGTAGCTGCACGCTGAAGACTCCGGTGCCGGGCGGCGCGAGGAGCTGGGCGCGGTAGAACGTGACACCGTCGATGATCGGCTGGTGGGCGCCGCGGCGGATTACCCATTCGTCGGGTGGGACGGGCCGGCCGGCGTGGGTGCGGCCCCAGACGGTGGCACCGGTGTAGGTCGGGTTGGCCAGGACGCGGGTGACCGCGTCCGGGGTCCAGGGCCGGGGGAATCTGGTGACGGGATCGACCCGCAGGAGGGCGGGGGTCTCGACGCTGCGCAGCCGCGTGGCGATCGCGTGGGGGGTGAGCCGGTCCTCGATTCTCCACCGGTAGATCGCGGTGACCATGGACGCCGGCCCGGGGTCCAGCAGAAGGCGGATACCGCGTCGCGGTGTGCCGTGCGCGGCGCCGACGCGCAGCGGGAGGTAGCCGTAGGGGACGGGGCCGAGGTGGTAGCCGTCGCGGACGAGGGCGATCTGCGCGCGGCGAGCGCGTTCGGTGGTCTCGGCGTGGTGGGCGGCGAGCAGCCGGGCGTCGCGTGCGGCGCGGCGGTGGACCAGCCGCGACCACCAGCCAGGCGGGCGGGCCGGCTCGGCGGGTGCGGGCGGCAGCGCGGGGATCGGCGAAAGATCAGACATGGGGGCTCCAGCCACACAGGCGAGCGGGAAGGAAGCGGGTGAGGCCGGCCGTGGCGCGCGGGCCGGCATGGGGCGGGCTCAGGCGGCGCGGCGCACCACGATCGCGGGCGGGACGGCGGCGGGCGCCGGACTGGACGGCGGTGGATCCGGGGGACGCGGGGGCCGGCGGGGCTGCTCGCCGGAGCGGAACAGGAGCACGTCGTGGTGGGCGGGCCGCGGCCGTCCGCTCACCGGCGCGGCGTCGAGCGGGCGGGGGTGGAGGACGGCGGTGAGCGCGACCGCGCGCTGCACGGGCCGCCAGCCCGCCTGACGTCCGGCGGCGACGATCCGGCTGGCGAGGTCGAGACCACCGACGACGTGGTAGGCGGCCACGACCACGAGGCGGCCCCCCGGCCCGGCCAGGTCCAGGTATCCGGCGAGACGGCCCGCCAGCCGGTCACCCCCAGGACCACCGGGGCCGGCTGGGTCCGGATCGGGTCCGATCCCGGTCAGCAGCAGGTCGACCGGTCCGGGTCCGGCCCAGGACCCGCCGTCGGGCCGGCGGTCCAGAATCGTCCCGTCGCCGGGTGCGCCCTGGGCTTTGGCCACGGTCAGGGCGGCCCGGACGGTCTGCCAGGCATGGGTGTCGGGGGCGATAGCCAGGGCGTGCCGGCGGGCCCGGACCGCCTGGACGACGACCGTCGGCTCGGCGCAGTCCGGGTCGCAGACGATGTCCCCGGGCTGGCTGTGGAGGGCGATGGCATAGGCGGCGACCGTTGAGGGAACCGTCATGGTCACCTCGATGCCGGCGCGCCGGCCGTCGCTGGCGTCGTCCCCGGCGGCGAGCGGGCCGGTGGGCCAGACCGTGGCCGCCTGTGCGCGGCGCCGGTGTCCGGCGTCGCCTCTCACCGGCGCTCCCGCGGGCCGGTGGGCAGGACGAACAGCAACAGATCGGAGTGCACCCGGCGGGCCACAACCTGGTGCGCCAGGGTTGTGGGAGGCCCGCCGAGCTCAGCGATGGGGATCTCCAGTAGGACCAGCCGGTCGAGCAATGCCAGGCCGTAGCGGCCGGTGGCAGCGACCAGCGCGCCAGTGGGATCGAGCAGCCCACCGGCGATGCTCTCGCTGCGGGTAATCACCGCCAGCATGCCGCCGGGAGCAACCAGCCGGTCCCACGGGACCCCGTGCACCCACCCGGTCCGCGTCGGGTCGACGACCGTGACGACCAGCGGCCGGCGGTCGCCGTCTGGACCCTCGCCCTGCGCCCTGGGTCCGTACCCGGACGGCTGTGCCGGTCCGGCAGCGGACGCGGAGCGGACCTGGACGGCGCGGCCCAGTCGGTCGACGGCCCCGCCAGCGTCGGCGAGCCGGTCCGCCGGCGTCCCATGGCGGCCCGCGGCAGGCATGTCCGCATGCGGTGGGATCAGGATCAGGACCGGGTCGCCGGGCCGGGTGTAGCAGGTGACGAGCTGGTCGAGGGCGGCGGCAAGCCAGCCGGCCGACGGCCGGCCGGGACCCTCCGGCGGGTATGGCCAGACGGTCGTGGGCCGGCCCGCGGGGACGACAGCGCCCCCGTCGCGGTCAGGATCGGATACGGGCATCGCAAAAGGTTCCTTTCACAGCGAACGAATTTTTCGTGGCCGTAAAAGGAGACCGTCTGCTGGGCACGTCTCGGACACGCGCCCGGCGAATATCTCCAAGATTTTTCTCGCTGGGCATGGCCTAGTCCAACCGGACTATTGATCGCTGGCAGCCCGCTGGGCAGCGCCCGGAGGAGATGCCCAAAACTTTTTCCAAGATTTTTCTCGCTGGGCATCGCGGTCGACTGCATGCCATGCCAGTGGGGTGCCCAGCGATCTTCGGTGGATGTCACAGCGGTGCAGCTCACAGGCCTGCTGGGCAGTCCAGGTCAGGTGCTGGCATCACCGTGAATGCGAGGCCGACGAAAAGGTAGAAATTAAGATCGCTGGGATCGTTCTGGGTGCCATCGATCTTTTCTGTGCATGTACTGGGAGATCGTTCTGGGTTTTTGCTGGGCGTGGCGTGGCGTCCTGGGAGCTGTCCGCATTTCCGTGACAGCGAAAGGGTGGCAGTAATGCCCGATGGAACATTTCCTTCTCCCGTGAGACCGGCCAGTCGGGGCGCGTCCGTGTTGCCGCTGGCGACGTTGCGGAACTGCTTTGGTCTCCTCGTCGCCGGGCCGACGCCGTTGGCGCTGGACGGTTCGACGGTGGCGGGCCTGCCGGCACGGCCGGTGGCGTTGGACGAGTTGCGTGACCTGCTGCTGGCCGCGTCCTGCCCGCAGGCGGTCCGCGACGGCGCGTGGGCGGTGCTCCTGCGTCGTTCCCGCCGCTACGGCGACAGCTGGACGGTCGGCGCCGCCGGGATGGCGCTACCAGCCCTGTACGCGGTCTGCGCGCGGCTCGGCGGGCACAGTGATCTCGATCCCGCCGATGTGCAGGCCGAGGTGCTCACCGGCTGGCTCGAAGCGGCAGCCAGTATCCGGTTGGACCTGCCGCGGATCGCGGTCCGGCTGCGCTGGGCGGCCTACCGGGCGGGGCTTGCCCTGACCGTCGCGCAGTGCGAGATCCCGCAGGCCGACCCAGACCTGTTCCAGACCCTCGCCGAGGCCGAGTCCCGGTCCGATTCGGGTCTGGGCGGTCCCGAGCAGGTCCTTACCAGCATGGTCGCCGCGGGTGTCCTGAGTGAGACCGAAGCCGACCTGATCGCCGCGACGCGTCTCGGTGAGATGCCGGTCAGCGCCTGGGCTGCCCGCCACGCCCTCGCGCCCCGCCGCGCGTCCCGGCTGCGCACCCAGGCCGAGCAGCGCCTGGTCGCTCACCTCACCGTCGGCCCGGCCAGCACCCGCCGCGCCCCCCAGAGCACCGACGAGCCAGGCGGGCCGGGGCGCGCGCCCGGACCGCCTCCCGGCACGGCGGGACTGCGTCCCCTCATAGGCGCGGCGGCGCTGACGGCCGTGGGGGTGCCGGCATGACCCCGGACACCCCCAGCCGTGACCGGCCGGCCGGCGCGCGCCGGGGACATACGCGTGGCCTGGCATGGCGTGCCCTGGTGCTGGTCGTCGCGATCGGCGTGCTCGTGCTCGTCGGAGACACGGCGTTCGCGGCCGTGCCCCAGGGCGGTGCCGTGGCACCGGACCTCAACACGGTCCTGAACAACATCCGAAATTGGATCATGGGGATTATCGCGCTGTTGTCGACGGTGTTCCTGTCCATCGGCGGGGTGCGGTATCTGATCTCCAACGGCGATCCGGGAGAGATCAACAAGGCGAAGGACAGCCTTCGTAACGCCGCCTGGGGGTACGGGCTCGCCGCGCTCGCCCCGGTCGTGGTGGAGATCCTCAAGCAGATCGTCGGCGGCTGACCGTGGCCGCCGTCTGCGCCGCCCAGACCCGTAGCCACGACCGGTCGGAGGTGTCCCGCGCCCGCGGGGCACGTTCGGCCCACGGCCCTCGCGGGGGGCCGTGGGGGCGTGGTCTGTGGCTGGTCAGGGCGGCGGCACTCCTGCTTCTGCTGTTCGTCGTCGCCTCGATGCTGGCACCGGCCGCGCAGGCCGCCCCAGCACCGGCAGCGGCTCCGTCCGCAGCCACACCCGCACCGAGCAGGCCCACACCAGACCCGGCACCGGGGCCTTCCCCCACGCCCCCGGGCGGCAGCTCCACTAGCAGCCCGGCCGCCCCGACGGCGCCCCCCAGCCCCGCGGGGAGTCTGCCCTTCGCCTGGGACGTGCCCCCCACCGGCACCAGCGGCAGCGGCAGCGGCAACAGCGGCGGTGGTACCGCCCAGCCGACGACTCCAGCGCAGCCGCCGTCCGTGCACACCACGCCGGCGGCACCCGACAGCGACGACGGTGGCGGTGGCGGGATCACCGGTTGGATCACCGACGCGATCACCGGGGCGATCAATTCGTTTTTCCGGAAACTGGTCACGGCCGCGCTCAATCCGCTGCTGGACCTGTTGGGTAAAACCCTGCTGACCACACCGACGCCGTCACAGCTTCCGGCGATCGGCCAGATGTGGACCACCTCGTGGACCATCACCGTCGCGGCCTATGGCGTCCTCATCATGGCCGGCGGAATCACGATCATGTCGATCGGTACCGTTCAGCACCGCACGACCATCAAGGAGATCGCTCCCCGCATTCCCCTGGGTTTCCTCGCGGCGGGCCTGTCCCAGTTCCTGGCCGGAAAAATGATCGAGCTCGCGAACCCGCTGCCGGCCGCGATCCTCTCCGGAGGTGTGGACCCGAACTCCACCTCCATACAACTACGAAACATCGTTCTCTCGGCGCTTTCACCGACACCGGGGAACCTCGGCAAAAGCATTTTCATCATCTTCCTCGGTCTGTTCCTCTCGGGATCGATCGTGGTGCTGCTGTGCACCTACATCGCGCGGGTCGCGATCACGGTGATCCTGATCGGTGCCGCACCGCTGGCTCTGGCCGGGCATGCTCTTCCGCAGACCGAACGGATCGCGTTCTGGTGGTGGCGGGCGTTCAGCGGCTGCCTGGCGATTCAGGTCGCTCAGGCGCTGGTGCTCCTCGCGTCGTTCAAAACGTTTTTCGCGCCGGGCGGATTCACATTGCTGGGCCCGTCACCGGACGGCATCGTCAATATGCTCGCCGCCATCACCATGATCTATTTTCTGGTGAAGATTCCGTTCTGGTTGGCGCCGCGGATGGGCGGTGGCCGTTCCAGCCTGGTCGGTCGGATCGTCCGCGGCTACGTCATGGGCCGCGCCATGGGCCTGCTCGGGGGCAGAGCTGGTGCCCGCGCGGGTGTGGCACGCAGGGGTGGCAGGGGCCGCGGTGTCGGGCGGGGTGGGCGTCGAAACCGCGGGTCGGCGGACCCGTACGAGAAGGTGCAGGCCGACGCGAACGGCCAGCTGCTTCTGCCCCTGACCCGTGTGCCCCGGGTCCGCCGCCCGGCGACGCCCCGCGGCGCTCCTCGCCAGGCCCCCCGGCCGGGTGCGCCCAAGGGCCGCCCGCGCCATCGACAGCTGACCATCCCGTTCGACGAGGCGGTCGGGCCGGGCGGGCGGTGGCTGTACCGCGACCGTGGCCAGTGGGTTGACCGTGACGATCAACTTCTGCTGCCGTTCGAGGTCGATCAGACCGACCGGCCGCCCGCCACGCCACCGACCCGTCCTTCGTCGTCCGGCGCCGGACGACAAGGCAGTGGGAGGCCGGCGAGGAACAGAGGCCGACAGCTGGAACTGCCGTTCGACCCTTACAAGGGCATACGCCCGGACCGCAGGGGGCAGTACGCCCTGCCGTTGGAGGGCCTACGCCGTACCCCCCGTCCGGCTCGGCCGCCGGCAGCCTCCCCACCGTCGGGCCGTTCGACGCCCGTCCGAGGGGGCAGGCAGGGCCGGCAACTGGAGCTGCCCTTCGACCCTTACCAGGGTCTGCGCCCTGACCGTACGGGCCAGTACGCCCTGCCGTTGGAGGGCCTGGAACGCGCCGCCCGTCCCCGACCGGCCACGCCCGCGGCACCGCCGGCCCGGCCGCCGACTGCGCGGCCCCGGCCGGTGCCGCCGCGCCACCAGCAGCTGCTGTTGCCGGACATGCCACGCCGTTCCCGTCCACCCCACCCCGGAAAGTGAGTGTTTGACATGACACATCCCGTCAGGATTCCTGCTGATGTCGATCGCGAGGACAGAGTGATCGCGGATCTGACCGCCCGGCAGGTGCTCCTGCTCGTGCTCACCGCCGCCGGGCTCTATCTCGCCTGGACCGTCACGCACGCGGTGCTGCCGCTGGCGGTGTTCGCGCTGCTCGCAGTCCCGGTCGCCGTATTTGCCGGCATCTTGGTGCTTGGCCAGCGCGACGGCCTCAGTTTCGATCGGCTCCTGGTCGCCGTGGTCCGGCACAGGACCAGCCCCCGTCAGCGGATCAACGCCCCCGAGGGCGTGCCCCCGCCCCCGGCGTGGCTCGCCGCCCGCGCCACCGGCACCCCCGACACTCGCCGGTCGGCCGGCGCGCAGACGGCGGTGCCGTTGCGGCTGCCGGCCCGCACCGTCGCTTCCCAGGGCGGGGTCGGGGTGATCGATCTGGGGACGGACGGACTCGCGATGGTCGCGGTCGTGTCCACGGTGAACTTCAGTCTCAAAACGCCGGAGGAGCAGGACGGGCTCGTCGCCGTGTTCGCCCGCTACCTGCACTCGTTGACCGCCCCGGTGCAGATCCTGGTGCGGGCGATGCCCGCTGACCTGACCGACCAGATCCAGCAGCTCGACGAGGCCGCCGACCTGCTGCCCCACCCAGCGCTCGCGCAGGCGGCCCGCGAACACGCCACCTATCTGGCCGGGCTCGCCGCCGAGATGCAGCTACTGACCCGTCAGGTGCTGCTGGTCCTGCGCGAACCGCTCGTAAGTGCCGGCCCGGTCGACGGGCTGGGCGGCGCCTCCCCGCTGGCCGCCCTGTCGGGCCGGCGGGCGGCGGCCCGCGATGCCCGCCGCGCCGGGGCGGCCACTCGCCGAGCCGCCCACACCCGTCTGGCGCGGCGCCTGGCGGAAGCCACCGATCTGCTGGCGCCGGCCGGGATCGTGGTCACCGCGCTGGACGCGGGGACGGCGACCAGCGTGCTCGCCGCCGCCTGCAACCCCGCCGGCCGGGTGCCGCCCGCCGCGCTCGCCGCGCCCGACGAGGTCATCACCGCCGATCTCCCCGACAGCTACCCGGACGACGACACGTACGACGACGGCGGCGACGTCAGGGATGCTTCCGATGCCGAGGACCTGGCCTCGGCGGTCGGCTCTGGCTACGGCGATTCTCTCGACGGTGACGGCTGGGACGGCCCGTTCGACCCCGAAGACCCCGACGACTCCGCCGGCCTGGACGCTTGGGTCCCGCCAGCTCCCAGCCCGCCCGTGCGACGCCCGCGCCGGTCGGCGCGACGCGCCGGAGAGCCCCGATGAGCCGGCGCACCCGACGCCGGGCAGGCGGGATGACCGTCGGCGGGGCCTCGCAGCCGGTGGAGGCCGCCACGGCGGCGTTCGTGCCGGACGCGCTGTCGATCGCGCCCCGTCATCTGGAAGTCGGCGGGGACTTCCTGGCCACGATGGCGATCACCGGCTATCCCCGCGAGGTGCACGCCGGCTGGCTCGCCCCGCTGCTGACCTACCCGGGCCGGGTCGACGTGGCGGTGCATGTCGAGCCGATCGACCCGGTCACCGCGGCGAACCGGTTGCGCCGGCAGCTATCGAAGCTGGAATCCGGCCGGCAACTCGGCGACGAGAAGGGCCGGCTGGTAGACCCGCAGGTCGAGGCCGCGACCGAGGACGCCTACGACCTGTCCGCCCGGGTCGCCCGCGGCGAAGGCAAGCTCTTCAGACTTGGCCTGTACCTCACCGTCCACGCGACCAGCGAAAGCGAGCTGGCGGACGAGGTGGCCGCGGTGCGGGCGCTGGCGGCCAGTCTGCTGCTGGACGCCAAACCGGTCAGCTACCGGTCCCTCCAGGGCTGGGTGAGCACCCTGCCGTTGGGCCTGGACCAGGTGCGGATGCGGCGCACCTTCGACACCGCGGCTCTGTCCGCGGCGTTTCCGTTCACCAGCCCGGACCTGCCGCCCGCCGACCCGACGTCGCTCGCCCCGACCGGGGTGTTCTACGGGCTCAACGTCGCCAGCAATGGGCTGGTGCACTGGGACCGGTTCGGCGACGTCGACAACCACAACGCTGTGATCCTCGGCCGCAGCGGCGCGGGGAAGTCCTATCTGGTCAAGCTCGAACTCCTGCGCAGCCTCTACCGGGGCATCGAGGTCCACGTCGTCGACCCCGAAGACGAATACGCCCGGCTCGCCACCGCGGTCGGTGCCAACTACCTGCACCTCGGCGCTGACGGGGTGCGGATCAACCCGTTCGACCTGCCCATCCAGACCACCCCCGACGGCCGGCGCACCGCCCCCCGCGACGCGCTCGTGCGCCGCAGCTTGTTCCTGCACACCGTCATCGCCGTGCTCGTCGGCCAGCTGACGGCGGCCGAACGGGCAGCGCTCGACGTCGCGATCACCGCGACCTACCAGGCGGCGGGGATCAGTTCCGACCCACGCAGCTGGGGCCGGCCGGCACCGCTGCTGGCCGATCTCGCGGCCACGCTCGCCGCTTCCGAGGAGCCGGCGGCGGTTGCGCTCGGCGCACGGTTGCACCCGTTCACCGCCGGGGCGTTCTCCGGCCTGTTCGACGGGCCGACCACCGGACGCGGCGACGGCCACCTCGTCGTCTACTCGCTGCGCGACCTGGCCGAAGAGCTGAAGCCGATCGGGACGCTGCTCGTTCTCGACGCCGTGTGGCGGCGAGTGTCAAACCCCGCCGACCGCCGTCCCCGCCTGGTCGTGGTCGACGAGGCATGGCTGCTCATGCGCCAACCCGCCGGCGCCGACTTCCTGTTCCGGATGGCCAAGTCAGCGCGGAAATCGTGGTCCGGGCTGACCGTCGCGACCCAGGACACGGGTGACGTGCTGGCGAGCGATCTTGGTAAGGCGATCGTCACCAACGCGGCCACGCAGATCTTGCTGCGCCAGGCACCGCAGGCGATCGACGAGATCACTCAGGTTTTTGACCTGTCCCAGGGCGAGCGGCAGTTCCTGCTGTCCGCCGACCGCGGACAAGGACTGCTTGCGGCGGGCGCCCAGCGGGTCGCCTTCCATGCCCTCGCCTCGCAGGCCGAACACGCCCTGATCACGACGAACCCGGCTGAACTCGCCGCTGGCCCCCATAACGGGGACGACGACGGCTTCTTCGATCTCGCCGCACCGGATGACCCGGCCGATCCCGACGGCCAGATCTACCTCGACCCCGCCTGACCGCCGTAGCCGTATGGAGATCGTAACCATGGATCTGCTCACAGCGGCGCCCGCCACACCATCCTCACCGCTCACCGCCTACCTGACCGACCCCGCAGGCTTCCTGCACCAGATCCTCGCCCAGCTGAGCGCGGGGGCACTGGCCTGGGGGCCCGTCGCCGGCCCGCTGCTCACCCTCACCGTCGCCGGCCTGCTCACCGGGCGCCGGCGGATACGCCGCCGCTACCAGCAGCGGCTGATCGCCGGCGCCCGTCTCGTGACCGTGCTCGCCCCGCCCACCGTCGACCCGGCAGGCGGGCCCGCGCTGTGGGCGAACCTACTCGGCCTGCTGCGGCCGTCCTGGCGACGGCTGATCGGCCAGCCGCACCTCGTCTGGGAGTACCAGTTCACCGCCGACGGGGTCCGTATCCAGATCTGGGTGCCCGGCGTCGTCCCCGCTGGCATGGTCGAACGCGCCGTCGAGGCGGCCTGGCCCGGCGCGCACACCCACTCCACGCCCGCCCGCGCACCGCTCCCCGTCACCGCCCGGCCCGGCCGGCGCCTCCTCGCTGCCGGCGGCGAACTACGCCTCGCCCGACCTGAAGCGCTCCCCATCCGCGTCGATCATGATGCTGATCCGATCCGCGCGCTGCTCGGCGCACCCGGCAGCCTGGCACGTACCCAGCGGGCGGCGGTGCAGATCCTGGCCCGCCCCATCACCGGCCGCCGCGTCGCACGATCCCGCCGCGCCGCCCGCCGGCTGCGTACCGGCGGGTCGACGCATCTGATCGGCGGGCTGCTCGACCTGCTCACCCCCCACACCGGCCGTACCCGGCAGCGCCGTCGGACAGCCACCACGGCGAAGGTCGATCCGCAGACGTCGTTGGCCCTGTCCGCGGAAGACCGCGCCATCGTCACCAAACAGCGCGGCGCCCCCTACGAGGTCCGCGTCCGCTACGCCATCGCCGCGGTCCTCGACGAGCACACCGACACCACCACGACCGCCCAGACAGCCAGCCAGCTACGCGGCCGGGCGCACGCTCTCGCCAGCGCCTTCGCCGCCTACGGCGACCACAACCATTTCCGCCGCGTCCGTCTGCGCCGCCCGCTGCCCCTCCTCGCCGCCCGCCAGTTCGACCGCGGCGACCTGCTCTCGGTCACCGAACTCGCCGCATTGGCACACCTTCCGGTCGACGAGGCGACCCCCGGCCTGCAACGCGCCGGCGCCAAGGCGATCGCCCCACCGCCCGGTGTCGCCGGCCCCGGCCCGAACGTCCGCCCGCTCGGACGAACCGACGCCGGGCACCCGCGGCCGGTCGGCCTACGCGTCCCGGACGCCCGCCACCACCTGCACGTCCTCGGCGCGACCGGCGCCGGCAAATCCGAACTCCTCGCCCGCATGACCCTCGACGACATCACCGCCCGCCGGGGCGTGGTCAACGTCGACCCGAAAGGCGACCAGATCATCGACATCCTCGCCCGCTACCCGACCGACGCCCTCGACCGGCTCGTCCTGTTCGACGCCGAATCGGCGGGCCGGCCCCCGTGCCTGAACCCGCTGGACCAACCTGACCGGGGCCGGGCCGTCGACAACCTCGTGTCGATCTTCTCCCGGGTGTATGCGGACTCCTGGGGGCCGCGCACCGAGGACATCTTCCGCGCCGGCCTGCTCACCCTCGCCGCCCAACCCGGCATTCCCGTCCTGACCGACCTGCCGAAACTGCTCACCGACACCGCCTACCGGCACCGGGCACTCGGGGAGATCGACGACGACATCCTCGCCGGCTTCTGGACCTGGTACGAAGCCCTCTCGGATGCCGCCCGCGGCCATGTCGTCGCCCCACTCATGAACAAACTCAGGGGCTTTCTGCTGCGGCCGTTCGTGCGGGCCGCGATCGCCGCCGGCCCCTCGACCGTCGACATGGACCAGGTGCTGAACAACGGCGGGGTCTGCCTGGTCCGCATCGCCCAAGACGCCCTCGGCGTCGAGACCGCGGCGCTGATGGGCTCGATCGTCGTGTCCGCGGTCTGGCAGACCACCACCCGCCGTGCCCGCCTACCCCAAAGCAAAAGGCCGGACGCCAGTTTGTATTTGGATGAGGCGCACAATTTTCTGACGCTTCCGTACGCGTTGGAGGACATGCTCGCCGCCGCCCGCGGCTATCGGCTGTCACTCACGTTGGCCCATCAAAACCTTACCCAGCTGCCTCGGCATTTGGAAGAGAGCATCGGCGCCAACGCGCGCTCGAAAATCTATTTCACGGTGAGTCCGGAGGACGCCAAACGGCTCGCCCGTCATACCGAGCCCCGGCTCGGCGTGCACGACCTGGCCAACCTCGGTGTGTTCCACGCTGCGGCCCGTCTCGTCGTCGGCGGTGAGGAAGCGTCCGCCTTCACCCTCGTCACCGAAAAACTGCCGCCACCGGTACCAGGGCGCGCCACCCAGATCCGTCGGTACCTGCGACGCCGCGCCGCCACCCCCGCCACCCGGCCCGCGCCGCCGCCCACCGATCCGGGTCCACAGCCCACCTCCGACCCGCGCCGCATCGCCTGACCGCGCCCCCGTTCCGCCACCTCGAAGGACCCCCTGATGGCCAAGCCGCTGCCGCAGCGTGCCCTGCGTGCCCCGCTGCGTCCCGCCGCCCGCGTCGTCGCCGACGCAGCACACCTGGCGAACCTCACCCCCCACCTCAGTCCCCGCGACCGGTGGATCACCCGGCTCCTCTACGAACACCGGGTCCTGACCACCCACCAGCTCGTCCAAGCCGCCTTCACCACCCGGCGTACCGCCAACGAACGGCTCCTCCAGCTCTACCGCTGGCGCGTCATCGACCGCTTCCAGCCCCACAGCCCCCTCGGCGAGGGCATGCCACCCGCGCACTACGTGTGCGACGTCGCCGGCGCCGCCCTGCTCGCCGCCGAAGACGGGATCGACCTGGCGGCGACCGGCTACCGGCACGACCGTGCGCTCGGTGTCGCCTACTGGCCGCAGCTCGCCCACCGCGTCGCCGTCAACGGCTTCTTCACCAGTCTCCTCCACCACGCCCGCCAGCCCCATCCGCCCGGCACGCTCACCGCCTGGTGGTCCGAGGCCCGCACCCGCGCCGCGTTCGGCGACATCGTCCGCCCCGACGCCTACGGCCGCTGGACCACGTCAAACAGCGACGTCGAATGGTTCCTCGAGCTCGACTGGGCCACCGAGCCCTATTCCCGCCTCGCCACGAAGATCAGTAAGTATGGGCGGCTCGCCGCCGCGACCGGCATCACCACACCGGTCCTGTTCTGGTTCCCCACCACCACCCGGGAGACCCGCGCCCGCCGCGCGCTGGCCGACGCCGTCGCCAGCCTCGACCGGCCACACAGCGTCCCGGTCGCGACCACCGCCGCCACCCTCACCCCACCCGACGACCAGCTCGACCCGACCCCCGACCGCTGGCTGCCCCTCACCGGCAGCCGCGCCGGCCGGCTCCCCCTCGATCAGCTGTCCCGAGCCTGGCCCTACCTGCCTCCGCCCGCGCCCGTCTCCGACCGGCCAGAAGCTCGGCCCGCAGGGTCGGGCCTACGCCCGCCCGCGCCGATGCCGCCCGAGAACTACCGGAGGTGAGCGGCCACGACCAAATACCTCGCCGCCGCCCTGGCCGCGGTGGTCCTGCTCATCGTGCTCATGGGTGCCGCCGCCGGCCAGCTGGCCGAACGCGTCCTGTGCGCCCCGATCGTCGGCTGGTTCCTCGGCTGTAGCAGCGGCGGTGCCCCCAGCCAGACCGCACTATCCGATATCCCTCCCGACTACCTCACCCTCTACATGCAGGCCGCCGACACCTGCCCCAGCCTTTCCTGGACCACCCTCGCAGGCATCGGAAAAATCGAATCCGATCATGGTCGCAGCACCCTGCCTGGCGTGGCCAGCGGCACCAACAGCGCCGGGGCCGGCGGCCCCATGCAATTCCTCGCCTCTACATTCACCGAAGTCGTCGCCCGCCATCCGCTGCCCGCCGGCGGCGCCACCCCGCCATCGCGCTACAACCCCTCCGACGCCATCTATGCCGCCGCGGATTACCTGTGCGACAACCACGTCGCCACCGACCTCACCGGCGCGCTGTGGACGTATAACCATTCAGACCTTTACATCGCCCAAGTCGTCACGCAGGCCACCCAGTACAGCACCACCAGCAGCCCCGGCACCGACAGCGGTGGGTCCAACGCCGGCTATGCCGCCGTCCTCTACGCCCAGGGACAGCTCGGCATCCCCTACCTGTGGGGCGGGGACGGGCCGGCCCAAGGTGGCTTCGACTGCTCGGGTCTCACCCGGGCGGCTTACCAGGCCGCCGGCATCGACCTGCCCCGCACCGCGCAAACCCAGTACGAGGCCGGACCTGTCGTCCCGGCCGGGGAACCGCTCCAGATCGGCGACCTCGTCTACTACGGCACCGCCACCAACATCCACCACGTCGCGATCTACATCGGAAATGGACAGATGATCACTGCCCCGGGGCGGAACAAGGTCGTCAAAACCGCCTCCTACAGGTGGAAAGGGGACGACTATTTTGGAGCTACACGGCCAGCTAACTGAGATTCATTCGCGCTTGAGGTGGTCCTCTTGTAGCTGTGCCCAAGGGCGACTCCATCGCGACACGCAGGTCCGTGGTAATTAGGCGATCGTCGCATTAATCAGCACTTCCGGGATTTTCGACAGGTCGTGCAACACTGTCGTGCCATAGCGATCGCTGAGTCCCGAGCTGTTGATATGCCGAGCCCATTGGCGTTCCGTCACGACGATATCGCAGTAGGGAACGGCGGCCGACAAGGCGTTAACGTCATTCAGATCATGCGGATGCCATCGCTGCTGCGGGTTGCGATGTCGGAGGCGGCGCAGTTCTCGGGTCACCCACCGGCTCGGTAGATCCTCAAGAAACCGGTGGACGCGGTCGCGGTCACTCACGAACTCCATCGGCTCAATACCATGCCGCGAACAGCTCGTGATCAGTGGCTCTATGATATCGACGATCTCGGTGCCGGTAACGACGTCGCCGAGCCGGTGCCGCAGCTTGTGGGCATCTATCTGTCCAGCGAGAGCCGTCTGCCCGTCAGCGAACTTCTGGGCCGCTTCTTGGAACTTGCGTGCTGTCTCAAGCATCAGCGCCAGTGTCCCAGCGGGATCGGCCAGAGCCGCGAACTCCATCATGTGCACGAACGCCTCCCCGAGCTGGATGCGCAACGCAGGGGGAATCGCGGAATCGTCGGGCAGCTTCATTCGGTCAAGTGGGATATCGCTGCCGAAGGCGTGATTGACGCCGACGCCGAAAATATTCGCGCTTCGACGTCGACCGCCGCAGTGGCTGGTCATGGCCGCGTCGATCTCCGCCGGCACGATCACGTGCGGCGGAGCGATCGTGTGGAACTTGGAGAGCCCGGCCATCGTGGTCGCAAGGTCTAGCCTGCTAGACCAGCTGGCTCGGCGGTGAGTCTCGTAGTAGTGAGCTGCGGACAGCACGAACGAGGCATGACCGAGCCGGACCGCCTCCGTCGCGATGGTGAAGGCATCCCGATAGCGTTCGCCGTCGCTACGGCCCAGCCGACACTTGGCGAAGTCGATCCACTTCGCCTGATCGAGATAGACGCGCAGCACGACTCGATTATCCCTCCTGCCAGAACTTTCCCATGGACCCGGCACCTCTACCAGCCGAAGCCGATCGCCTCGCAGATCTTGTCGCCGCGACCCGCGCGTGGATCGAGCTGCCCCGGTCCACCACCGGGAAGCGAATGCAGGCCGCACTCGACGCCGCCGGCACCGACGGTGACGCCGGCCAGCTCGCTGCCGAGATCCGCGCCTACCAAGCCGGCCAGGGCGGTCCACACCGCGCAGGACGCTTCGGCCCCGGCGCCGCCGCCCGCATCCTCACCCGACACGGCTACCCGTCGCGCGAGCCCGATTGATGCTGCGCTTGGGCCCGGTGCCGCGCTGCGCTCAATCGGTCGACCGCCAACGTCCTGCCGATTACTGCGCCAAGAACGGCAGCCGGGACATCAACTTAAGATGGTCAGGTGCTCACCATGGCGACATCGGCCAGCAGCTCGGTAAGCACGAAGCGCCAAGGCCGGGACGCCCGTGATCGACGAATACTGCGCACTCTGATTAACGGCACTCCACCAGTCAACTAGGATTTATTCGCGAATGTTAGGGTTGGTAATCTGCGGACGAGGCGGTGACCGTAGACAACGTAAGCATCGCCGTGGTCATCCGTTGCGATAGATTGCCCATCTGCCCTTCGAGTGGCGGACCAATCGACCCCTCGCCTGGCCACGCGGCTGACGCTGATCCGTGAGGAGGGCAGGACCGGTCGCTGTCCCCGAATTTCTTACGGACGGAGGTTGATGATGGTCTTTCTCTTGCGTCGCTCGGTCGGATTGAGGGCGGCGACGGCATTGTCGATGGTCGCGACGTTGTCGATGTTCGTTCGCAGCCGTCCGTCGCGCACCCGCTGTACGATCTCACCTAGTTGAGCGCGATCGGACTCGACAACGAAGTCGACTGTCAGGCCGTCGGCGGGCCGTCAGCCAGATTCAGCATTCAGTGGTCGCCGAAAAATGGTCGGTCTTTACTTTCGGAGCATCACAGGCCGGAGCCTATCGCAACACCGGCCTTCGGCGGCTAAACGCCGATGCTGGCTTGCGACGCAACGATGATGGAAACCATCTTCCGACCCTGCTACGAAACACCCACGTGTCAGCTACAGTAAGCGTGATTATGCCGCCTCGATCGTGGCGCTTCGGGCTTTCCGTAGCCGGCATCCGGTGCGCGTCGGCAGCTCGGCCGAACATGCGTCCGCCAGAACCGGGCGCTGACAGGCGCGGAGACCGCGTTCCCCCGTCGATCACATGGCCTCACGGCTCATAGGATGATCCCGTGCCGTCAGGTGCCCGTGCGGGCAGAGGAAGTATCGCGGGGTCGTCCGGCGACGGCGGGGTGGAATTCAGGCGGGCCGTCGCTGCCTATGCGGTCGTGGCTGGGCTCTCCGACACTCCGCTGCGTGGTCTGGGCATCTCTAGGGCCGACGCGCGAGTGACCGCGGTGGTGCTGGAGACCGAGGATGCGGTCGACGATCTGCGGGTTGACTTCGCGACCGGTGAGACGGCGTACATCCAGGCGAAGAGGACCTTGCAGGGAGGCCCCGTCCTCGCGAAAGCGGTCGCGCAGTGGGTACGAGCGGGCGAGGGGCAACTGGACCCGACCCGCCATCGGTTGGTGATCGCAACGGGTGACCTGTCGAACTCGATGAAGGCGCTGCGCCGGGCTCTCGACGCGCGGCGGTTGTCGGTCCCAGGAACACCGAGCCCGGAGGAAGCCGAACAACTCCGCCGCGTCGAGGAACTGATGTCGCCGCTCGACCCTGCGGCACGAGACATCGTGCTTCAGTGCGCGGTCATCTGGCATCTCGACGTCGAGGAGACGGACCGCGCCGACGCGCAGACCGCCTTGCAGCAGCTACGCGGGCTCGTCGCGGGCGGAGACGCCCTGGCGGCAGGCAAAGCGTGGTCGGCGCTGCTTGACGCTGCGGGGCACGCGGCCCGCCGCCGCGGTGGCCATCACCTTGAAGGTTGGCGAACCGCGATGCGCGATCGCGGCATCGGCCTCGTCGAGCACAGCAGCGCACCTGCACAATCTGGGAGCCAGTCCAACCCCGCCCGGCAATCCAGCCATCCGATCGGGGACCACGACCTGCGGGAACGGCTCACGCTGCAACCGCCGGTCCGCGCGCCACGACTGAGGGGAAGCCTGGCGTCGGCGACCCGGCCTCGCAGGACGAGGCGGCTATGGGGGGCCGCCCTGGCGGCCGTTCTGATGATGGTCGCGGGTACCGCGGTCTATTCGTTGAATGACCGGCAGGCTTCCGGGCGGAACCTGGCTGACTCCCGCCAGTTGGCAGCCGACGCGGAGAGCACGCGGGACAGCAACCCGAGCCTGGCGCGTCAACTGGCTGTGCTGGCATGGCGCACCGCGCCGACCCTGGAGGCATGGCGAGCACTGTTCGCGGTCGCCGATCTGCCGACCGAGGTCGACTTGGACGATCAGGTCCTGGCGGTGGGCCGCGTCGGTGGGCGGTTCGTCGCCGTCACCGCGCTGTCCACGAAGGCCCAGCTGTGGGATGTGACCCGGGTCAGCGGTAAGGCCGGGCCACTGGCCGTGCTGTCGGGCCACGATCGGATCACCGCGGCGGTCTTCAGCCCGGATGGTCGACGGCTCGCGACCATGGCAGTCGACGGCAGCGTCCTCGTCTGGAACGTCGAGAGTGCCACCGCCGGACCACCCGGGAACAATCCGGTGGAGCTCACAGCACTGGCGTCCCTGCCCGGGAACGACTCCGCCTCGCCAGCAATGGCGTTCAGCTCCGACGGCACCCTGCTCGCGGTCCCCGGCCCCGAAGGGTCGGTGGAGGTCTGGAACACCCGGCTGTCGGCGGGGAGCGCCTCCGCCCAGAACAGCACAGGCCCCGACCCCGAGGCCCTGCCGCTCCAGATCCCCGGCGTCGTCAGCGGCATCGACGATCCCGGCGTGTCCGCGCTGGCGTTCACCCCCGACGGCGGTCGGCTGGCCGTGGGAACGTCCGGGGGGACCTTCGCTGTCTTCGCTCTGGGGCGGCCGGCGGAACCGCTGATGCGGCGGACCAACTATGCCGGCGCCATGAACGCCGACGCGGTCGAAGGCACTGCGGGACAGACGACGCCACCGGACACGCTGGAAACCAGCCACCTCCCGCCGCAGCGGCAACCCGTCACGCGACTGCTGTTCCGGCCGGACGACGGCGCGACCCTCGCCGTGGCTGGAGGCGACGGCGTGGTGCGCCTGTGGGACGTCGCCGGGACCGATCCCACGCTGGCATCGCAGAACGCCCCCGTGAACCTGCCCACGAAGCCGACCGCGGAACTCGGCGACGGCGCGCCCGCCGTTGACGCCATCGCCTACAGCACCGACGGCCTCCACCTGGCCGTTGGCTTCGGGGTCAGCGGCGGGACCGTCGACGTGTGGGACGTCACCGACGAGAGCAGCCCGGCCCAAGGTGCCCCCATCGAGCGGCTCAACGGCTCGCCGATCTCCCTGACCTTCGACCGGGCCGGTCAGACCCTCGCGGTCGGAACCGCGGACGGTGCTGTGCGGCTGTCGCCCGTTGCGTCTCCCGGGATGCCTCAGCCCAGACTCACGGTGCCGGACATCTTCGGGGACTATGTGGCGGTGGACGGCGCGGGAACGACCGTCGCTGTATCGCTCGCTGTCGACGGCGTGGACGGCACGATCGAGATCCGGGATCTCCGCGCCGGATCGAGCGAGCCGACCGTCACGTTCCCCGGCCGCGAAGCGACGGTCTACTCGATCGCGATCAGCCCGGACGGCGCCCTGCTCGCCGCCGGATACGACGACGGGGTCGTCAGGGTGTGGGACCTGCGCGCCGCCCTCTCGACACGCGCCGCCGCATCACCTGTGGCCGACCTCGCCGAGCACGGCGCGATCGTGCAGGGCCTCGCCTTCACCAGCGACGGCAGACTGCTCGCGTCCGGAGACCAGGACGGAACGATCAAACTCTTCCGACTCGACGGCACCCATCCCCCGAAGCGCATCGCCGAGGCGGCATCCACCCACGGCTCGGTCCAGGGAATCACCTTCAGCGCCGACAACGGAACATTGGTGACTGGCGGTGATAGCGGTGTGGGCGTCTACGACGTCCCGGATGTCAGCACCGGCGGTCTGCTGACCACGGTCGCCGACATCTCGGACGCAACCGCTGGGAACCTCTCCGGAGGTGTCGCGCTCAGCCCCGACGGACGCACACTCGCCGTCGGCGGTCACGGCACCGTCACGACCTGGGACATCACCGGCCCGACGCCACAGCAGCAGGGCACACCCCTCCCTGTCGGAAGCAAGGAGGCGGCGGTGAGCACGGTTGACTTCAGCCCGGACGGCCGCCTGCTGGCGGCAGCCGGTAACGACGGCGACATCGCAATCTGGGACACCAGCCGCCCTGGCCAGCCGAAGTCGCTCACCAGCCTCCCCGGCCACGACAACGGAACCCGCCTCGCGGCGTTCACCGACGACAGCCGAACACTCGTGACTCTCGGCTCCGACTACCTCGCGAAACAATGAACCTTTCCCGGTAACCTGTCGTCGCTTTCGGTAGCGACAACTCTGTGTGTATGGGTTGGTCTTCAGGTGGTGCGCTGGTGCTCCATGTGGAGCGGCACGAGGCATGCCTTCACAACGGAGCCGATCTGCCAGGGGTCGATCGTGACATTGCGCAGGACGCCGAAAGTGCCCTTGAGCAGGGCGTTTCCGCGTTCACCGACAGCGCGCAGCGCGTTGTGGATCCTGTTGTGGCCTTTCTGGTCGTCGGTGAGGGTGCCACCCTTCGGCTTCTTGAACGGGATCGCGAGCGGGCCCTCCTGGGTCGCGCACCCTTCGTAACCGAGATCGAACAGGACCCGGTGGAGCTCGTCGCCTGTCCACTCCGTGAGGACCGGGATCGCCCCTGAGGCGCGCAGCGCGGTCAGGTCGTGCTCCCGGCCGGGCCGAACGTCGGAGACCCACAGCGGGAAGCCGTCGTCCGGGGCGGTGACGACCTGGACGTTGCCCGCGTGGTTGTGGGCCTTGCCCGACCACCACAGGTCCACGCCCTTCGTCGGGCCGGGCACGCACAGACGGTCGGTCTCCACGAGAGTGCCGTCGACGATCACATGGTCGTAGCCGGCCATCTTCGCGGCGATCAGAGCATTGCGCAGGTCAGGCGCCTGCCAGGCCAGCAGCGCGCGACCCTCGTGGATCGCGCGATAGCACACGCTCCTACTGATCCCGTGATCCTCACAGAGCCTTCTGACCCTGGTGCCGTCGCAGAACCAGCGGATCACGACCGTGGCCTGGTCGGCGCAGCCGAGCTTCCGCCTCCCGTTCCGCGTGCCGACGCGCTCGCGTTCCGCGGCCAGGAGACGGACCAGACCCCAGAACGTGTGATCGCTGACGGGCAGGTAGGAGACATATGGGATGCTCATCGCGACGCGGGGCCTCTCGGAAGTGATCTGTGGAAGGACTACTTCCTACCGAGGCCTCGCGTTTCGCCGTCTACCACCCCCGACACACCCCCCGCTCGTCACCCACAGCAACCAGACGCGGAGCGTGACGACTCGTTACAGGGAAAGGCTCAATGGGATGTCGACCCCGAAACACTCGTCGGCCGCGCCTGCAAAGGAGTCTCCCAGCCGATGACCAAGACAGACTGGCGCACCTTCGTCAACAACCGCGAGTACGCCGCGCCGTGCTGACCCTTACCCGCCACGGAGGGCGATGATGTACCTTGCCCCGCACTCACGGGATTGCGACCGTCCGAGATCCTGTACCTCGCCACGCCATGCTCCCAGCGCGACGACGGACGCCAAGTCGATCGATTCGACCAGAGCCAGCGGTCGCCAGCACGGGAACCGCCAATCAGCGCGATGTCGGAGCGTCGCCCGGTCGAGGTACATCAAATGCGCGCCTTGAATTTCGCCCAACTGACACCCTGAATTACTCCGAGATCATCGAATGCTATTTGCAGAAACGCCCATTTGGCTCTTTTCAGGGCCGTTTCGCCCAGGTCTACCGGTAGCTCGTGGAGAATAGCCTCCTCAAGGTCGGCGAGGCTGTGGGCCATCCGGTTACGGAGCCTGTTGAGCTTCTGAAGTCGGTCGATCTGATTGTCATCAGGGCCGTAGAGGCCGACATAGACGGTGATCTTGTGGGCGAATGTCAGGCGGGTGAATCGGCTTTGCCCGAATACGTTGGATCGCTCGAAACGCTCCTTGATTAGGATCTCCAGAGCCTGCTCAACGAGCAGATGGGCATAGAGCACAACCTCAACGAGGTTGTCCGAGGCGAGAACATCCTCCGCTCGTCGTCGCAACTCGTCCGGGTACCCAGGAAACTGCGGATCGCCCGACTTGAGAGTGAGAAACAGTCGACCACCGGGCTGCACAAAATCGTACTGCGGCGGGGGTGAAGGGTCAGACATGCCGCGAAGGCTATAGCATGACATGAGGAGGCAAGCGCTCGCCCTACCGAAGCGGGGGACCGGATCAGCCTCCCGCCCGCTGCACTCCAACAGGGCGGACCTGCGACGAGAATCCGGGACTGGGTGACGGGCCAGGCGGCGAACGCGAGGACAACACCGGGTCGGACCGCCGACCGCAGTGACTGGGCCGACGACCGTTGATCCGACGAATAGCCCGACGGTCGGCGGTCCTGCGAAGGCCGTCCCTGTAACAGCACGCCGTTGCGTTTCCCGAGGGCTGCACCAGCGGATCGGCGATCGGAGTCGGTCCGGCTTCGACACCGTTTGAGCCCACGAATACCGCAGGGTTTGAATAACGGCACTCCGCCAGTTAAATGAGCGTTTGTAGGTTCTCAAAAGAGATGACAGTTTCTCAAAAGACTTGACGCCGATCTGTCGCTAGCCGACAGATCGTTGAGAAAGCTGCTCGGCGTGGCGTCCTCGGGTCCGGCGACGCGCGGTGTTCGCGGCTGGCCTGGGGACGGTGATTAGGCGGCAACGGCTGATGCCGCCGCCGGATCTGCTGCCGGTGCTGCCGCCACGCTTCGTCGCGCGCGACGAGGACACGGCGGACGTGCGGGAGCTCCTGTGCGGCGAGGCTGCGGGGCCGATCGTCGGCCTCGTCGCGATGGGCGGTACAGGGGTCAGGCGTGGGTGCGGACCAGGTCGCCGAGCGCGGTGCGACCGCGGTCGATGAGCACCTGGTCCTGGTTGCGCAGGCCGGTGGTCAGGTAGGACACGGCCAGCCGGGCGGTCAGCAGCACCAGCAGCCGCTGCTCATCTTCGGTCAGAGGGCGGCCGTAGCCGTCGAGGTACGCCTCGCGCAGGTGCGGCTGGCTAGGCCACATGGCGCCGCAGAGCCAGATCATGTCCTGGACGGCGAGGCCGTGTTCGGCGGTCTCGAAGTCGATCAGGGCCAGGGTGGTGGTGACCTGGTCCCAGAGCCAGTTGCGCGGTGCGGCGTCGCCGTGGAGGTAGACCAGCGGGAGGCCGGCGGCCAGAGCGACCAGGTCGTGGGCGACCTCGGCGACCAGTTCCCGCTCGTCGGGGTACAGCAGTTCCTCGGTGGCCTTCAGGCACAGTGCCGCCTCGGCCGCCTGCGCGGTCATCGAGGCGGTGACCGCCTCGCGGGCGCCCTCGGGTTCAGCCTCGGGGTGGTCGTGCCAGCCCCGCAGCAGGGTGCCACCCAGGTGGTGGACCCGGGTCTCGATGTCCGGGTCCAGCGGCAGCCCGCGCACCACGGCGCCGGGGACCGCGGTGGTCAGCAGGGCGAGGGTGCGGGTGTCGTAGGCGATCAGGCGGGGGGCCGCGGTGGGGGGCAGTGCCGCCCTGGCGTGGCGGTGGGCGTGGATCTCCCGCTCGAAGGCGCGACGTGAGGGGCTGATCTTGACATAGACGCTGGTGCTCTCGCCGTCCACGAGCCAGACCTGGGAGGTGCTACGCGGCCAGGAGGTGTCGGTGGCCCGGGTGGTGCCGGGCAGGTGCTGCTCGGCCCAGCGGTGCAGGTCCTCGGGGATCGGCGCGGTGGGGGTCAACAGGGTCTCCAAGGGTGCTGGTCGGGGACGGCGGCGGCCCGGTGGGTCCGGGTCTGGACTGCCAACGCTGCAAGCGGGGCGGCGGGCACGGGGTGCGCCCGAGCGCCGGGGTGCTGGGTGGTCAGAAGTATTCGGTCAGCCACGGCTCGCGGTCGCAGGTCAAGGCGACCAGCGCGGTGACCGCTTCGCGGGTGCCGTCCACTCCGGCCAGGGTGGCGGCGGTGGCGGTGCGGTAGCCGCCGGCGTACCAGACCGTGAGCTGGCGCATGGTCATCGTGCACGCGCCGGGCGGGTGCTGGCCGTTGGGGAGCAGGCGGCCTTTGCCGCCGTCGATGCTCAGGGTGTAGGCGCGGGAGCGGCCGGTGCCCTCGGTGATCGTCAGCGGCAGATCCGCGGTGAGGTGGGGCGGCCAGCCGCGCAGGCGCACGGCCTCGGCCGGGTCCAGGATCCGCAGCATCCAGGGGTGCCAGTGCCGGGCCTGGGCGGATCCGGCGCGGTGCAGTTGCTCCAGCAGCTCGGCGCCGGGGGGCAGGGCGGTGCGCTGGAAGGCGACGGTGGGGATGCGGCTGTGGAAGCGGCCGAGGAAGCCCAGCAGGGCGGTGGCGCTCGCGGCGTTGGAGGCCCAGAAGTCGTGGACGACGACTTTCCGTTCGCCCTGCTGGTCGCGGTCGAAGGCCAGGGAGACGAACCCGGCGGTGCGGCCGTCGAGATCGTGGGCGCGGTAGTGCGCGAGCTGGGGGTGCGTCTGCTGCTGCCAGCCGTCCCACCACTGCGGTCGTTGCCAGGGGCCGTTCCACTGCCCGGCCAGCTGGTGCTGCAGGGTGGCGACGTCCTGGTAGGGGCCGTGGGTGATCTCGAACGCGCCGGTGGTGAACACGGCGCGCAGCTGGTCGACGGGCACGCTCCACGAGAACACCTGGGCAGGGGCGGCCCAGCCCAGGTGGTGGGCGCAGCCGGTGGACGTCGTCCACACCACGGCCAGCACGGCCCCCTGCTCGCGCAGCGGGCGGATCCGCTCGGCCAGCATGCGCACCGTCAGGCGGCTGCCGCGCTCCTCGGGGGCGACGCTGCCGGCCGCAAGGCACGCGGAGGGCACCGGCTGGCCGCCAACTCCTCCAGGATGGTCAGCGCCCGACGGTAGCGGTCCTCGGCCTCAACAGTCTGCCCACGCGCTCATCCGCCTTCCGCATCACCCTGTGGCACCTCGCATCGGGCCGCTCATACCGGCCGGCGCCGGCCACGCGACGAAACGTCACACGACGTCCCGCGCCCGCGGTCGCCTCACGACACGGTCGACTCCAGGAAATGACAGATCGGTGAGAAACGGCACCGGACAGGCCGCTGAGAAGATTGTTAGTGCCCTGGCCATGCCACACTCCAGGGGACAAGCAAGATGAGAACCTACAGCGTTATTCGCACTAGATGCAACATCTGACGGGCACCGAAAAGAATCGCGACACGCCGCCCTGCGACGGTAAAATGCCGAATCGACGTCCGATGCGACGATGATGGATCGGGGGTAACAGGCGGCCGTGACACAACGTTTTGATCCGTCCGGGGCTGCGCATCTTTTTCTGGACGCGACTGCCGCCTACTTCAATCCGGTGGCGATCATTATGGCGCCGTCGGGGCGCGTTGAGTCAACGTCGGTCAATCGCGCCTCGAAGTCCGCCAGTCTGACCGGCAGACCCAGGTCGCTTCCGCTGACTCACGGGTCGACGGCGGTTTCGTCGTGCGCGTTCTGTTTCTGAACGGGGAGCGGTACTTTATAGACCTGGAAGAGATCAAAAAAGAACTCTCGAATTAAGTCGGGCGCCTTCGCTCGATCGTCAAGTTCAGCGGTGCCAAAGCGAAAGACCTCGTAACCACTCAGCTTGAGTTCCCTGTCGGCCCTCATATTGGCTGCGTATGCAGCAGGGTCGGCTCGGCCGTTGATGGAATAATGGCGCCTTCCGTCAACCTCCAGAACGATGCGAGCTCCGCCAGGAAGAAGTAGCAGGAAATCCATTCGGAATCTGAGCATTGCCTCAGGGCCGCGTTCGCGGACCGTTTTTGGGTCCCAGTGCCACCAAACTTCGGGCAGAAGCGCAGGCAGATCCGGTATTGTGGTGCGAAATGTATCATGATAGAGATCGAATAGAAGGCGTTGCTGATCCGAGTTCGCTGGCAAGCTGTTGCGTAGTCGGCTATACAGAGTAGATTTCGCTTCGTCCTCGTCAAGGATCTTCCGTGAATCCCGCCACCATTGCTGCAGATCGCGCCACCGGACACCCTCTACGCCGATAGGTCGATCGTAGACAAGCACCTTGTCGGCGCTCCCAACAATTTCGATATCATTGTCCAATGCGTCGCGGAATCGAAGGTCAGGCTTCGCCGAGGAAGCGAAAATTATGTTCTTCGGCAGGCGGTTGATCCTGGAACGAGTCGAGACTATTTGGAAAACCGGATAGCCTTCTTCGGTTCCGGTCTCACGCATTTCGAACCCAGCGGCGCGGAGATGAGAGTTGACGGCATTAATAATTCTCTGCTGCGTCGCATCATCTAGGATCAATTCGGCGGAGGTCAATCCTTCGAGAAAGCGCGCGAATCGCATATCCGGAGCATCGAACGCTCCTAGTTCCTGTAATAGATCCTCGGTAGACCAGTCTCCCGGGTTGCGGAGAACGTGCTGATTAACGAGAATTCTCCGTGTTGTCAAGAAGTTAAAACCCGCGCCCGGGGAGAATGTCGAACCTTCCGGTCGGTCATTCATAAGCCAAAATTTATCCAGAAGTCGCATAAATCGATCGCCGCGACGAACGAAGTCGGCGAGATTGAGCGCGCGAGCGATGTCACGCCTAGTCCTCTTCGCTATCCGGGGCGGGTTCTCGGCGGCCCACAGCACATCCTCGATCGCGTTTCGGGCATCTTCCTTCGCCATCTGCCGGTCTAGAATTCTTCTTGCTACAATAGGCAGTTCAGAGTCTGGCGACGCTGAAAGGCTCGCGGAGACGCGTCGACGCTTTGATATCCCACCCTCGGGCGGTGGTTCCGGCAAGCCAAGATCTTCGCAGCCCTCCCTCAGCGTCTCGTGTGTGTAGTGGTCGCCAAGATCGGAAGCGAAGGCTTCAAGAAGCCGTCGCAGCTCCGCAAGATCAATATCATCCACGTCCACAGATTCTTACAGATGCCTACGACGAGACCGCACCGTTCGCGACCGACGTGGGCTACGGTGCAGGTGGGACGTCTCCCCTCGCGGAAGGGCGACGCTTTGCCCGCAAGCGCTGCAGCGCTGCTACTCGTCCCCCATACTGGCCCAGCCCTCCCAACGACCTGTGCAGGTACGTCAGCAGAGTCCGGCAACCCGCTGTCGAGCCTGGGCGGGCTCCAAGCGTTGAGACCCCACCCGTTCCGGCACCACGCAGCATCAAGGTCGTCGAACATTGCAGGATTCGGATAACGGCTTCCTGTCAGCCACCTGAGATTTATTCGTACCAGTCTCAACGCCGGTCATGGTTGTTATCGAACAGGGGTCCGGCGCTTCTCCCAGGCCCTGTACATAAGTTCCTCGATCGCTTTGTCGGCGTGGGCCTCGTCGATCCGAATGACGCGGCGGTACGCGTCACCGAGGTGGTTGCCGAAGGTGTCGGCCCAGGCAGCGCACTCGGCAGACAGGATGAAGATCATGGCGTTGATGGCATGCGTGCGGCCCGTGTACTGTGCTTCCTCGTCGTCGGCGGCGTCCTGGATAGCGACGAGCGCATCACGGGCGATGTTCCAGTTTGTCTGAGTCGACCCGTGCGCGAACTCGCCGAGCGCGCGGTTCAGCAGGTTCAGCCGGCGCCAGCCGGCTCCCTCGATCCAATCGCGTGGAGTGGAGTTCGGGTTGGCTTCGATCTTGCGAGCGCGGTCCGGTCGTAGCCGCCAGGTCCGCGCGCGGGCCACCTGCTCCACGACGCAGCGCAGACAACCCATGGCGCGATCGTCGTCTTCAAGCCATAGCCACTGCGCGGAGCACAGGCCCGAGGCGCAGACTGCCAGAGCATTGGCGGGCGAGCACATGTCAGGATCCTCACGCAGCCACCTGGCCAGGACTGCCGCCATCTCGCCCGCGAGCACGGCTTCAGCCTGAGCCTCCTCCAATCCGTCTTCCTCGAACTGGTCACCGAAAGTCCTCCGCTCCGACTCGTAGGCGACGATGGCGGTGACGAGGGCACGGAAACGGTGGGCGCCGAAGCTGAAGACGGGCCACAGCTCGGCGGGCTCGGCCGGTTGCCGGCCCGCTCGCATCGCAGAGACGACCCGCCGGTGCGCGACGGCCATCCCGCCGAGCGTGCCCTTCACAACCGGCTCCTGAATGAACCAAAGCACCAGCGGCCACAGGAAAGCCCGAAGATCAGAAATCCAGCCATGAGCAGGCGCGACGAGCCGCAACCTGTTTATAGTCTCCGCGAGGACCTCGAAGCCCTTCTCCTCCGCTGCGGTAGCCAATCCGGTGCGTATGAGGCTGAGGCTGACGATCAGCGCATCACTGATCGTCTCCAGTAGCTGCACGTGCTCACTCGACGGCGTGGCGGTGACGTCGGCGACATCAAGCCATACCAGTGGCATCAGACGGCCACGCCCGTGCAGAAGCTCACTGAGATCGGCGAACAGCTCACCAACAGGAGTCTTGACCCCGTCCGGCGGCCGGACGCCGGACGCGGCCCAGAGCCGGTTGAGCCAGTCCACGGTCGACTCGCCGGACTGCTGATCGATGCCGCTGTTGAACTGTAGATTCGACGACCATCGTTCCAGCTGAGTTCGGGCGACGATACACGCGCCGACCGGCTGCAAGCAGATCATGAGGCGCACCGCGGCGACAACGCTGTCCAGGCCCCAGGCCAGGTGGTCCGGCCAGGTCGGGCCAGACTGGATGGGAGGACGCTGCGGGTTCGCACCCAGTTCCTCGGCCGCGAGTTCCATGAAGAACTGGTTGGTCAACAGCGGCAGGCTGATGGTCTGCATGACGTGTCCAGCGTCGATGGCCCGTTGCATGCGCTGGTTGTGGCGAGCGATCAGCGCCTCGGCGATGCCGTCGTGCCCACGGTCCTGGACGGCGGCCTCGAACCCTGCCACGGTCAGTGGAACGCGTGCCCCGCGCCGATCCGCCCGCTGCCCGAGCCTCGCCTCGGCACGCTGGGCCCTGCGGAGTGCCGTACGCGCACGGATGAGCCGCCGACCGTTGCCCTGACCTGCCACCCAGGTATTCCGCCGTTCCGCTTTCAATCCGCTACCGACGCACGCCCAACCATAGGTAACAGCTGGTGAGGCTTCAAGACAATTATTGTCATCCCGGACGGTCCTTCGGTGGCTGGTCCCAGTCCTTCAGGCCGCGTAGCTGCGGAAGACCTGGCGGTCGTGCCAGGTGATGTGCTCGACGTCCACAGAGGGTTCGCCGGGGCGGGGTAAGGCGAGCGGGCGTCCGGCGAGGTCGTAAATCGCCCGACCGGCTGGCGCCTGGGCGATGTAGAGCTCGGACACCTTCAGCCGGCGGTCGGGGGTGAGGCCGAGGACGCCGAGGTCGAGCAGTGTGTGGTGCAACGAGCACAGCGCCAGCCCGTTGGCAACGTCGTCGGGGCCGTGTTGGCTGTGCCAGCGCACGTGGGCGGCCTCGACACCGACGGGGACCGGTCCGACCCGGCCGTCGAAGCCGCAGGCAGCGCAGGAGTAGGCGTAGACCCGCAGTACCCGTTCGGTGAACGCGGCGCTGCGCCGGCGCCTGCTCACCACCGCCAGGCGGGAGTCCTCGACCGACGTAGCCACGTCGAGGCCGACGGTGTCGCAGATGATCGGTGCCAGGGCGGAGGTGAAGTGGCGGGCGAGCAGCAGCCTGGTCGCGGCGGCGAAGGTGGCTGGATCGGCGAGCAGCCGCTCGACGTCTTCATGAAGTCGGCCGGTCGCGCCGAGATCGAGCAGGAACCGACGTCGCTCGGGCACCTCGTGGCCAAGCGGATCACCGGCGGCGTCGCGAAGATCCCACAGCTCCCGCTCCAGATGCACGAACGGCATCGCTGCCCGCTGCCGCGTCGTCGCGCGCCGCACCGGCGGACCGAACTGATTGATCAGCCCGTTGACCGGCTCCTCGGCGGCGGCATAGCTCGCGATGCTGCTACCCGTCGTGGCAAGCCGGCCGAACAGCCACAGCAACAGCAACGGCTTGTGGGGCACCCGGACCGCACCCACATGGGCTCGACGCAACCGACCCAGACGATCAAGTAACTCGACGCTGTCCATCAAGGCAATTCAACATCGCCCACGGGCTGGCAGCACCGGAGTCGCACCGAGATCCGGCGACTGGTACCAGACGCAACCTTCGATGCCCGCCGCTGACTCAAGATCGCCGACTGGCGAGGAATACCGCAGGGTTCGAATAACAGCACTCTGCCAGTCAACTAGGATTTATTCGGAGCAAAACGTGGGCAGGGTGGGATTATCGGGCACGTCTGGACCCTCTCGCGCCACTGGGCGGTCCCGCACTTTCCTTCTTCTGGCCACGCAACAGAAGACTTGCGCTACTAGCCTAGCTTGATGGCAGTCCCAGCTTGTCAAAGAACGCCCTGTTCCGCTCTGTGGCGGCGTTCACTAGTCTGTCGAAGTTCATGACCTCTATGTACGCCTTCGCTGGCTCGTTAAAGCCGAAATAGCCTTGGCCGTCATAAGTCGGCCGCAGGTTCGCGTATTCGCACCTGTTCACTAGGGTCGGCGTGAGGTCAGCCAGGATGTAACAGAATGCCGGCGAATCCCGTGACGCTGGGATTGGGCGCCCCGAGGCCGTCAACACACCGCCATTGCGCACGCGCTTCACGTAGTCGAGTGACTGAGCGATCGGATCCTTGTCTTCCGATGCGTCATTCCGCATCGGCCTCTTGATCTCGACTACGACGATCGAGGGCAACGGCAGCCTCTCACCCTCCGCTGCCAGCACCGGGGTGTCGACGAGTCGCGTTGCGAGTATGTCCGGTTCTTTCGTTGACTCGGAACCCGTGATCCGCATGCTCTTGAGCGTCCTATCGGGAGTCGATAACAGCACTCCACCAGTCTAGGATTTATTCGGACGGCCGGCTTTGCCTCCGAGATCGGAGGGCATCTGTAGAAAATTATGGGTGCCACGCCGTCCCAGCCTCCTCGAAGCCGTGCTGCTGAGATCGGTTCGCCTGCCGCAGGACCTCGCGTACGAATCGCCGCCGATTCTCTCCTGGCCGGTAGTACACGTGGCGCAGTGCGGTCCGCACCTGAAGCGGACGCCTGTGCGGTAGTAAACAAAAGCGACATCGAGTCTGGGTCTCGGAAATAAACTCTATTGACTGGCGGAATGCTCGTATCCGAACCCCGGCGTATTCTTGATACGACACTTCGGACTCGCTTCCGATGTACCAGTGGCCGGGATTGCCGGCTCGCGCTTGGCCGGCAGACCCGTCGGGACCATCGGCGCGGGGATCGCCAGGGTTGACACCGGTCTCTCGCAGGCCACAGCAGGGCCATGGCTCGTGGGCGGTTCGGCCGCCAGGACCTGGCTGCGCGGACCAGCGGGAAGGCGGACTACATCGTGCCGATGTCAAAAGGCTGTGCACGGGTGCACGCAGGCGTCATGCTGAAGGGGTGGGTATTGGGCCGGCCCGGCAAAGGTCCGATCTGTCGGGAGGCGGTTCGCCCGCGACGCCGTGGGAATGGGCCGCCGTCCGTGTCGAGGCGGTGCTAGCGAGGATGCCGCCGTCGGATCCGATGTTTCTCGGCGCCCTTCCAGCGCTGCTGCTCGACCTGATCGCGGTCGGGCAGCAGCAGCTCCCCGCTGAGCGGTGCGTCGATGACTGCCTGACGCTGGCGTACGCCTACGCCCAGCTCGGGATGACCGCCCAAGTCCGGGTCGTTGAGCTGGCCAGCACCGATCTGCGCACCGGCCGGACAGATATCCACAGCTCGCTGCCCGCCTGGTGGCAGGACGGCCTACTCCACGGCCACACGGTGGTCTGGCTGCCCAGATCGCAGATCCTCGTTGACCCCACTGTGGGCCAGTACCTCGATGACGATGGCCACAGCGGTGGGCCTGCCTTCGCCTTCGCCGAGGACGTGGACGAAGACCGCGGCCCGGTCGTGGTTGGGACCCGACGTCAGGACACGCTCTTGACCTACGCGCTGGCGACCCGGCACGCCTCGGCCCAGGTGCTCGACCACCCCACCGTGGGCTCAGCGGACGAGCCGTATGTCCGTCGCGGTATCAACATCGCGTCGGTGGTCGTATCGCTGCTCGCCGACAAACTGGCGCCCAGCGCCGCCACGGCGCTGCCCACGCGGCGCACCGCCGCGCTTGTAGAAGCGGTACGTGGTCTACCCGAGGAACGCACCGACGATGGCGACCACAGGTACGGCCTCGCTGGGACAGACAGCGTCCGCCACGCCGTGCGACTCGACGAGATCCCACTCCCGGCAGGCACTCCACGGCCCCGCCGGGTCGCTCCCCTTCCCGGGTGGCGATAGACGCACCCCAACCTGGCGCCAGTGATCTCACCGCCGCAGTACCTCCCCTGAAGATCCAGTCTCCTGCCTGCATGCGGGCGGCCTGAAGGTGACCCCGGTGAAGAACTGGACGTCCTCCTAGATACCGCCTGCTGAGCCCACACCCTCTGCGTGCTGCCTCTCTGCGAGGGGCAACATCGCTCACGGCCAAGCCACCTCGTTGGCAGACCGCTGGGTCCGGATCCGAGCCTCCGCCAGCCGCCTGATCTTTGTTCGCAATCAGCGTCGCCAAGAAAAGGAGGCGAGAGCCCTGCGCGGCGCTGGCGCCGGGACACGTGGGGTCCGGTGGGAGAGGATCGAAAGAACCTTCATGCTGCAAGTACGTAGCATCTGTTGCAATTTTGGGCGCACGCCGCTGTTATCTCTACCGAGAAATGAAGGGCTTCTCCGTTGGATATAGCGAGAGCTATTCTTCGCCTTGTGGCCAGCTCCACGGCACCCGATTGAAACCCTGTCGACGTGACGAAAATTGCCTTCTGTGCATGCACGTCTTCGAGTGTGTCAGACAGAATTTGAACCTGACGCCGCTCCACCCTCCTGCGGAGGAGCTTGCACTCAACGATGACCAGAAATTGAACCCCGACCTGCTCAAAGCGGAGTGTGCCGTCAACGGTGTATCTCGCGTCACCCACCAGAACCTCGTGGTGGTTGCCCCGCACGCTCCCGGCCGGGCCTTGCTCGCGCGCAAGCAGGTCGAGCACGCGCAGCTCGTAGCTGTGGGGGTCTCCGGCCCAGCCGGAGGCCGAGGCGCCGCCCGACACGGGATCATTGTGACACGACACTCGGCCGAGGCCCGCACAGGGTGCTGCTGCTCCCGAGGTGGACTCAAGCGCGGCCAAGACCGCTGCGCAGGCGGGCTGCATCGAGCGCCGCATCCGGCGGTGAGGGCCGCGCCCGGCCGCGCTGGCTGAGGCAGCCCCGCCCGGTATCTCGGACCGAGACCGAACGGTCGATCGCGAATACGGCAAGGTTCGAATAACAGCACGCTGCCAGTTAAAGAGGATTTTGTAGGTTCTCAAAAGAGATGACAGTTTCTCAAAAGAGATGTCACTGATCTGTCGCCGACCGACAGATCAGTGAGAAGTGGGTCGGCGTGGCGCCCTCGGGTTCGGCGGTGCACGGTGTAACCATGATCGGGTGGTTGGCGGTTCGTCGTGGTCTGGGCGACGTGTCCGGGTGCGGTACCGGTCGGGGGCCGGTGTCGAGGTGGACACGTCATTGGATCGTGTCGCCGTGGAGGATCTGGCGGAGTGTCTGCCGGTGCGGGAGTTCCGCTGGTACAAGGGCCGCAGGCATTATTCGGGCTGGTACTGGTCGTCTACCGTCAACCGCCTGGTGATCTACGAGAGTCGTCTTGAGCTGGCTCGGATCATGTTGGCGGACTTCGACGCGGCTGTGGTGGGCATCGCCGCGCAGCCATTCCTGCTGGTCGGCGCGGATGGTGACCGGATCCGCCGGCATGTACCGGACCTGCTGGTCGTGAGCGGCGACGGCGGGGTGACTGTGGCGGATGTCAAGCCGGCGAGTAAACGCGACGACCCGGACATGCGGGCGCTGATGGCCTGGACGCGGGAGACAGTCGCCTCGCGCGGCTGGGCATTCGAGGAGTGGTATGGCGCGCCGCCGCGGCTGCTGGCCAACGTTGCGTTCCTCGCCGGGTACCGGCGCCCGATGGTCATCGAGGAGGCGCTGATACCGCGGGTGCTCGGGGCGGCTTTCGGGGGAAGGGCGATCGTGGACGTGGAACGGTCCCTGAGGCCAGCCCATCCTGCCATGGCCCGACACGCGGTGCTGCACCTGCTCTGGCGCGGCGCGTTACACGCCGATCTGGCCGTTCCTCTCGACGGGACGAGTGTTGTCCGCCCACACGCGGAGGCGGTGGGCGGATGAGCCAGGCGGTGATGCTACGTGTCGGCATGCGGTTCACCTTTGATGGTGAGGTCGTCGAGGTGGTGCAGGTCGAGGGCGCCAGGCTCACCGTCCGCGACGCTCAGGACCGGTGGCGAACCGTCGGCCTGGCGGCCTTCGTGGCACGCGCGGTGGCGATGGCCCCGACGACGAACCTTCTGCGGGTGGCGTTGGGTTGGCGGCGCTGTCGGACGCCCAGCGGCGGGCGCTGACCGAGCAGGCTGGCCATGTCCGTGAGCTTCTCACCGGCTACCGGTCTGGGTCCGCCGACATACTCCGGCCCGGCGAGCCACGCGGTGAGTACGACCCGGCCAGGCCGCTGCGGGCCTGTCTGGAGGCGAAGGCCGGCGAGCTCGGGGTCTCGGAGCGGACCGTTCACAGGAACAGCCGGACCTGGTCGGCCCTTCACTGCGAGCCGGCGGGCCAGGATCAGGCCGGGATGGTTCTTCTCGTCCTTCCAGGGCCGGGACATGTTCGCCAGCCGGTCGGTCTCGACGTCGGTGTCGTAGCGGGCCCGCGGCGCGTCGACCGTCTCCTGGTCGAGGCGGGTCCTCCCGGTGGCGCGGGCGGCCACGATCAGCCCGTTCGCCTCGCGGAGTAGGTCGATGAGCCGGCCGGTCCGCTTCTGGACGTTCGGCGCGAGCATCAGCACTGCCCGAAGAGCCCTGATGAGGTGGGCGGCGCAGAGCTGGACGCCGGCGATCCGGTCGTCGTACTGGTGCCAGCCGGCGTGGTCGTCCCGGGTCAGGTAGCCGTGCCAGCCGGTGAGGACCTCGGTGCCTGCGATCGCCTCGGACGAGCGGGAGTGGACGGGGCTGCGGCTCGCCTCCCGCCGCCGGTCCAGTTGCCAGCCGAGGTCGGCAGCCTAGGGGCGGCCGACGAGGTTGCCGCGGTGTCCCGCACTCGCGACTCGAGGCCGTTGCCGCAGGCGGCGAGCACCGCGCTGGACGCCAGTGCGGCCAGCGCGCAGATGATCGCGAGGATGCGTCGGATTGACGCCTCGCCTTGTCACGGCCCCTTCGTCGACTCAGACGTATCCGCCGAATGCGTGGCACTCATATTGCGTACCGTTGCGTGGCTATCGCATCAGTAGGGGCATATCGGCACTTAAAGTGACGAGATCCACATGGGACGTCATGATCCCTGGTATCATTCTGGGTCGCGTCTATCCCGATCGGGTATCTGTCGGGCCATCCGGTCTGCGTGGACAGACTGGGGCGAGGTGTACTGAACCTCGGGTCGATGGGCGGTGCAGGTGGGGACCATGGTGATCGCTTCGGCGGGCCTCGGCCTGCAGCGGATGGGGATCTCGCTGATTCCCATCGGGTGCTCGGTGATCGGATTGGCGTTCCTTGCACTCGGATTGTGCGCCATGCTCCTGCGAGTGCCCCCGGAGCGTCCGCGCCCTGCCAGCCCGAAGCGGCTGCGGCGCGCGCGGGCTCGATCGCTGGCGGCCTCGATGCGGCTGGCCTCGCTGACGACTGCTCCGACCCACCCCGTCGGTCCACTCCCCGTCGAGCTGCTTGCGTCGGATGTCGCCTGGCATGACCAGCTCGTCGGGCGCAGCCGGCTCGCGTCGCTCCCGCCGTTCCTGGTCATGTCACTCGGTTTCCTCGTCGCCTCGACCGGGGTGCTGCTGCGCGGCTTTGCCACCCCGGGTGGTCCGGCGCTCGACACCGCGGTGGGGCAGGCCGCCTTGGTCGCCGTCTACCTGCTGTTTCTTGCTCTGGCCGTCGGCCTGCAGCGCCGGTGGTCGAACAGCCATCCGCGCGTCTTTGCGGTGCATCATCTGCTGCGCACGGTCGAGCTGTGCCTTCCCCTGGCGGAAAGCCGGTCCATTGCCGGCGCCGATGTCCATGGTGACGGTCCTGTCGATATCGACCTGGTCCGTCGTCACGGAGTAATGGCGCTTGGCCAGTCGTCCCGCTTCCTATACCGCATGTTCGGGCAGCGACAACCGGGCCTCGGCGCAGCGGAGCTGGCCAGTGTCCGGCGACGGGCGACGGCGCTTGAGCGGGTTGTCCGCGGCATTCAGGAGACTTTTGTGAGTGCTTCGTCCTCGGAGGTCATCGCGGCAATTCCGAAGATCTCGGATTTTCTGAGTGCGGTGGTGAATCAGCGTTTCACCGATCTTCCCGGTGGCCATGAACGGGACGTTGCAATCGATGCCCCGTCTGAAGTCGGCGCATCGGCGTCGGATTCGCTGCCGGTGGGGATGCGGTCAGACGATATGGAGGTGCTGCGCCGCGAACTGGCAGAGCTTTATCCCACCTCGGAGTCCGCGGACGTGTTGCTGACGCGTATCGGCTATCCGCGGGCCCGCCGGATGAGTATCGATCATCACGGGTCCGACGAAGCCTGGCATGGAATCTTCCGCGCCCTCGGACAAGGCGCAGTCGCGGACCCGTATCGCCGGCTGTTGGCCGGTGCGCTGGCGAAGGATCCGACGAACTCCGTTCTCCTCGCCTTGGCCCGTCGGTATGACGTCCCCCCTGCCGCAGAGCTCCGGCGTGATCGTGGGTCCGGGCGGGATGATCAGTGATCACGTAGACGGTTTCGTCGCTGATGCCGCCGTCGGGGCTGGCGTCGCGCTGGCTCTGTTCGGGGTGCTCCGCGTGCTCGGGCGTGGGCGTGGCGGTCTCGGGTTGGGCGACGTCAAGCTGGTGGGCCTGCTGGGTGCGGGCCTGGGGTGGACCCGGGACCTGTCACTGGTGCTGCTCGCCCTCGGGCTCGGCGTTCTGTCCGCCGGGCTGTGGGCGGCGTTCCTAGTCGTCACCGGTCGCGCATGCCGGTCCGACGCCCTTTCCTACGGACCGCACCTGCTCCTCGGTGCCCTGCTCGCTCTCCTGCTGGGCGGGGCCCTTGACGGCCTGCGCCACGCGACCGATCCACCCGCTGTGGGGACGCCGCCGTGTCGGCCCGGATGGTCACCGAGATCGACGCTGCTGCCGCGCAGGGAGGTCGGCTGGCTATTCGTCGGTGAGGAGTTGGAGCAGGCGCAGGCCGGGGAATCCGTCGCCGGGGCGGGCGGGCAGGTGGAACGTGCTGGGCTCGTCGAAGACGGGCTGGCCGTCTGGCCTGCGGCTGTGGGGGGCCCAGCCGTAGTCGACGCCGTCGGTCGCGTCGTAGGCGGTCCAGACCACGCATTCCTGTTCACCGTCGCGTAGCGGCCGGACGGAAAATGGGTGGGCTTGCAGGCCGTCGGGGCGCATTTCGATGATCTGCGGGACGGCGAGGGTGAACCGGCGGGCGTGCAGCGCGCGGGCCCGGTCGGCGGCGCGGGTCTCGAAGTCGACGCGGGTGTGTTCGCCGTGGACATAGTCGTAGTCGGACAGGATCTGGCGGCGGTCTGCGTCGAGGATGACGATCGCCGGGTAGTCGGTCATCCGGATGGACTGCTGCACACGGTTCACGACGTCGATCACCAGAGTCCAGGTGATGTCGTTCATCGCGGCCTCCAACGGCGGTCCGGTCAGACCGTTCCCGTCGTCGGCGACAGGGACGAGAGGGAACAGCAGTCGAGGGTGGTGGTGCCGGCTCGTGAGCCTGTCCACCGTATGCGGTCAAACGCAGTGCGCGTCACCACCCGCCGGGGTCCTGGTCGCCCGTGCGCTGCGAGACGCCGCGACCGTGATCGACCTGGCCCGGGACGGCGCTGGTCCGCTGGTGCGCTGGCTGGAGCAGGTCAACCCGGGCTGAGCGCGCTGGTGTGCTCCGCTGGTGGTGCCGGCCGCGGATGGGTCAGAGTTGGGTCCGGCGTTACCGGGTGTCATCCAGCAGTTCGCGGAGCAGGACGGCGCCAGGGCCGCCGCCGGGGCTCAGGGGGATCGAGAAGATGTGGTCCGAGCCGTCGAACGCGTCGAAGACGGGTGTGCCGTCGCGCTTGCGCTTGAAGGGGACCATCCCGGATTCGTGGCCTTCTTCGACGTCGTAGAGCACCCACAGGATGACGTGCATCTCGCCGTCGTCTTCCACCAGCGGGCCGCCGGTGACCGGGGAACGGAAGCGGATTTCGGTGTCGCCGTCGATCAGGACCGGCTGGCTGATCTGCGGGACGGCCAGCATAACGCGTTCGAGGTTGATGCGGTGCGCCTCGGCGGCGACCTGCCGCTCGAACTCTGCCGCGCGGGCCGGATCACGCAGATACGCCGAGTTGCTCAGTGTGTGCGACGGCTCGCCTTCCAGGACTGCGATCGCGGGCTGGTCTCCTTTCGTCAGCGCCTGTTGGACCTGCTGGACGGTCAGGTCGACCAGGATGTGGGATTCGAGGTTCATCGGCGTGTCCTCTACGGGGTGCGGATCGTAGCGGCGGGCCGTATCGGACGGCCGTCCCCACCAGTCTGATCGTGCCAGGACCGCGGACACCACACCGGGAGCACCCGCACCACTGTCGCCGGCTGTGGGCCCCGACCGTCACAGTCGTCTGATCTGGTCGAGGGAGGTGGTGACGTGCCCGTCCCGGCCGAGATCGACGACGAGCCGCTCCCCGTCGATCTCCGTGATCCAGCCGAACCGCCAAATATCCCCGTCGCCCAAAGGCACCTCGACGAGGCTACCGATAACCAGGTCGCCGGACTCGTTGTTCATGGCTACTTCCCTTTCTGCGGCCGTGAAAATGCCGCCGTCGAGGGTTGGAGGCGGACATGGACGTGCGCAGCGTGAGGTCCGCGAGGTTCAGCTGGCCGACGATTTCCCGGGTCGGCCACAAGACCACCAGGCCGCAGGAAAGGCAGCAGTAGCGACCCCGCCACCGCGCCGAACCTGCGGGGATTTCCCAGCTCCTACGGACCGGCACGAAGCCGCCGGTCTCGGGGCTGTTCCCGCACCGGCACAGCCAGGCGTCGTCGGCGCCCGCCCGCGCAATGTATTCACGCATGCCAGCTCTCCTGTCCTCGCGGAGGTATTCGAGAATGCGGCCGGCAGAACCGGCCCTGTTCCGCCGCGCGGCAGCGCAGAGGCCGCGTCGCCGGGCGCGCCGGAGGTCACGGGCCGCGGACGCGGGGAACCGTTCAGCGGTCCCAGGGTTCGCGGCGCAGGTGATCCCGGGGAGTGTCCCTGGCCTGGATGACGATGTCGGTCCAGATCCGCCGGCCGCGTCGAGCTGCTCGGCGGTGGTGAGGACGGCTGCGGCCCGCGGAGAGACGGTCCAGCCGAGACTGCTGAACAGCGCGAGGACCGTGGTGTCGCCGAGAGCAGTGGCGTGGACGGCGTCGATCCGCAGGTAGGCGGCGAGCAGACCGAGCAGACCGGTCGGGTAGCCGCGGTGGAACAGCACGGTCACCGGGGCCGGGCTGGTCATGTCGGCGCTGTGGCGGGCGACGAGGTGGGACAGGACGGCCATCACGGCGGCGTCGCCGAGGCGGGTGTCGTCCGGTTCGTCGTCGTCGCGCGTGCGCAGGACCGCGGCGTCCAGGGCGTGGCCCCAGGTCCAGCCCTGCTCGGCGAGCCGTTCGGTCTCGGCGGCGAGGATGGTCGCCTTGACGGTGAGCGGGTAGCCCAGCGCGCCGTAGACCTCGGGGGCGGGCTCGAAGTTGAGCAGGCTGTCGGGAGCGAGATGGCTGTCGAGGCCGAACAGGACGTGAGCGTGCAGCCGCTGCGGCCAGCCGTAGCGGTCGAAGTAGGGCTGAAGGGGGCGGGTGGTGACGGTGTCGTCGCCGTTGATGGTCAGGACGTGGCGGAGCCGGCCGAGGAGTTCGGCGTAGCCCACGCGGTGCGGGGTCGAGGGCATGGCAGAGCGCCCCTTTCGGGTGCGGCACAGAGTGCAGGCGGGTGGAAGGAGGTGGACGGGCCGCGCTATCGGCGTCCCGGGCGGGCCCGGTCAGGTGCTCGAATCGGGAGCGCCGCGTTCGGTGCTGGCGCTGTCGACCTGGCGGGTCAGGGCGCCGATCAGGTCGGCGGCCAGCGCGGCGGCGCGTAGCTGGCGGGCGATCTGGAGGACCTCGCGTCGCTGCGCGAGCGCGGTCTCCTGCCAGCTGTCGGTGAGGCTGTCCCCGACACCGAGCACGACGTGCCGCCCGAGTCCCCAGAGCACCGCGTTCACCGCGGCGCACGCGATGGCGGTTTCGTCCACGTCGCCGCCGAACCACAGCAGGCTGGCGGGGTCGGTGCCCTGGGCGCGCAGCGTCTGGGCGGCGGCGCGGAACAGCCCGCCCGTGCCGATGGCCGGGTCCATCACCGAGTTGCCGGGTTCCGCGTCGTGCAGCACGGCGGTGGCGAGGGTGTCGGCGATGTCGGCGGGGGTGTAGAACTGGCCGGCGGCGAGACGGGCACCGTCGGCGCGGAGCTCGACGAGCAGCGGGCCGAACAGGTCTATGTCGCGGCGGCGTGTTGTGCCGGTCAGCGGGAGCTGGCCGGCGTCGAGCGCGGCATGCGCGACACTGCGGGCGGCGTCCACGGTGGCGGCATCGGGCGGGTCGCCGTCGAACCAGGGGCGCACCAAAGGCCAGGCGGCGGGCAGCAGGTCGGGCCGTGCCCGCACAAAGATCGTCCAGTGGGTGCGCAGGAACTGGTGGAACTGCTCGCGGTCCAGCCCTCGGATTACGTCGGCGGCCTCGACCAACTGGCCGGTTGGTGGCGTGAGCAGCGCGAGGACGGCGACGGTGGACAGGGGGATCTCTGGTGCGGCGGAGCGGTGGGCACGATGCCAGGCACCGGCAACAGCCTCCACGACGGTCATCAGACGGGCGGTGGTGGACTCGGACGGCGGATGGGGGGGGCGGCGGCGCTTCGCGGGCATGCGGCAGCGCTCCCTTCACGGAACGGGACAACGGGGATCGGCCGGACGGGCGGCGCCGGCGGTCGGGAAAGGCCCCGGCGGATCAGGCGGGGGGTCGTCCGGCGACGGGACGGATGCGCAGGGGGGTGCGGCCGGAGTAGGACGCGGCGAGGGCACCGTGGTCGGTGATGACCTCGTAGCCGCGCAGCCAGACGGCGAACCAGGGCTCGGCCGGCGCTCCCCGACGGCCCGGCCCATCCGCCGGAGGGAACATCGTCGCGTCAAGTGGCAGAACCGTGGTCCTGTAGTGGTCGGCGCGTCCGCCGACCATGGGGCAGGCAGCGACGGTGTAGGCGGTGCAGACCGGGTGTAGCGCCGGCTCGGCGCTACACCGGCGGGGCAGGTCGGACAGGCGCAGGAGCAGCACCAGCCGCTCGTCGAGGGGCTGGCCGCACACGCCGCACAGACGCCCCCGCAGCGCCCGGTCCCTCCGGTCGCTGTCGACAGCACCGAACAGATAGCGTCCGTCGCCGGTACGGGCGGTAATCCACGGGACGACGAGACCGCCCGCGGTCGGCAGATGGGCCAAGAACAGTGGGATCGTGGCTGGTGTCGGGTCGGTCATGGCAGGTTCCTGTTCGTGGGATTGCTCGCGCGCGGATGTCGGCCGGAGCTGGGCGCGGCCTGCCTACGCGGCCGAGGAACCCTCGGTCGTAGCCCTGCGCTGTCGCCGCGCCTCGGGCCGGCGGGCGGCGGTCTGCGCCGGGCGTCCGCCTGGCCCAGAACCACGGGGAGCGGCGGTCCGGCGTGGGCGGCGCCTACGCGAGGGACCGCGGCGTCGGTGCCTGCGGTGCCTGCGCGCCGTCAGGTCGACAGCGACGACGGCGAGGGCGATCACCGCATACGCGGCGAACACGACGATGCCGCCCGTGGCGGCGATCCCCAGAATCCACACCAGCAGCGAGACGAACAGCCCGACATGAAGCCGTCGACGACGGCGGCGACTCAGGTAGATCACAGGAATCGACTTCCTTTCGTGAAGGGGGATGCGCCGGATGCGGCGCCTGCCTCGGGCGGTCGCTGTCACGGCGCGTTGCCGGTGAGGTTCACGTGTGGCTCTTCACCAGCCGGAATGGCGCCGTCCCTCGGTTTTTTCTTTTTTCGCTGATGGCGATTCAGATCGGTGATCATGAGTGTGGTGGTGGACGTTGGGACCGCGCTCATGGCGCACCCGTGTCCGTGCCAGTCGGCGTTTCTGGTAGCCGTCCGTCGGCGGCCGGCCGCACCAGGACGGCCAGTTCCGGCGGGACTGACGCGGACGCGGCGCATGTGGGTGGCGATCTGTCTTGGATCAGAACTCGGCGCGGTTCTGCCAGCGGGCGAACGCATCCTGGATCGACGGCAGGAACGCGCGCCCACCGGCGGCGGTCGCGGCCTGGGCGGCGGCGTAGGCGAGACCGAAGGCGACCGCAGGGCTGACGCCGCTCGGGGCGGTGCCGGTCAGGGATATTCCGTGGTCGGTCGCGCCCCAGGCATACCAGCAGGCGGCTCTCCCATGGTCGCGCGCATCCGCCGCGAGGCTCTCCGGGGCGGCGCCGAGCGTCGCGACGCAAGCCGCGAGGGTGACTGCCAGCGTGGCCGAAACACCCAGGTGAAACGTCACTGTTTCCACGTCCGCGCGCACCTCGCCGTGAATCGACGGTCCGTGTAGCGCCACGCCCGGTCGCCTGGACGGGTCGGACACACGGTCGAGCCTGTCCGCGCGCAGGATCGACGCGACTTCCGCGGCCAGCCGCTCCTGCTCTGGGTAGATCACCATCCGCCGATCGAGGGCGGACTGGCGGGCCTTCCGATAGCCGGAAAGCAGGCGGGTCTCGACTACCCGCGCGAGCACGGCGGGTGGTCGGCTGGCGCTGACGGTGATCTGATGGGTGAGTGGGTCGTTCTCCTCGCGTGGCCAGAAGGCGAGGAGGTCACCGGGTTCGCCGCGCAGCCGTAGCCGCGCGCCGACCGTGCTGACCCGGATCACCTCGCCGTTCGCGCGGCGGAGCATCTCGTCGTCCGCACCGTCGGCCGGTTGCACACTCCAGTCGTCGCCCAACGCCTTTGCGATCGCCTGAACCGTGTCGGTCATGCCTGTCACCAGTCTTCCACTGGGAGTTGTTGGTTGTCGTGGTTCTCGGGACGGTGATATTCCTGCCTTTACAGGAGGATCACGTCGTCCATGTGAAGGCGACGCACGACGACGGGGCCGTTCTCACCGTTCTTGCAGACACGGCCGCACTCGGGGCAGAGATACTCCTCGCTAGGCCACGGCTCCCGAGCGGGGTCAACCTCCCGGGTTCCCTCCAGGTGAAAAAATCCCGGTCCGATGCCGGTCAGGTTTCCGCAGCGGCATTTCCACGTGTCAGGATCGCCCTCGGATGGCGTGATGTCGTCTGGCTGGAAATCGAGCGAACGCGCGGACATAGGGATCTCCCATCTGGCTGGATGGATGCGCCGCCTTTCCCCGCAGCCTTGGGCAGTCGCGCCAGGGCTACACAGAAAGGCGGGTGTCGGGCTGAATCAAACCGGTGGCGTGCTGGCTCTGCCTGGACACAGGTGACCGGGTCGGCCGGGACTCGGTCCGCCAACGGATAGCGAAACCGCGCACGCGTTCAGGTGATCTGTCACGTCTTTTTGCCGGGCACCGCTCAGCCTGGATGCACCGGCTGGATTTCCGCACCATTCCCGTTGATCTGTAACGATCGTTAACGTTCGGTAGTTGTT
>NZ_JALKFZ020000087.1 GCF_023243075.1 Frankia sp. AiPa1 | reverse complement strand
GGTGTCCGGGTCCGACCGGTGTCCGGGTCCGACCGGTGTCCGGGTCCGACCGGTGTCCGGGTCCGACCGGTGTCCGGGTCCGACCGGTGTCCGGTCCGGGTCCGGGTCCCGACAGCCTCGCGACCCAGCGGGTTCGGTAAGGCAGTCTTTGCACTACTGTGCCGTACACATCCCGCTTGTCCTACTCTCTTGACCGCTGCCGCGCTCCTGTACTGTTCCCTCCCTCCCTCCCTCCTCCCTCCACACCCACTCACCCCGCCACCCAGCGCCACCCAGCGCCTGCCATCCAGCGCCCATGGAGCATGATGATCACCGCGAGTCGTCCGGCCGGGCATGCGAGATCTTGAGCCGAGCGACCCGCGTCTGGTCGGCCCGTACACGCTGCAGGCGCGCCTCGGTGAAGGCGGAATGGGACGGGTCTTCTTGGCGCACTCGCCGTCCGGGCGGCTGACCGCGGTCAAGCTGATCCGCCCGGAGCTCGCCGACGACGAGATGTTCCGGGACCGTTTCCGCCGGGAGGTCGCCGTCGCGCGCCTGGTCAGCGGCGCGTTCACCGCGCCCGTCCTGGACGCCGACCCCGACGCCCCCACGCCGTGGCTGGCCACCCAGTACGTCGCCGGGCCCGCGCTGGACGAGGCGGTCGCTCAGAACGGCCCGTTCTCGCCGCGGGTGCTGCGCAAGCTGGGCGCCGGCATCCTCGAGGCGCTCATCGACGTTCACCGCGCCGGGCTGGTCCACCGCGACCTCAAACCGAGCAACGTCCTGCTCGCCGCCGACGGCCCGCGTCTGATCGACTTCGGGATCGCCCGCGCCGCCGACCACACCGAGCTCACCCGCTCGGGCGACCTCATCGGGACGGCCGCGTACATGTCGCCCGAGCAGGCCAGTGGGAAGGAGGCCGGCCCCGAGAGCGATGTGTTCGCCTTCGGCGCCGTGCTGCTGTTCGCCGCGACCGGACGCAGCCCGTTCGGCGGTGGCACCCCCGCCGCCGTCCTGTACCGGATCGTGCACGGCGAGCCGGATCTCACCGATGTGCCCACGGAGCTCTCGGAGTTCGTCCGCTCCTGCCTGGTGAAGGAACCCGGCGATCGGCCCGCCCCCGCGGAGCTGCTGAACTGGATCACCGCAGGGATGCGGGCGGCCGGACCCGCCTGGCCCGCGGGGGTCACCCGTCTGCTCGACGAACGCGCCGCCGAGACGAGCGCCCAACTGCCCCGCACCGCGGTCCTGCCACCGACCTCGCCGCCACGGGCGGCGGTCCCAGCGCCGGCGGGAACTCCGCCGCCACCTGCCCGGATACCACCACCGCCCTGGACACCGTCTCCAGACCGGGCCCCATTCCCGGCGGGCCCCCCGTCACCGGCCGGGACCCCCTCAGAGGCCAGGCCGCCCGCGTCTCCCCCGCCCGGGTCGCGTCCCGGGCGGATGCCAGCGGCACCGGCGACGCCACCGGCACCACCGGCCTTCGCGGCGGGGGTGGCGGTCTTTCCGGGGCGCTGGCGGATGTTCCTGGCTGTCGGGCTGGTCATCGTTCTCGTCACCGGGGGCTGGGCCCTCTGGGCGGTCACGGCGATCGGCTCCGCTCTGGCCAACCACGCCGTTCACACCCATGAGGAGACCGGCGACGAGCTGATCAGGGCGGGCTTCGTCCTGATCTGGAGCCTGCTGCTCATGCCCCTGGGCCTGTGGCGGGTGCGCTACGGTCTGCACCGGCCGGCCCTGTCGATCGGCCCGCACGGCATCCACGCCGAGGTCGGCGGCCGCCACGTCGACCTCGGCTGGGCGCACATCGCCCGCGCGGACGTGATCCCGCTCGGCCGCGGGCAGGTCCTGGCCGTCTGGCCCGCGGTCCCGGGTACGTCGTGGGCGCTGGGCGGCCGCCGGGCGCTGCGCCGACCGCGCGGGCGCTACCGCTGCTTCCGACGCCACCACGCGCTCGGCTGCGACATCATCATGGACGTCGCCCTGCTGCGGGCAAGCCCGTCGCGTGAGATCCGCACCGCGCTGGGCGCGGTCCCACGCCGCTGATCTCGCCCGGCCGCGCCTCCCGCGTCAGGGCAACCGTGACACGGGGCGCAGGGCGACGGGAGCGACGACCTCGTCGAGCAGCCAGACCGGGCGGTCGGGCTCGGCGGGATCAGCACCGAACCAGGTGGGAGGGGTGGCGGCACGGTCCAGCAGGGCCTCGGCCTCGGGCGGGAGCCAGCGGACGTGATCCCACTCGGCCGACGCCAGGTCCTGGCCGTCTGGCCCGCCGTCCCGGAGACGTCATGGGCGCTGCGGGGCCGCCGGGCGCTGCGCCGACCACGTGGGCGCTATCGCTTGCTGTTTCCGGCGCCACCACGCCCTCGGCTGCGACATCATCATGGACCTCGCTCTGTTACGGGGAAGCCCGTCCCGCGAGGTCCGCGCGGCGCTGGGCGCGATCCCCCGCCCATGACCGCAGCGGAGCGCGACCTCGTCCGGTTCCGCCCGGCCCGCACCCCGCGATCCTCTTCGTGTCAGAGCCGTGATCGTGTCTGTCCCACAGCCCCTGACACGCGCGGCGGACTAAAGGGGCGTCCCAGGCCGTAGAGATCACTGGCGTTCCCAGCGGCCCCCGCCCCGACGCCTCCACCGCCTGCGCGAGGCGGCGAGGTTCCTGGCGGTGCGGAGAGTGTCGGGATGCTCCGGGCCGAGAGTCCGACGGCGGCGCTCCAGTGTCTCCTCCAACAGCGATCTGGCAGCGTGATGATCGCCAAGCCAGGACA
>NZ_JALKFZ020000086.1 GCF_023243075.1 Frankia sp. AiPa1 | reverse complement strand
CGAGGGATGCCGGCAAGCCCGAGGGATGCCGGCAAGCCCGAGGGATGCCGGCAAGCCCGAGGGATGCCGGCAAGCCCGAGGGATGCCGGCAAGCCCCAGGGATGCCGGCAAGCCCCAGGGTGGCCGCGCCGTGCCCGGGGGCACCCGACGGTGGCACCCTTCCGGCTCGCGGCGGCGCCGTCCCGCATGATGCAGTTGTGCGCAGTGTGCCCCGGTCATGGTCGGAACTCACCCCGGGCTGGATGACGGCGGCGCTCGCGCCGGCGTTCCCCGGTGCCGTCATCGAATCCGTCGAGATCAGTGACGTCGTCGACGGCACCAACAGCCGCGCCAGGGTGGGTCTGTGCTACGCGGCGGGCAAAGGGCCGCAGCGGGTGTTCGTCAAGCGGGAGGGCCGGGTCCTGCACCGGCTGGCGCTGACCGCCCTGGGTGCCCGCGAGGCCGAGGCCCGTCTCGTCCACTCGGGGGCCGAACTGCCGCTGGAACATCCCGCCTTCTATGCCGCCGCCGTCGACCGGCGACGCCTGGCCACCATCATGGTGATGGAAGACGTGACGCTGCGTGATGCCCAACCGAACGACGCGACCGCGGCGCTGAGCGCCGAGCAGGTCCGCGACGGCCTGCTCGGGCTGGCCCGGCTGCACGCCGCCTACTGGGCTCGCCCGCTGCCCGAGGAGCTGGCGTTCGCCCGCCCCTGGCGGCTGGACGCGGTCTGGGCGCCGGTGTCGTGGCTGAGCATCACCCGGGCGCTGCGCGTGTTGCGGGCCGGCGGCCACCACCGGCTGATCCCCGGCGGGGTCGACGCCGGTGTCGTCGAACGGGGTTTCCGTGGCTGGGCCGTGATCGCGTCCGCCCAGCCCCGGACCCTGCTGCACGGCGACCCGCATGTCGGCAACACCTACCGCCTGCCCGGCGGGGGCACCGGCTTCTACGACTGGCAGCTCACCCGCACCGGCATCTGGGCGCACGACGTCGGCTACTTCCTGGTCTCCGGCCTGAGCGTCGAGGACCGCCGCACGCACGAACGCGAGCTGCTGCACGCCTACCTGAGCGAGCTCGCCGCCCGGGGCGTGCCCGCCCCGGATCCCACCGAGGCGTGGGAGCTGCACCGCCGGACCCCCGTGTTCGGCCTGGGTACCTGGCTGCACACCCTGTCCGGCGGCGGCTTCCAGCCAGTCGACACCTGCCTGGCGACCATCGAACGTTTCGCCGCGGCCTACGCGGATCACCAGGGGCCACGTCCGTCATGATTCAGGGTCCGCACGCATCCCGTCACCGCAGCCTGCCGCCCTCGATCAGCGGCGTGTCCCAGGTGTCGAGGGCGGCGACGGAGCTCACGGGCCGGCGGCGCACCGGCCCGTGCCGTCCGACCGGCCAACCCACGCAGACCAGTGCGGCGATCCTCCACTCGTCCGGGATCCCGACCACCGCCCGCAGCTTGTCCTGCGCAAAGGTGAACCAGGTGCTCGGAACCGTGCCAAGCCCCTCGGCCCGGGCCGCAAGCAGAAAGTTCTGCATGGCGGGAAAGATCGAACCACCCTCGATGAACTCCGGGACGAAGCCGCTGAGCCGGTAGGTGAACAGCACATACGCCGGCACCTGCTCGAACGTATCCACAAGATGACGCATGGTGTCCATCAGGCGCGCCTGGCGAGGGTTGCGGGCCGGCTGGACCGACGCGTTGTCCTCGTAGATTCTGGTCACCCACTGCCATCCCTCGCGGAAGGCCGGTCCCAGCACCGCGCGTACCTCGGGCGAACGCAGGACCACAAACCGCCAGGCCTGCGCGTTGGAGCCGGATGGCGCCCAGGTCGCGGCCTCCAGACAGCGGGCGAGCACCTCGTTGGACACCGGGTCCGGCCGGAAACGCCGCAGCGACCGGGCGGTACGCATGGCCTCGCGGACATCCAGCGACGCCGGCCCGGATCCGGTCTCCTGATCGCTCATCCGCCGCTCAACTCCTGCACCATCGCCCCTCCTGCACCATCGCCCCGTTGCCCGCTTCATCCCGTTTTCCCAGCCGTCCCAACCTCCCGCGAGGGTGGCGCCAGGGTCAACCGGACGAGCCAGTTACACGCTCTCCTTGGACAAACTCGACAGCCCGCTTCGGTCCACCTCGACCCCTTCGTACGACGTGGTCTTCAAGATCCGCTGATCCCCACGCGGGCCGCCGCCACCAGCCTCGTCTGGGCGGCGGCCCAGCCGTTGCGGCGGATGGCGGCGCGAGGTGGGGTGGTCATCCCAGGCTGGCGCGCATCTCGCCCCTGGAACGCACGGTGTCGAGCGCCGCCTCGGAACGACGAGGTGTCGAAGAACAGTCGTGACGCGGTCATGCGGTTTCCGACCTTCCTCGCGACCGGGCTCGCATACGGTTCCACATCGGCGCTTGTCGCGGCCGGCTTTCTGGTCCTTCACCGGGCGACCGGAGTGTTCGACTTCGCGCACGGTGACCTCATGGTCCTCGACGCTTTCCTGGCGTACTGGGCGGTGCGTCAGGAGCACCTTCCGGTGCGGGTCGGATACCTGGTCGCGATCGTGCTCCTCGGCGGCGCGGGGGGCCTCCTGGAACGGCTGGCCTATGCGCCGTTGCGGCGGCACCCGGTGATGGTGGTAGTCGATCGGCGGGTGATCTCGGCGTGGAACCGGGGTAGCTGGGTGTGCCAGTCCTCAGGGGGGAATGTCCGCCGTTCCGGTGGCGGAACGGCGGACGAGGCGGACGGTTCGGGCGAAGCCGACCCGGTCGGGGTCGACGTCGGCGGCCTCGGCTGCCTGGGCGATCAGGGCGGTGATCGCGTACTGGACGGTCAGCCAGGCCCACATCTCCTGGACGGCTAGTGCCGCGTCCGGCAAGGTTTGCCCTGAGTTGTGGACGGCGCGCCGGCCTGGGTCCCGCGCCTGTGCCGCGGCGG
>NZ_JALKFZ020000085.1 GCF_023243075.1 Frankia sp. AiPa1 | reverse complement strand
GCCGAGTCGGAACGGTCGCCCGCGCGATCCTCACCCTCGAACACGCATTCCACGAATAGCAGGATGGAAAAGGCTCAATGGAATGTGGAAACTCTTTCGACCGGATGAGGGGACATGACGCATCCGACCCCACCCTCCCCCCCGCCGCCGCCGCCGCCGCGAATCGTCCATGTTTATGAGACCATTGACGGCCGCCCCAGCTTCGCGAACCACGAGCGGATAACGGACACCACCGAACGGGCCCGGCTGCTGGACTACCTGAACGCCGGCAGGCTCCTGCTGCGCACCACCGCGTGCAGCGAGGACGTCACCGACCCCGGCCGGGGCAAGGTCGTCCCGATGAGCATTCGCACCGACGGCTCGTGGATCTGGAACGACGCGCTCGCCTACTACCTCGATACCCACGGTATCGGGCCACGGACGGAGTTTCTGACGCACATCCGCGCCCGGGGCTACCTGTTCACCACACCGACCAAGGAGCAGATCGACGCCGCCCAGAACGTGCTCAAGGAACGCAACGAGTCCGGCGGACGCCGGTGAGGGATCCGGCACGGCCAGGACCGGCGACGATGCCCCCATGACGACTCCTTCCCGCGCGACAGGCGCCCGCGTGACACCTGAGCACACGGCGCCCGCCGCACGCCCCGAACTCACCTCCCCGCCTGAGGGTGTCACCCCCGCCGCAACCCACCCGCGGGCTGCGGATGCCGCCCAACCCGAGAACGTGTTCGGCGCGTATCCACGCCTGGTCGTCCGGGGCGCCGCAGCCGCGCTCGCCTTCTACCGGGAGGTTTTCGGCGCGGCGACCGGCGAGATTCATCTCGACGACAAGGGCAGGATCATCGACGCCCAGATGCTGATCGGCGGCATACGTCTGTCGGTACGCGACGAGGGATACGGCGATCCGGCCCCGCCGACTCTCGGCGGCACCCCGGTCATCATGGCGCTCGAGGTCAGCGATCCGGACCTGATGGCCGCCGCGATGCTCGCGCGCGGCGCCGCCGTCATCCACCCCGTCACCGACCATCCATACGGCCGTGCCGGACGCCTCGCCGACCCCTACGGCCACCAGTGGATGCTCCTGCGCCCCGCGCAGTCCTGACCGCGCAGTCCTGGCCGTCCAGTCCCTCCCGACGAGTCCGGGCTCTCGGCGACGGGCCCGGCAGCTCGGCGACGGCCAGGGCCAGGGCCACCCACGAGGGTGCCGGTGTTCCGCGCAACCGTCATTCCTCCGGATGAAACGGGGCAGGAACCTCAGATCATGCCCGGCCATGACAACGTCTCGCAGGTGAGTATCCGCCGCGGCGATGTCCTTGGCCGGGGCGTGTCAGGTGCTGCACCCGTCGCCGAGGGAAAGCGGAGCCGCCATGCGCAGTCGACCCGGAGCCAGGCTCAAAGCCGGACTCGCGCCCAGATCCGATACTCGTCATGGACGACACGGAACCGCGCTGAGGGCGCTGCCCGTCGCGGTCGTCGCGATCGCGGTCGTGGTTGTCCTGGCCGCCGGGCTGCTGAGCGGGTGCGGGGGATCGGGAGGCGCGGGCGGGTCGGCTCGGTCGCAGGCCGCGCCGCTGACGGTCGCCACGTCCAGCGGGCGCCTGCACGGGATGGCGACCGGGCGGGCGCGGGAGTTCCTCGGCGTTCGGTACGCGCAGGCGCCGACGGGGGCACGCCGCTGGACGATGCCGGTCGCGGCGCCGAGGGCGGGCGGGACGGTCGAGGCGACGCGGGCCGGGCCGAGCTGCGCCCAGGCCGCCACGAGCCCGGGTGCCGCCTCAATCCTTTCCGAGGACTGCCTGTTCCTCACCATCACCACCCCGGCGGCGATGCAGCAGGGCGAGAAGCTGCCGGTGATGGTGTGGTGGCACGGCGGCGGGTTCACGACCGGCTCCGGGTCGCTGTACGACGCGGGGCGGCTCGCGACCCGTGGGCACGTCATGGTCGTGACCGTGAACTACCGGCTGGGCGTGTTCGGGTATCTGTCGCTGCCGGGTCTCGCCGGCAGCGGGAACTTCGGGCTCGCCGACCAGATTCTCGCGACGCGCTGGGCGAAGCAGAACGCCGAGGCATTCGGCGGCGACCCGGGCAACATCACCGTCTTGGGCGAGTCGGCCGGCGCGGTGAGCGCCTGCGCGCTGCTCACCTCACCGGCGGCCAACGGGCTGGTCGACAAGGTCGCGATGTCGTCGGGCGGCACCTGCCAGGTGCGCTGGCCGCGCGGCGGCCTGCTGCCCGGCACACCCGCGCAGACCCCGTTCGTCAGCCTCGCCGACGGGCAGAGGTTCGGGCTTGCCGAAGCGGCAACCCTTGGCTGCACCGGCACCGGCACCGGCACCGGCACCGGCACCGGCACCGCGGCGCTGGCCTGCCTGCGCCGGGCATCCACGACAGACCTGGTGAGGATCACCGCGCGGTTCTCCAACGTGGTCGCCTATGACACGCCGTTGCTGCCGAGGGACCCGAGGAAGGCCGTCGCCGACGGCCGGACGCTCGACACCCCGGTGCTCTCCAGCGGCAACCATGACGAACACCGCACGTTCGTCGGCGGCCAGGAGAGACGGCGCCCGACCTACACCGCGGCGTCCTACCCAAATGATCTGGCGATGGCCTTCGGCGCCGACGCCGCCAGGGTCGCGGCGCGGTACCCGCTGGCGAGCTACCCCAGTGCCGCCCTCGCCTGGTCGGCGGTGATCACCGACGCGTCCTGGATGTGCCCGATGCTCGCCGGGAACGCCGCCCTGGCGAGGCACGGATCGACGGTGTACAGCGCCGAGTTCGACGATCCGCACGCCCCCGACGTCAACCGCATCGGGTCGGCGGCCTTCGACCCCGGCGCCGCCCACGCCGCCGACCTCGCCTACCTGTTCGACCTGGCCGGCCACGACTACGTGGGCGCCGCGCCGCAGCGATCCCTCGCGAACACGATGATCGACTACTGGACGAGCTTCGCCCGCACGGGCGTCCCCAGCGCACCAGCGGCGCCGACCTGGCCGAAGCTGGTCGACACCGCCGGACCGACCTTGCAGCTCAATCCGGCGCGGATCGGCGCTGTCGACCTCGCGGCCGAGCATCACTGCGGTTTCTGGGCGTCCCTCGGTTGACGTCCTCCCCCGCCTGAAGGCGGGGGATTCCAACTCCTACACGCCCACCAAGGGAGGTGCGCAGTGTTGAG
>NZ_JALKFZ020000084.1 GCF_023243075.1 Frankia sp. AiPa1 | reverse complement strand
CCGCCTCGCCGGCACCTGAGCCGGGGCCCCGCCGCACCGGTCCGTTCGTCGCCACCCCGACCCCTCAACCCGGCCCCCCCCCCGCCCCCCGCCCCCCCCCCCGGCGCCTTCGACCCCGACGACGACCTCGGCCGTTGCCCGGTCTGTGCGGCGCCCGTCTATGCCGACGACCGTTACTGCGAGGTCTGCGGGCACGCGTTGGATGGGCCCGATCCGGTCCACGGCGATGCCGATCACAGCGAGGTCGATCTCGGCGAGCTGGCGGGCGTGTGCGACCGTGGCGTACGTCACACCACGAACGAGGACTCGATGGGGCTTGCCGTCGTCTACGGCACGCTGATCGCCGTGGTGTGCGACGGGGTCTCCACCACCCCCGGATCCGGCCAGGCCTCCTCCGCCGCGGCGGCCACGGCGATGGCGGTGCTCGCCGACGCGGTGCGGGCCCATGGCCCGGGCCATCCGGTCCATCACGACTCGCTCCCGCCCCGCGGCGCCGGCGGTCGGGCCAACGACATGCTGGACGTTCTGGAACCGGACTACGCGGACTACGACGAGCCGCGCACCGCACCGCAGGCGATCGTGGGCGGCTTCACCCCCGAAGATGCCGAGGCGGCCCTGCACGCCGCGGTCGAGGCGGCCCAGGACACGATCGCCCAGCTCAGCGCAGCCGAGGGACGGATGGCGCCGTCGTGCACCTTCGCCGCGGCCATCATCACCCCGCCCACTCCGGACGGCCCGGGAATGGTCACCGTCGGCTGGGTCGGGGACAGCCGCGTCTACCTGCTCGGCCCGCGCTGGTGCGAGCGGCTCACCTCCGACGACACCTGGGCCGCCGAGGCCGCGCGGGCTGGTCTCATCCCGGCCAGCGAGGCCGAGACGCATCGGCGGGCGCACACCCTGACCCGCTGGCTCGGCGGCGACGTGGAGGACATCGCCCCGCACACCGAGATCTTTCCGATCGAGACGCCCGCCACAGTGCTGGTCTGCTCGGACGGGCTGTGGAACTACGCCTCCCGGCCCGACGTCATGGCCTCTCTGGTCAACCAGCTCCCGGCACACTGCACGGCCATCGAGGTCGCCCGGCACCTCGTGGACTTCGCCATCGACGCCGGTGGCCACGACAACATCACGGTCGTCGCCGCCCGGGTGGATCACTGATGTCCGCCCCGCCGCGGGGGTGCCGAACGCGGCGCGGCCCGCTCGCGGCCGACGCCGACCCGGAGGCCCGTCATCCTCACGGCGCGACCACTGCGACACTGTTGCCCGGAGACACTCCTCCGGGCCGTACGACCAGGGCTGTCCGGGCCTGGCGGTTCAGGGTCGCCGGCAGGCACGGCCAGAGTTACCCGGGCACACGCCCGGGGTCACGCCGCCGGCAAACGGGGGCACGCACCACCTCCTACGGAAGGCGGTTCACAACGACGTCGGCACAACAGGTACGGTTCGGTGGAAGAGCAACGTTGAGAAGATCGATGAACTGATCATCGATGGGAATGGTCATCGATGGGGTGGTCATCGATGAGGTGGTCCTTGACCCACGGTCGACGAGGACCCTCCGGGTGAACCGGTGATCAGGTGAGGGCGTTGGACGCAAGCGTGCGCCTGTCTCACAACCCGACTACTGCGATCGGTGCGGAATTGGGATCATGACTGGTCAGGAGAGGTACGAATACCGTCCGGACGACGGCGGTCGGTCTCCCTACGGAGTGGACGAAGCCGGCGGTCATCGTCGGCGCGGTCCGGCGCAGCCGGACAGTCCCGACGCCGCGGGGAGCGGGGGCTACGACCCGCTCGGCATCCGGCGGTCGCCGGCCGATCTGGCCGGAGTGGCCGACCCGCCCCGTGGTGGCGACCCCTACGGGGGGTACGACCGCGACGGCTACGCCGACCAGCCTCGCGGTGGCCGCAGCTACCAGGCGGACCCCTACGACGCGCCCGGCGGCGGGTACGACCGCGACCCGTACGCCCGGCAGCGGGAAGACCGGCCCGGCCCCGACGACCGCGGGCGTGACGGTTACGACCGCGGCGCCTATCCGGAGCCCGCCGACCCGTACGGCCGCGGCACCGACCCACGCGCCGACCGCGGCGGATACCCGGAGCAGCCCGCCGACCGCGGCGGCTATGCGGAGCCCGCCGACCCGTACGGCCGGGGCACCGACCCACGCGCCGACCGCGGCGGATACCCGCCCGGCCGCGAGACGCCGGACGACCGCGGCTCCGGCGGTTACGCCGACCGTGGTGGCTATGGCCGCGGCGGAGATGACCGCGGCGGCGAGCCTGGCGGCTACCCACCCGCCCGGGACGACCGTGGCTACGCGGAACCGGCGGGGCGTGGCGGCTATGCGGAGCCCGCCGACCCGTACGGCCGCGGCACCGACCCACGCGCCGACCGCGGTGGGCGTGGCGGTTACGGCGACGAGCCCGACCCCGACGCGCACCGTCGTGGCCGCCGCGACGACGGCTACGGCTATCCGGCCGACCCGCTTGGCGTCGAGTCCGGTGCCGGGGCGGACCGTGGCTTCCAGCAGGCCCGCGGCGGCGACCCGCGACGCAACACCGACCCGCGCTACGCCCGCCAGGGCGGTGGCGACCCGCGCATCGGCGATCCGGAGTCCGCCGACCCGCGGGCGGGCCGGCGTGACCCGCGTGATGCGATCGACGACCCGCGCGGTGCCAGCGGATGGGACCGCGACGCCGACCGTCCCCCGGCCGGGGCAAGCGTGTGGGAGGCGATCGTCGAGGCTGAGCGGGAGTACTACGACAGCGGCGACGACCACCGCGTCCCGTTCCCGACCTTCTACCCGCGCCGGGGATTCGCGCTGGCCGGCCCGAAGATGCTCATCGGTCGGCGCAGTGAGTCCCGCGGCATCCACCCGGACATCGACCTGTCCGGCGCGCCGGAGGACCCGGGCATCTCCCGCAGCCATGCGCTGTTCGAGCAGCTGCCCGACGGCGGTTACGCCGTGCGTGACCCCGGTTCGACGAACGGAACTCGGCTCAACGACGAGCCGGACCCGATCGAGCCTGGCCAGTCCGTCCCGCTGCGCGACGGCGACCGCGTCTACCTCGGCGCCTGGACCCGCATCACGCTTCGCGCCCGCTGACCCCGTGGGGGGGGGGGGGGGGGGGGGGGGGGGGGGGGGGGGGGGGGGGGGGGGGGGGGGGGGGGGGGGGGGGGGGGGG
>NZ_JALKFZ020000083.1 GCF_023243075.1 Frankia sp. AiPa1 | reverse complement strand
GGTTCCAGAGGTCTTCGGGGCTGTGGACGCCGCCGGGGAAGCGGCAGGCCATGCCGACCACCGCGATCGGCTCGTCGGCCGCGTCGGCGCGACGTTCCCGCACCCGCGCCGGCGCGTCACCGCTGGTCGCCGCCGGCTCCGCGAGCTCGGCGACCAGGTGCCGGGCGACCGCCTCCGGGGTGGGGTGGTCGAACACCAGCGCCGCCGGTAGCCGCAGGCCGGTCGCGTTGGCCAGGGCGTTGCGGAACTCGACCGCGGACAGCGAGTCGAACCCCAGGTCGCGAAACGACCGGTCGGCGCCGACTGCCCGCGGGTTGGCGTGGCCCAGCACGGTCGCGGCCGTCGAGCGGACCGTGTCCAACGCCAGTTCCTGCTGCTCGTGCGGGTCAAGCGCGCGGAACCGGGCGGCAAGCGTGCCCTGCTCGCCCGCGTCCCGCTCGCCCACGCCCCGCTGCGCGCCCCGGCCCGCGGCCGGCCGGGGACGGGCCCGCCCGGTCGGCACCAGCGCGCGCAACAGCGCGGCCAGCGTGCCCGCCGAGGCGCGCTCCCGCAACACCCGGGCATCCATCGGCGCCGGGACGAGCAGCGCGTCGCCAACGGCCAGGGCAGCATCGAACAGGGCCAGGCCCTGCTCCGTGGGCATCGCCACGATCCCCGCGCCGGAGAGCCGGGCGAGATCGGCGGCGGACAGGTCGCGGGTCAGCCCCGCCGCGTCCGCCCACTGGCCGAAGGCGAGGCTCTGCGCCGGCAGCCCGGCTGCCCGGCGCCGCAGCGCCAGCGCGTCCAGGGCGGTGTTCGCGGCCGCATAGCCTCCCTGGCCGGCGTTGCCCAGGACGCCGGCCAGGGAGGAGAACAGGATGAACCCGTCGAGCTCGGCGTCGCGGGTCAGCGCGTCGAGGTTCAGCGCCGCGTCGACCTTGGGCCGCAGCACCGCGGCCAGCCGGTCGACGGTGAGGGTGGTGATCACCCCGTCATCGAGGATCCCGGCGGCGTGCACGACCGCCCGCAGCGGACGTCGCGGATCGATGGCGGCCAGCGCGCGGGCGAGATCATCCCGGTCGGCGGCGTCACAGGCGATCAGCGTGGTGTCCGCGCCCAGCTCACGTAGCTCCTCGACCAGCGCCGCCCCGCCCTCGGCCGCCGGCCCCCGCCGGCTGAGCAGCAGCAGGTGGCGTACCCCGTGCTGGGCGACGAGATGACGCGACACCACGCGTCCCAGCGCACCGGTGCCTCCGGTGACGAGAACCGTGCCGCCGCGCGCCGCGCCGGCCGGGAGGATCGGCAGGGCCGGCGCGGAAGTCTCCTCGGCCTGCCTGGCCTGGCGGATGTCCCTGGCCTGGTCGGCGGCGGCCGCGGGGTTGGATGGGCCGGTGCCCGTGGTCGCGGGGATGGCCGGGGCCGGGGCCGGGGCCGGGGTCGGGGTCGGGATCGGTGCCGGGGTGAGGCGGGGCGCGAGCCACCGCCCGTCGCGGTGGGCCAGCCTGTTTTCGCCCAGGGCCAGGGCGGTGGCGATCTCGGTGTCGCCGAGTGTGGGGGTGTCGGTGTCCACCAGGACGAATCGATCGGGGTGTTCGCTGATCGCGCTGCCGAGCAGACCCCAGGCCGCCGCGGCTCCGAGAGCGGGCGGCTCGTCGCGGTCACCCACGCCGACCCCGGCACGGGTGACGACGACGAGCGTGCCGCCGGGACGCTGGAGCCATCCGTGGGCGAGCGCCAGGGCGCGCCGCACCGCGGCGTGAACGCCCGCGGCCGTGGTGTCGTCCGCCGCCGGGCCGTCGGTCGCGCCGTCGGTCGCGCCCGCGTCGTCCAGCCAGGTGACGGCGACCGGCGCCGGCGTCCGCTCGTCGCCCGAGCTGGCGAGGTCGGAACCGGCGAGGTCGGCCAGTGCGACGATGGTCGGCGCGGTGGTGGCCGCGGCCGAGGTCGTGGTGGGCGTGAGCGGCGTCCAGCTCATCCGGTACAGCCCGGCGGCGGCGTTCGGCCGTGGCCCGTGGCCGGCGGGCCGGGTCCGGCGTAGCCGCAGCGTGCCGATCGACGCCACCGGCTGGCCGGTGGGATCGTCGAGTGCCAGGGTGACCGTCTCCGCGCCGACCGGGCGCACCCGCACCCGCAGGGAGGTGGCGCCGGTCGCGAGCAACCGCACCTCGGAGAAGGCGAAGGGCAGCCGGAGCCCGCCCTGCTCGGCCGTCCAGGTGTCCCCGGGGGCGGTCTCGGTGCTGGTCGCGGTGCCGGTCTGGAGGTCGTCCTCGCCGCTGTCGGTCCTGCCGCTGTCGGCCTTGCTGGCGGCGGTGAGCAGCAGAGGGTGCAGCGCGGCGTCCAGGATGGCTGGGTGCAGCGCGAAGCGGCCGGCATCGGCCTGCTCGCTGTCGGCCAGATCGACCTCGGCGTAGATGTCGGCGCCGAGCCGCCACGCGGCGTGCAGTCCCTGGAAGGCGCGGCCGTACTGGTAGCCGTCCGCGGACAGCCGGTCGTAGAACCCGTCAAGATCGATGACTTCGGCCCCCGTCGGGGGCCACTGGCGCCCGGGGCTGTCCGCGTCGCCCGCGTCGCCCGCGTGCGGATCGCCCGCGTCTCGCGGGCCGCGCGCGGCGCTGTCGGCGCCACCTGCGGCTGCGGGGCACAGGACGGCGCTCGCGTGGTGCGTCCAGTCGTTCTCCCGAACCGGCTCCGCCCCGGCGATCTCGTCCGCCCCGGCCGCGAGCCCGATACCGGCCGTCGGCCCGTCGTCGGACGTCCGGGAGTGAATCTCGACGTCGCGGCGGCCGGCCGGGTCCGCCGCGCCGACCACGATCTCGACGCGGACGGCCTCCCGGCCGGGCAGCACCAGCGGCGCCGTGAGCGTGAGCTCGTCGAGCGTGTCCGCGTCGAGCTGACGGCCCGCGGCGAGGACGAGATCGACGAACGCGGCCGCGGGTATCAGCGTCTCGCCCGCGATGGCGTGGTCCGTGAGCCACGGATGCGCGGTGCTGGACAGCAGGCCGGTGAACACGGTGCGTCCGTCCGGCAGGTCGACGGCGGCGCCGACGAGGGGGTGCCCGGTGGGGATGATGCCGGTGCCGGACATGTCCGCGTCGTCGCGGCGTTGCGCCAGCCAGTATGACTCGCGCTGGAAGGCGTAGGTCGGCAGCGCCGTCCGTCGCGGCGCCTGCCCCTCGAACACACCCGGCCATGACACCCGGGGCTGGCGGACCCGCACCCGCGCGAGCGCGGCCAGAACGGCGTGGGTGTCCGGGATGGCGCCGTGCAGCAGCGGCGTCACCAGGGCGCCGGCGGCGTCGGGGAGTTCGGCCAGGGATTCCTGGGCTGCTGTCGTCAGCGCCCGCCCGGGGCCGATCTCGAGGTATTCGGTGACGCCGAGGGTGTGGAGGTGGTGGATGCCGTCGTGGAAGCGGACGGGGTTGCGGGCGTGGT
>NZ_JALKFZ020000082.1 GCF_023243075.1 Frankia sp. AiPa1 | reverse complement strand
CCCCCCCCCCCCCCCCCCCCCCCCCCCCCCCCCCCCCCCCCCCCCCCCCCCCCCCCCCCCCCCCCCCCCCCCCCGGCGCTGATCCGCGTCCAGGTAGGGCAGTCGGGTCTCCAGCAGCACCTCGGCGCCCTTCGGAACCGCCAGCGGCCGGTCGGGCCCGCCGCGCCGCAGCATGTAGGTGCGCAACGCGGAGATCGTCTTCCGGTTGGTCTCCCGGCTCGCGTATGGGTCGCTGCCCGGCATCGCGGCGTGCGCGAACGTGAACAGCGTGTCGGCCGTGGTCCCCGTGTGAGACTGGAAGTACTGCGCGGCCTGATCCCGGGCCGCGGCCTTCAGCGTGGCGTTCGCCGGGTCGTTCAGCGTCGCGGCGGCCAGCGCCGTCGCCAGGATGCGACCACCGATCACATCCACCGCCGAGTGCATCCCCGCGATGATCCGGGTGTCGCTGAGCTCGAACGCTCGCGTGACCAGCTCCTGAAATCGCTCGGGTACCGCGTACGCCAGGGCGAGAGCGGCCAGGTGGAAGGCATTGGTGTGCCCGCTCGGGAAGCCTCCGTCGTCGGCGGGGCTCAATGATCGCTGGCGCAGCAGCTGCGGGACGACGGTGACGTCCGAGCGGTAGATCGGGAAGCCCAGGCTGTCGAGAGTGTCGGTGTCCACGACCTGGCTGCGCTCGTTCATGCGCCAGGGACGCGGGTACTGATAGGCGGCCTTGCTGGGGTTGCCGGACGCGTACGGCCCCCGCACGGTGTTGACGAGTGTCACCACCTGGCCGAGCGCCGACTGGACCGCTCCCGCGCCGATCGCCGCGCCGGCCGGAGCACCCGGGGGAACGGCATCGTTGACGACCGCTGGTGGGACGCCCTCCGGCGCGCTGGTGATGCTCGTGACCGCGCGCGCGCCCTCCTTGTAGAGGTCGGCCAGCGGGCCGAGTCCCGCGATCACGGCGTAACTCTGATGCTGCCGGTCGTAGATGAAGGCGTCCCGCGCCTGCGCCGGAGTGCGCCCCCGGGTGACCCCGGCGGTGTATCGCATGTTGTCGCGCAGGACGTCGGCCTGGATCGGGATTCCCGTGTTCCAGGCGTCGCCGGTGTGCCACAGCTTGGCCATCCCGTCGAGGATGCGCACGGCGGCGTTGCCGGCGGGGGCCAGGATCGTGGTCGTGTTCGTCTGGTAGGAGTCAACGAATGCCGGGGCGCCGCTTGCGCCGGCCGTCCCGCTACCTGTCCCCGCCGCCGCCGTGGCCTCCGACGTGGCCTCCGCCGCGCCGGCGAGCCAGGTCGGCAGGGCCAGGAGCCCGACCGTGACACTGACGGAGCCGCGCAGGATGGTCCGACGGTCGATGGTGCGAGCGCTGTGTCCCGCGGGTTCCTCGCGCCTCTCCTCGTGCATGTTCCAACCCCACAAACCGGCTCGGACAGAGGACGCCCGTCCGGCTGCGGCACGTCCCACTCGTGATCCGCCAGTCTGCAATTGGTCCCGCACAGCCAATGAAACGGCAGCCATGGTACATATGAACAAAATTGGGCATACACCTCTAATTCGATCATGTGGCGGGTCGAGAAGCGCAAGAACGTGCTGGCCTGCGAATTCGTCGGGGAGGAGTCCGGACGCTCCGAATCCGCCTGCGAGCCGTGCTCCCGGAGCACCCGGGTACGCGTCCGACGGCGCCGGACGAGTCGCGCCGCTCAATCCGGCGGTGCCAGGGACACCCCAGGGGTGGCTGGTGGCCGGTCAGGAGGCCGGATCACCAGCCGTGGCCTTTACCTCACGGGCGAAGCTGGAACAGGTCATCGATCGGAACGGTCGCGGTTGGCGCGTGGCGGGGCGCCGGTGCCTCATCCGGAGCGTCGGCAGCGCGATGGCCGCATCGACGCCATCGAGGCCGGCCGGCCGGAGAGCCTCTGGGTCGCCGACCAGATCGGCGCGCCGGTGGTCAAGGTGTTCAACGGGATCTTCTGGAAGCACCTGCCGGAGCGCGGCCGGCCAAGCGGCGCCGAGGGTCGCATCGCCCTGCCGATCGCGGGTGCGGCCGGTCCCGGCAAGGACCTGGTGTTCCGGCTCGTAGACACCCTTGCTGATCAGATTCTTGTCGCCGTATAGCGCAAGGTAGAAAGGTAAATATTCACCTGGTTTAGTGATCTTGCTGTGGGTGGTGGTTCACGGGCATGGCTGTGGGCCGCGCCGGGCGGGGTGGTTGGGGGCGGTTGGGGGCGGCCGTCAGGTGGGGACGGCGGCGGCTGGTGGCATCCAGGGGGTGCCGTGGAACGCGAGGCGTAGGGCGTGCAGCGCCGGAGACGCCGTGTTTGCGGGCGGTGGACAGGTAGCTGGGGATCTGGAGGCGGCAGGCGGTCGTGGCCGTGGAGGTGAGCCGGCCGGAGATCTTCTGCTGGGTTTTGAACGGCCGTAGGTCGCGTTCGCTGGTCTGGGTTTTTGTTTGTTGGCGCTTTCATTATCCCAGCCAGGAGGTCATCTTTTTCACGACGACGCGTCAGCGCCGGCCGGATTGCTTGCCCGGCGGCCGATACCGGGTTTCGGCGGGTTCCGCGGCCGATGAGGAAGATATCGGATCCACGGTTTCGAATAGGTTGCCACTGTCGTTCCCGCGTAATGGTGGGGGTCTTCTACGTCACCGCATACGACGCGTGAGCCATCACGCCTGGCGGTTACTCAACGTAGTTGATCGTAGTCGAAGGCTACCTTCGCGCAGCCCTGCGGCCGTACCAGATCCCCGATGATTGATCTGCATGTGGAGTCGGTGCACTCTGGACCTCGGGGAGCGTTCCCCGCGGACCTGATGGCCCAGGCCGTGCGGGCCGGGGCCACGGTGGTCGGGTTGGCTGACCGCAACACGGTCGAGGGCGTCGATCTCGCCCGTACCGCGCTGCCCGCCGGGCTGACTCTGGTCGCGGCGGCGACGGTGCCCTGCGGGGTCGTCGTGCACGGGCAGGCCCGCACGATCGAACTCCGCGCCTATCTGATGAACCTCGGCGATCCGGTGCTGCTGGACCTGCTCGCCCGTGCCCGGCAGGCACGGGAGGCCTGCGCCCGCATGATGATCAATAGTGTGGGTGTCCGTCATTCTCAGCTCACCTGGGCGAGGATGATGACGCTGACCCGTGGAGGGAATCGAACCCCCAACCTTCTGATCCGTAGTAAGGTTTGGATCTTCCTCTGACGTCCGTGGACGTCTGCTCCGTCTGCTGGCCTGGTGCGTTTGGTCCACGAGCGTCCGTCGGTGTCCGGCCTTGTCCGCGGCCTTGGCTGTCAGCGGTCCCCGGCGATGTTGCCTGAGCGATTCAGCGGGCCGCGAGTATAGCGTTCGCTATACTCGTGTGGTGGAAGGGCAGCAGTGGGACGTCTATCTCGTCAACGAGGTCCGTGACTGGATCGACGGCTTGGACGCGGCCACGCATGCCCGGGTCGTGCAGGCGATAGATCTTCTCGCGGAGGCTGGTCCGGGTCTATGATGTGCCCTTTTAAATCCGGACAGTCTCTATTAGGTTGATCTACGCGGCGGGCTGCTTTTTCAGGTATTCGT
>NZ_JALKFZ020000081.1 GCF_023243075.1 Frankia sp. AiPa1 | reverse complement strand
CGGTTCCCGCAGGCGCCGACGGTGGGTCCGGAGCAGCTCGCGGAGCTGCGGACGCTCGACCAGATCACCGAGTTCGTTACCGCCGCCCTCCCGGACACTGCCGACGCCGATGCCGATGCCGGCACCGGGTCCGATGCCGGCACCGGGTCCGACGCCGCCTCCGTGGACGGCGCGGTTCTCGACGCCGACGCGATCCGCGGCACCCTCATCGCGGTGGTGGCGGAGAAGACGGGTTATGCGGCGGACATGATCGATACCGGGATGGATCTGGAGGCGGATCTCGGGGTTGACTCGATCAAGCGGGTGCAGGTGTTGGGGGCGTTGCGGGAGCGGTTCCCGCAGGCGCCGACGGTGGGTCCGGAGCAGCTCGCGGAGCTGCGGACGCTCGACCAGATCACCGAGTTCGTCACCGCCGCCTCCCCACCCGCAGGGCCCAGAGCCGGCGGCCTCAGTGACGGCGGCCAGGCCGTCGACACCACCGGCGCGCTGGCAGGTGGTGTCGACCCAAAAGCCGTTGAGCCGGACCCGGCGCCCCGCCGCGTGGTCCGGCTGGTGACCCTGCCCGCCCTCGACCAACTCGACCGTCCGTTCGCCGAGTCCCCGGTCGCCGTCCTCGCCCACTGGGCCGACCCGGTCGCCGCGCTGCTGCTCGCCGCCCTGCGCGCCCGCGGCTGGACGGTCCGCGAGCTCGATCTCGACACCGTCGGCCGACCGAGTGCCGTCGGCGGGCCGCAAGCCGCGCGGGGGGATGTGCCTGACGGACGGGAGGAAGCCGTTGACGGCGCGCTGACCGTGGCGTTCGACAGCCCAGTGGACCTGTGCCTGACTCTGCTCACGCCGGGTGCGGGCTGGGAACCGACGGTCGCCAGGCTCGCGGAGTCCATCCAGATCGCGCGGCGGGCGCACGGGCCGCTCACCACCGCCGCGGCCGGCGGGACCCGGGCCGCCTTCGTCACCCTCACCCGGCTCGACGGCGGCCTCGGCCACCATGGCACGGCCGGACCGGTGGCCTCCCTGCTCGGCGGAGTCGGTGGCCTGGTCAAGACGCTCGACGCCGAGGCACCGGCAGTGTTCTGCCGCGCGCTCGACGCGTCTCCCGACCTGCCGATTGACACCCTCGCCGACCTGCTCGACGCCGAACTGCACGACGCCGCCCGCGACACCCCCGAAGTAGGTCTGGCGCTTGCGACCGGGCCGGGCCCGCGTGGCGCGGTGATCCGTACAACGGTCGTTCCTGGGCTGTACGGTCCGCGGGCCGGTGTTCGTCCGGAGCCGTCCGGCGGTGGTGGGGGGCTGACGGTCGGCGCGGATGACGTACTGGTCGTCTCCGGCGGCGCGCGCGGAGTCACCGCGCTGTGTGTGCGGGCGCTGGCCGAACAGGCTCCGGCACGGTTCGTGCTGCTCGGACGGTCGCCGCTCGCTGACGAACCCGACTGGGCGGCCGCAGTGCCGGGCGCGGACCTCAAAGCCGCCGTCATCGCCCGGCTGCGTGCCGAGGGCACCCGGCCGACGCCACGCGAGGTCGAGCGGATCTACCAGGGCCTGCTCGCGGCCCGGGAGATCCGGGCGACGCTCGCCGCCGTCGCGGCCAGCGGCGCACGGGCCGAGTACGTGCCCGTCGACGTCACCGACGCGGACTCCGTGCGCACCGCCCTGGACGGGGTGCGCGGCCAGGTCACCGGCATCGTCCACGGGGCAGGGGTGCTTGCCGACGCCCGGCTGGTCGACAAGACCCCCGCTGACGTCGCGCGGGTGTTCGCGCCGAAACTGGCCGGTCTGCGGGCGCTGCTCGACGGGCTCGACGGTGCGCCGCTGCGTCATCTGGTGCTGTTCACCTCGGTCGCGGGGTTGTTCGGCAACCCTGGGCAGGCCGACTACGCCGCGGCGAACGAGGCGCTGTGCCGCGTGGCCGCGGCGCACCGCCACGCGCATCCCGATCACCATGTCGTCGCGATCGACTGGGGTGCCTGGGATGGCGGCATGGTGACGCCCGGCCTGCGTGACCTGTTCGCGGCCCGCGGGGTGCGCCTGCTTGCCCCGGACGCCGGAGCCGCCGCGTTCGTCGCGACGTTCCGTGCCGATCGCCCAGCCGCCGACCATGCCGGGACTGACTCCGCCGGGGCTGACTCCGCCGGGGCTGACTCCGCCGGGGCTGACTCCGCTGGGGCTGACCGGGGAGAGCGGGTCGGGATTGGTCCGGGGGAGACGGTGAGCCTGCTCGTCGGTCCGGACCGGGCCCTGGCCGACACCGCGGCGGTGCCCTCGGACGGCGAGAGTGCCGGCGGGATTGCCGGCGGCGGCGTGCTGCGGGCCCGGCGCACGCTCGCCGGGATCGAGACCCACCCGGTGATCGCCGCACACCAGGTCGGCGCGCACCGGGTGCTGCCGGCGACGTTCGGTCTAGGCTGGATGATCAATGTGGCCGAGCGGGCCATTCCCGGCCGTCGGGTCGTCGAGGCGCGCGGGTTCATCGTGCACAAGGGCATCGTGTTCGACGGCTCCGCGCCGGACGCGGCCCAGGTGATTCTCGAGGCCGCCGGCACCGACGGCGACGGCCGCCTGGTCCTGCGGGCCGCGGTGCGCAGCGACGGCACCGGCCGCCTGCCGGTCCCGCACTACGCCGCCACCCTCCTGCTCGCCGGCCCCACGATCTCCACCGGCGCGGAGACCCTCGCTGGTCCCGGCACCGGATGGCCCGGATACCCGCTCGGAGCCGGGCCGCTGGACGGCCTGGACATCTACCTCGAGGGAACCCAGTTCCACGGCCCACGGTTGCAGGGCATGCGCCGAGTGCTGGCTCGCGGCGCCGATCGGCTCGTGCTCGAATGCCAGCTCGCCGACGACCCGGACCTGCACGCCGGCTACGGCGGTGCGCTGCACAGCCCCGTGCTGGCCGACGTCCTGCTCCAGGGTCCGCCGGTGCTCGGACGTGCCCTGCTGGGCCAGGCATGCCTGCCGCTGGGCATCGGCCGTGCCGAGTACCTGCGCCCGCTGCCGGACTCAGGCCCGTTCGTCCTGGTCCTGGATCAGGCACGGGTCGACGACGGCGGTGGCACGGCCACCGTGACCGCGACCGCCCACGCCCCGGACGGCACTGTGCTGGCCCGGTTCAGCGAGGTCACCGTCGCGGCGACTCCCGGGATGGCCGCCAAGTTCGCCGAGGCCGTCGGGGGATGGAACAAGAACCCGACTGAGCACGAGACCACGACCGAGACCGAGGGTGATCGCCGATGACAGTCGTTGACCACCAACCAGTGGGCGGACGGGATGCCACCGGACCCGTTCCCGCCAGCCCCTACCATCCCGCTGACCAGGACTCTCCCACCGCACTGGCCGCGTCCGCCAACCCGGAGGACGATCTTGGCTTCGACGGTGAGCCCTTCGACCCCATCGCCGTCGCTCCGCCCGTCGCGCCCGTGGCCGGTGTCCCTGTGTCGGCTGGCCCTGTGCCGGCTGGCGCGGTGCCGGGTGGCGCGGTGCCGGGTGGGACTGCGGTCACGGGGCCGGGGGGGGGGGGGGCCCCCCCCCCCCCCCCCCCCTCGACCCCCCCACCCCCCCCCCCCCCCCCCCCCCCCCCCCCCCCCCCCCCCCCCCCCCCCCC
>NZ_JALKFZ020000080.1 GCF_023243075.1 Frankia sp. AiPa1 | reverse complement strand
ACCACGCCCGCAACCCCGTCCGCTTCCACGACGGCATCCACCACCTCCACACCCTCGGCGTCACCGAATACCTCGAGCTGGGACCGGCCGGCGTGCTGACCACGCTCAGCGAGGAAAGCCTGAACGCGCTGGCCGCCGGCGCCGGTGACGCCGCGGGATCCGTCGAGGTGGACCCGGCTGCCCGCCTGCACGTCCCACTGCTGCGGCCCGGCCGGCCCGAGCGCCAGAGCGTCGCGATGGCACTGGCCCACGCCTACGTCCGCGGCGCCGAGGTCCGCTGGAATCCCACTCCCTCGGCCGCCGCGGGTTCCGCTCCCTCGGCAGCCTCAGCGTCCTCGTCCGATGGCGCCGAGAAGAACACAGCGATCCGCCACGCCCATGTCCCGGGCCTGCCGACCTACCCGTTCCAGCGGCAGCGTTACTGGCTGACGGTCGGCCCGGACGAGCGGGCCACGGCCACGCCCGGCCAGCGCACCGTCGACCATCCACTGCTGAGCAGTGTGCTGCCGCTGGCCGACAGCGGCGGGCTGGTGCTCGCCGGCCGGCTCTCGACCCGCACCCACGCCTGGCTCGCCGACCACGCGGTGGCCGGGGTCGAGCTGGTGCCGGGCACCGCCCTGGTGGAGATGGCCGCGCAGGCCGGACGGCTTGCCGGCTGCCCGCACCTGGCCGAGCTCACCCTGATGGCCCCCCTCGCGCTGCCCCGCACGGGCGGGGTGGAGGTGCAGGTCCTCCTCGGCCCCCCGGACGACCACGGGCGGCGTTCCGTCACCGTGCACGGACGGCCCACCCCGACCGACACCGCGGGTCCCGCACAGGAGACGTCCGGTCTCGATGACACGGCCGGTCTCGATGACACGGCCGGCGGCTGGACCCGACACGCCACCGGAACACTCGCTCCCGCACCCGTCCGGGACGGCGCCGCTCCGGGCGAAGCGCCCCGGCCGGAGGACATGGCCCGGTCGGAGGACACAGCCCAGTCGGAGGGTTCAGCCCCCCCGACCACGGTCCCCGGCGAGGAGTCGAGCTGGCCGCCGCCGGGCGCCGTCGAGATTCCCCTGACCGACGCCTACGACCTGCTCGCCGACGAGGGCTACCTCTACGGGGCGGCCTTCCAGGGGCTCCGGTCGGCCTGGCAGGCCGGAACGGACATCTGTGCCACGGTGCTGCTCCCGGAACACGCGGGCGAGGCCACCGGGTATGGCGCCCACCCCGCCCTCCTCGACGCGGCGCTGCACCCGTTGCCGCTGCACCTCCTGGGCGTCGCCGCCCGCCAGCCCGGGCCGCCGACGGTGATGCTGCCCTTCGCATGGCGCGACGTCCGCCTCGCCGCCGGCGGCGTCACCGAGCTGCGGGTGCGGATCAGCCCGGCCGGTGGTGACGCGGTGTCCCTACGTGCCACCGATCCCACCGGACGCGTCGTGGTCACGATCGGCGAGCTGGAGCTACGCCGGGTGGACCCGCAGCGGCTGGTCGAGCAGGTCCGGCCCGCCGGGACCCACGACGCCAGTGCCCTCTTCGAGCTGCGTTGGGTCTCCCCGGCCGATTCCACGGCCACGGCCGCCACCACCACCACCACCGCGACCGCGACCGCCGCGGCCGCCGCCGACCGACCGGGGGCGGTGTGGGCGGTGCTCGGCGGCCAGGAGTCCGCCCTCGCCACCGCCCTCGCCGCGTCCGGCGCCACGGTCGTGACCCACGCGGACACCACGGCGCTGCGGGAGGCACTCGCCCTGGGCGGCCCGGTGCCCGGGCGGGTGCTGCTGGATGCTGGCCGGTCACTCACCGGCCACGGGGAAGCGCCCACGCCCGGCACAACCGGCACCCGCACCAGCGCCGCCGATGAGAGCGGGTCCGCGGCACGGGTCGCAACGGCAACCCGCACGGCGACCGGTCGGGTTCTGGCGGTACTCCAGGACTGGCTCGACGACGCGAGCGGCGGGCAGTTCACCTCGCCGCTGGTGATCGTGACGCGTCGCGCGGTAGTCGACGCGCACGAACCGTCCGAGATCGATCCTGCCGGCGCGGCGGTCTGGGGCCTCGTGCGCGCGGCCCAGATCGAGGCGCCTGGACGCGTCGTGCTCGTCGACGTCGACGACGCCCCCGCCTCGCTGACAGCGCTGACAGCGCTGACCGGGCCGGCGGGGACAGCGGGGACAGCACCACCGATGGCAGGCCCCGGCGGTGCCGCGCAGCTCGCGATCCGGGACGGGCAGGTGCTGCTGCCACGGCTGATCCCCACCCGCGACGCCGATACCGGGGGCGCCGGTTCCGGCGCCACGGGTCCTGCGGCGACGCGCTCCGCGGCGGCGGGCTCCGAGGGCACGGATCGTGCGGACACGGCCGTGCCGGCGCCACGCAACGGCTCCGGTCCCGAGGGGAACAAGGGCCAAAGGGTGGCCGGCGGGGGCCATGCGCACGTCGAACGGGCCGACGGCTGGTTCGACCGCAACGGGACCGTGCTGATCACCGGGGGCACCGGGACCCTCGGTGCGCTCGTCGCCCGCCATCTGGTCACCGCTCGCGGCGCCCGCCACCTGCTGCTCACCTCACGGCGGGGAACCACGGCACCGGGCGCCGCCGAGCTCACCGCGGAACTCGCCCGGCTCGGCGCCGCCGTGACCGTCGTCCCCTGCGACCTCGCCGACCGCGCCCAGCTCGTCCGGCTGCTCGACCAGGTCCCGGCGGCACATCCCCTCACGGCGGTCGTCCACGCCGCCGGAGTTCTCGACGACGGCACGATCGGCTCCCTGGACGGCGACCGGCTCGACCGGGTGCTGCGGGCCAAGTCCGACGCCGCCTGGCTGCTGCACGACCTGACCGCCGGGCTGGATATGGCCGCGTTCGTCCTGTTCTCCTCGGTGGCGGGCACCCTGGGCGGCGCCGGGCAGGGCAACTACGGCGCGGCGAACGCGGTCCTGGACGCGCTCGGTCATCATCGCCGCGCCCGCGGCCTGCCCGCCACCTCGATCGCCTGGGGCCTGTGGGCCCGCACGAGCGCGATGACCGGCGCCCTCGGTGGCGCCGACCAGGCACGACTGGCCCGCTCCGGGCTGCTGCCGATGCCGGACGCCGAGGCCCTGGAGCTGTTCGACACCGCGGTGCGTGGTGGCCGGCCCGCCGTGGTCGCCGCCCGCCTCGATCCCGCCCGGTTGCGGGTCCAGGCCGCGTCGGGATCACTGCATCCGCTCCTGAGCGGGCTGGCTCCGGCGGCCCGTCCGCGGCGGGTTGCGGCACCGTCGCCGGCCGGCCCGTCGCTGCGCACACGGGTCGCGGCCGTCCCCGCCGAGGAACGCGTCGAGTTGCTGCTCTCGGCGGTGCGCGGGCACATCGCGGCTGTTCTGGGACACGACCCGGGGGACGCGGACACGGTCATCGATGCCGACCGCGGCCTGCTCGACCTCGGCTTCGACTCGCTCACGGCGGTGGAGCTGCGCAATCGGCTCGGCGAGGCGGCCGGACTGCGACTGCCGAGCACACTCGTCTTCGACCATCCGACGCCCGCCGCTCTCGCCGCCCACCTGGCCGAGGTGCTGGCACCGGAGCCGGCCCGGGCGGGCTCCGCGCTGCTCACCGCCGTCGACCAGCTCGAACAGGCCATCCGCGACGCGCTCGCCGCCGCGCGGACGGCCACGACGGCGGACGACGGTGACCACGCGGTCGTGGGACGCCGGCTCCAGGACCTGCTGGGTCGGTGGACCGGCACCCGCCCGGGCGCGACGCCAGCCACGGGGCCCGGCACCGTCGCGGACGAGAACGAGGACGACCTGGGCCTCGTCAGCGACGACGAACTCTTCGACGTGCTCGACAACGAACTGGGCCTTCCGCCCGGGGCCGACCGGTCCTACTGACGCCGAAGGGGTGAGAGTTGATGACCACCACCAACGAGGATCGGCTGCGCGACTATCTCAGGCGAGCCACCACCGATCTGCGCCAGGCCCGCCGGAAGCTGGGTGAGCTGGAGGCCCGCCGCGACGAGCCGATCGCGGTGGTCGGCATGGCCTGCCGCTTCCCCGGCGGCGTCCACAGCCCCGAAGACCTCTGGAACC
>NZ_JALKFZ020000079.1 GCF_023243075.1 Frankia sp. AiPa1 | reverse complement strand
CCGCCGTGGCCCGCGCCGCCGCGCGGGTGGCCGCCGGCGCTGGCGCGTCCGGTGGTGGCGCGCAGGGCGCGGGCGACGGGCAGCGGGTCGCCGCCGGCGGTGGCCCGCCCGTCGGTGACGACGACGAGCAGGGCGCGGCGGGTGGGGTCGCGGCGCCGTTCGGCGGCGAGGACCTGGCCGGCGCGTCGCAGGCCGTCGGCCAGGGGGGTGCGTCCGCCGGTGGGCAGGGCGCGCAGTTTCGCCGCTCCGGCCTCGATGCTGGAGGTGGGGGGTAGCACGACCTCGGCGCCGGACCCCCGGAAGGTGATCATGCCGATGCGGTCGCGGCGCTGGTAGGCGTCGACGAGCAGGGCGAGGACCGCGGTGGTGACCAGGGTCATCCGGGTGCGGGCGGCCATCGACCCGGAGGCGTCGACGACGAACAGCACCAGGTTGCCCTCGCGGGCGATGCGGTGCGCGCCGCGCCGGTCGGTGGCGGCCAGGCGCGGTGCCGGCCCGTCGGCGGGGCCGCGCCGTCCGCGGGTGTGCTGGTGGGGGGCGGCGGCGAGCAGGGTGGCGGGTAGGTGCAGGCCGGGGGCGTTCGCGCTGGTGGCGACGATCGCGCCGCGGGCGGAGCGGGCCAGGGAGCGCCGTCCGGTGGCCGAGGTGGTCGCGCCGAGCCCGGCGACTTTCAGTGTCCGGGGCCGGAACAGTGTCCCCGGCGCGGCGGCCATCCCCGTCGCCGCCGGACCGTTGCGGCCCGCGCCGCGCCCGCCGCCCCGGCCGGCGCCGCCATGGTCGCGCTGGGCGGCCAGGCCAGGCTCGCCGGGACGGGGCGGCAGGCCCAGTCCCGGGCGGCCGCCGGTGGGTGGCAGTCCAGGATGCCGCGTGTCCGGCCGGGGCGGCGGGACTGGCGGCGTGCCGGGGTGCGAGGTGCCGGGGTATCCGGGGTGGAAGGTGCCGGAGTCGGGTGCGGTCGGTGCCGGCACGCCGTCATCCCCCGTGCCGCCGTCTGCCGCGCCGTCGCCTGTCGCACTGCTTTGCGTCGGACTGTTCTTCCCGGCGGTGCTCTGCGTCGCGAGGCCGTTCGCGGTGGTTCCGTCGTGTGCTGGCTGCTCACCGGGGTCGGCCGGCTCGGGGTCGCGTTCGTCGCCGCGAAGGCTGGGGCCGTCGGGTCCGGCAGGGTCGTGACGGTCGAGATCCAGAAAGTCGGCAAGGTCGGCGCCGTCGGGGTCCAGGTCGAAGGGGTTCGTCTCCCAGGGGTCGAGCGGTGTCACATCGTCGCCGATATCCCCGCCGGTCGTCGCCGTCGTCGCCTCGGCCGACTCCGCGCGACCGGGTCCCGTCGAGCCCGGTGGTGGGGTCCGCCCGGGATCGCCGGGCCCGCCCTCACCCTCACCACCCTCACCGGCCTCACCGGAGTCCGGCCGCCCGTCGCCGTCGTCCGCGGCGCCCCGCGAGGTCGACGGCCGGTCACCGTGACGCTCGGCGTCGTGGTCCTCGGCCGCACGGCGGGCAGCCTCGGCCGCGCGGCGGGCGGCGCTCGCGCGGCGGGCGGCGCTCTCCTGGTCGACGGCGCCGTCGAGGCCGGCCAGGGCGCCGTCGAGGATGGCGGACAGGGTGGCGTCGTCGAGGTCGGGGGCGTCGAACGGGCCGCGGCGGCGCCGGTGGGGCAGGGCGAGGCGGGCGCCGGTGCGCAGGTCGGCGGCGCGCACGGTGTCCCGGCCCGACCAGGCGGCGAACGCGAGCGCGGTGCGGGCGAGCACGACGTCGGCGCGCATCCCGTCGACGTCGCAGCCGGCGCAGATCGCGGCGACCGCGCGCAGCGCCGCGTCGGTGAGCAGCACCGTCCCCAGTCGAGCGCTGGCGGCGGCGACGCGGGCGGCGAGGCGCTGCTGGGCGGGTGCCCAGGCGGCGGTGAATCCGGCGGGGTCGCCGTCGTAGGCGAGCCGTCGGCGCACCACCTTGGCGCGAAGCGCCGGGTCCCGGCTCGCGGCGACGGTGACGGTGAGCGCGAACCGGTCGAGCAGCTGCGGGCGCAGCTCGCCTTCCTCCGGGTTCATCGTTCCGACGAGCAGGAACCGGGCGGGGTGCTGGGCGGAGATGCCGTCGCGTTCGACGTGGGCGATGCCGGTGGCGGCCGCGTCGAGCAGGACGTCGACGAGATGGTCGCCGAGCAGGTTCACCTCGTCGACGTAGAGGATGCCGCGGTGGGCGGCGGCGAGCAGCCCCGGGCGCAGCGCGCTGACCCCGTCGGTGAGGGCCCGGTCGAGGTCGAGGCTGCCCGTCACCCGGTCCTCGGAGGCGCCGACCGGCAGTTCGACCAGGCGCACCGGCCGGCTGTGGGAGGTGACGCCGGGTGGATGCGGCCCGTCGGGGCAGTGCGGGTCGGGGGCGTGTGGCGGGCAGGCGAACCGGCAGCCGGCCACGACCTCGACCGGTGTGAGCAGCGCGGCCAGGCCCCGCACGGCGGTCGACTTGGCCGTGCCCTTCTCCCCGCGGACCAGCAGCCCGCCGAGGGTGGGGCTGACCGCGTTGAGCAGCAGTGCCAGGCGCAGGTCATCCATGCCGACGACCGCTGCCAGGGGAAAACCCCCCGGCTCGGCCGGCTCGGGTGCGCCGCTGGCGGGTGGGTCGCTGGCGGGTAGGTCGGTGGCTGGTGCGTCGGGTATGGCAGGCATGCGGCTGGTCCTCCCCAGGTCCTCGCCCGTGGTCGTCCACCGCGACGGCCGGAGTATCCTGGCTTCCGGATCATCCGCGTCCGCTCTCGGTCTTCCAGCCGCCAAGGCGGCCGTGACCTGTCTGCCCCCTGCCTGGTCCGGGTGGGTTCCCAGGCCAGGTAGGGCGGGGCGGGCACCGCGGGATCCGCGCGGCGGCCGGGGCCGCCGTACGGCGCCCGCGGGAGGGCGGCGCTGTCCGGTGACAGTGGCGGGACCGCGCCGGATTCACACCGGCTTCCTCCGCTAGCTGTCGCGTCCGCCAGCATGTCACATCCGTCCACGTCCAGGTCCGTCGTCGCGGGAGGTCGCTCGTGTCCACGCCCCCACCACGCCCCCACCGCGCACCGACCCGACCAGCACGGACGTGACCGCGAGGGATGTGACCGGCGTGCGGCTTCTGTTGCGGGCCGACTGCGGACGGTGCGCGGGGCTGTGCTGTGTGGTGCCGGGGTTCGCGGTGTCGGCGGACTTCCCGATCAGCAAGGCTCCCGGTGTGCCCTGCCGGCACCTGGCCGTCGACTCCACCTGCGTCGTCCACAGCGAGCTGCGCGGCCGGGGCTTCCACGGCTGTGTCGCCTTCGACTGTCTCGGGGCCGGCCAGCGTGTCACCCAGGTCACCTTCGCCGGGGCTGACTGGCGTGCGGATCCGGACACCGCGGCCGCGATGGGCGACGTGTTCACCGTCATGCGTGGCCTGCACGAGGCGCTCTACCACCTGAGCGAGGCCCTCACCGTCCTCGCCCCGACCCCCGCCGCGGACCCGACGGCGCTGGTCGGACGGCTGCGTGCGCTGTTCGCCGAGACACTGGCGCTGTGCGACGCGGACGCGGACGAGCTGCGCGCTGTCGATCTCGACCCGCACCACCGGGCCGTCCATCTGGCGCTCACCGCGGCGAGTGTCCTGCTGCGCGCCGCCGACCGGGGCGGGAACACCGCGAAGCTACCGGCACGCGGGCATCTTCTCGGCGCCCGGTTGGCCGGGGCGGACCTGCGGGGGGGCGGACCTGTCCGGACGGCTGCTGCTCGGCGCGGACCTGCGCCGCGCCGACCTTCGCGCCGCGGACCTGCGGGGCGCGGACCTACGCGGCGCCGATCTGCGCGGCGCGGACCTGCGCGGCACCTGGTTCCTCACCTCCATGCAGCTCGCCTCCGCCCGCGGCGACCTCTCCACCCGACTGTCCGCCGGCCACGACCATCCCGCGCATTGGACAGCCACCCCCACCCCCACCGCCGACGACGCCGCAGCCGTGGCGCATCCGTAGGGATGAACCGCCGTCATCGCTTGGTGCACGCGGGTCGCGCAGGCTCGCTTCTCCGGGGGCTGGCGGGCGCAAGGCGCTACTCGCGCTGATTCAGGGTCGAGTAGGAACGGAACAGTGGGCCGGTGTTGGTGTCGCATCTGTTGACAGCCCTGGTGCTGGCTGGTCAGGCTGGCCGGGTGAGTTCGGCGAAGGTCGCGTTCTTGCGGACGGATGTCGAGCGGCTGTGCGTTGAGCTGTCCGAGTTGGCGCCGGCGTTGCGGCTGCGGGTGTTGACGGAGCTGCGGGCAGCGGTGGATGAGGTGACCTCGCCGGGGGGGGGGGGGGGGGGGGGGGGGGGGGGCGCCCCGCGGGCCGGGGGGGGGGGGGGGGGGGGGGGGGGGGGGCGGGGGTGGGGCCCGTCGCCCACAATCACGCA
>NZ_JALKFZ020000078.1 GCF_023243075.1 Frankia sp. AiPa1 | reverse complement strand
ACAGCGTCGGCCAGCTGGTTCATGCCGCGCTCCAGGCCGCGCCGAGCCTCCTCGTCGAAGGCAATAATCTTCGGCATAATTGGTGCTTCCTCCTGGGCCTGAGCCATGGGGAGGAGTGCCGGCCGCCAGCGGGGCCATAGCGAACATAATGATCGGGCCATGAGCCCGGGCACCCGTCGCGCCAGAGGTTGGCACTCAACCTTGTCGAGTGCTAACCCACTTATAGTCTTTCGGGGCATCGAAAGCAACCGGGGGACCGGCGAGTCCAGTGGCTGCCGGGCCTGGACTCGTCGGGTGGACCGTCGTGCTGACGTCGGGTCGGGGTGCCCCGCCGAGGCCGAGGAAATCGTTCAGGATCTCGGCCCTCGCCCGCCGTCCGCCAGCCACCTGTCAGCGGCACCAGGCACAGCCGCCTGGCGGCACCCTCGGAACCGCCGTCGACCGGCGATCGTGATGTCCGCGCCGACCTGCGCCACCGGGTGATCTCCGGTCTCGCTCAGGCCCGCGGTCAGAGCATCGAAAATCGTCACATCGCCGCTTCCCGTTCATGGAGCCTTTTCCATCTCGCTTTTCCTGAAAGATGGCGGAGGATTTCGCGGCCAGCACGCACTCCGGGCGCATCATGACCAGTCTGCGGTCACTGTGTGCCGCCGTCGCCGGATGGCAGACTGCCCCCCAGGTACGCGAGTTCCGCGCGTCTGCTGTCCCACCCCCGCCCTGTCCTCCCTGCCCACGGCCTCGAATGTCTTACCGACAGAGACGGTGGTTCGGGGAGATGGCGATGTGGGCTCCGATGACTCTTCGCTGCCGCTACACCTCGATATGTGAGCCCATGATGACGGTGCGGTCGCGTGGGAGGCCGAAGTGTTCGGCGGCGTCAGCGGTGATGTATGAGGTCGCGATGAACAGGCGTTTGCGCCAGCGTGCCATGGTCGGCGTCTTCCCGCTTCGAAGCTCGATTTTGGACAGGAAGTAGGACGCCTGGTCCAGGTTCAGCTGCCGTCCTTCGACGATAGCCGGGTCGATCGTTCTGAGGGCGCCGAGCACATTTGGCGTCTCCATGTAGCCGAATCGTGTGGTGATGTGGCTGATGCCGTCGTCGGTATAGCCCAGATCGTCCACGGCGATCCGATCGTTCGCCGGCACGCGCGGCACCGGCAGGGTCTGGACCGACACGATCAGGACCAGGTCGTGGCGCACGTGGTTGTGCTCGACGTTCGCCCGCAGTGCCAGCGGCGCAGTCTGCTTACTGCGGTTGAGGAACACGGCCGTGCCCGGCACCCGGTCCGTGGGCGGCACGTTCACGCGTAGTTGCTCGACAAAATCGTGCAGCGATCCCTCGCTCTGTTCCCGCTGCGCGGTGACGATCTTTCGGCCTCGCTGCCAGGTGGTCATGACGGTGAACGCCGTCAGCGCGATGAGCAGCGGAAGCCACGCGCCGTGGACGAGTTTGGTCAGGTTGGCCGCGAGGAACAGCAGGTCGACCACCAGCAGCACGCTCGCGCCCAGGCCGAGCAGCCACCGCGGCGTGTGCCACCTCCGCCGGGCGATGTAGAAGAACAGCAGGGTGGTGATGGTGATCGTCCCCGTCACCGCCATGCCGAACGCGAACGCCAGGGCCGCCGAGCTACGGAACGCGAAGACGAGCGTGAGCACCGAGACCATCAGCAGCCAGTTGATCCACGGGACGTAGATCTGCCCGATCATGGACTCCGAGGTGTGGGCGACCCGCAGCCGAGGCAGGTAGCCGAGCTCGGCGGCCTGCGACGCGACCGAGTACGCCCCGGTGATCACGGCCTGGGAGGCGATCACAGTCGCGGCGGTGGCCAGCAGGACGAGCGGCAGCCGTGCCCAGCCGGGGGCCAGGAGGAAGAACGGGCCGCTGATGGTGTCCGGGTCGCCGAGGATCAGCGCCCCCTGGCCGAGGTAGCTGAGCACGCACGCCGGGAACACCAGGAGCAGCCAGGCACGGCTGATCGCCGGCCGGCCGAAGTGACCCATGTCGGCGTACAGCGCCTCAGCGCCGGTGACCGCGAGCACGACCGCCGCCAGGGCGAAGAACGCGGTGCCGAAATGGTGCACCAGGAAACCCGCGGCGTAGGTCGGCGACAACGCCTCAAGGATGGCCGGGTGCCCGACGATGCCGACCACCCCGAGCGCGCCGATGGTCACGAACCACACGATCATCACGGGCCCGAACATCTGGCCGACCGTGGCGGTGCCGAACCGCTGCGCGAGAAACAGCAGCACGATGATCACTGCGGTGGCCGGCACGATCAGCTCTTCGAACGACGGCTCCACGATCTTGATGCCCTCGACCGCGGACAGCACGGAGATCGCCGGCGTGATCATGCTGTCGCCGAAGAACAGCGCCGCCCCGAAAATGCCCAACCCTGCCAGCACGGCGGCGGTCCGGCCACTCGGTCCCGTTCTCAGCCGCCGCAGCAGGGTGATCAGGGCCATGATGCCGCCCTCGCCATCGTTGTCGGCGCGCATGGCCAGCAGCACATAGGTGACCGTGACGATGATCGTGACAGACCAGAACACCAGGGACACCACGCCGAACACGTTGTCCGTGCTGACCGGGACGGGATGCGGGTCGCTCGGGTTGAACACCGTCTGAAGGGTGTAGATCGGGCTGGTCCCGATGTCCCCGAACACCACACCGAGCGCGCCGATGACCAGCGCCAACCGGGCCGCGTCGCGCCCTGCCGGGTGATGGGTCTCCGGCGGCGGCGGCGTCGGCCCGGGCTCCGGCGTCGTCAGCTGCTGTTCCGTCACGACCGTCCTTCCTGGGCGCTGGCCGCGGCGCGTTGGAAGCCGGGTATCCGCGCCTGGACGGTACCGCCCGTCAGCGTGCGCCTCCCGGACCGCGGGCGTCACACCCGCTGCGTCCAGTTCCGCGGGTCACCCTGTATCCGGACTGAGTTGACGCCCGCGAGGAAGGAGGTCGACACCGGGCCAGGACGGCCCGGCCGATCTTCCCGACGAGGTCGATGACGCTGTCCGTGATCACGTCGGCGGCCTTGGCGAGCTGGTCGCGGGCAGTTTCGAGCGCGATCGTGAAGCTGGCGCGGTCGGGGTCGAGATCCGTGGCCAGGGTCGCGTCCGCGATCGCGAGGCGTAGCGCCTGGTAGGCACAGAGCAGGGCGTAGCCCTTCTGCTCGACCCCCGTGGGCGTCTTCGCCCGCAGGACCCGGCCACCGAGGATCGTCGCCTTCAGCTCCAGGTAGGCGGTCTCGACGTCCCACCGATCATGGTAGAGACGGATCAGGTCGGCGGCCGGGATCCCTGGATCGGTCACAGAGGTCACGAGCTGGTAGACCCCAGTCCGACGGCCGGCCGTGGTCACGATGGTGATCTCACAGCGGACGACCCGGACCTCGACCGGGCCGATCCGCGAGATCCACGACCCGTCGCGCAGCCGGCGACAGACCGGCGGCCGGCGGCCGTTCTTGACCCGGACCAGCAGGTCAACGCCGGTCGCGGCGACGGCCGTGAGGAGTTTCTGGCTGGCGAAGTTACGGTCAGCCAGCAGGATCATCCCGGCCCGCAACGACCGGACCAGCTCGGCCGCGTAGACCGTCTCCCCGCTGGCCGTCGGCCCGAACGCCGCGTCGACGACGGTCCGGGTCCCGCACGCGACCAACGCGACCAACCGGACCGAGCCGCCGCCGCGCCTGCGCGAGCGCCGCGCCGGTCGGCGACGCCACCCCCAGCCCCTCGAGCCCTCCGGTCAGCTTCGCCCACACCAGCGGGTAACCGATCCCGGGAAACAGGGCCGCGGCCAGCAGCAGATAGACCACCACCCGGGACGGCAGATCCCGAACCCGCGTCGATGATCAGATGGTCGTAGCCGGCGATCCTGGCCCGCATCAGCGCTTCGCGCAGGTCGGGGGCCTGCCAGGCGAGCACGACGATGCCCTCGTGCGAGTAACGGTAGCCCACCGACCGGGACACTCCATGATCTCGGAAGAGCTATCTGGCCTTGGTGTCGTCACAGAACCAGCGCAGGACCATGACGGCCTGTTCCAACGCGGACAGTGTATGGGTGCCATGCCTGGTCCCGCGGCGTTGACGCTCGGCAACGAGGAGACCCGCCAGGCGGAAGACGGTGTGATCGCCGAGAGGCAACTCGGCGGTGTATGTGAAACTCATTGAGGCGCGGGGTTCCTTCGGGTTGCTCTTTGGTCGGAACAACCTTGCTACCGGAGCCCCGCGCCTTCGTCGTCACAGCCCCCGGGAACACTCACACCCCGTAACGGTCACCAAGCGTCACTGGTCGTTGTTGGGAATGGCTCACTAACTACACGGCCTTGGGGTTAGCCCAGGGCTGCGCGAAGGTCGCGTGGTGTGACGATCTGTCGCGTTAGGTGACCATGAACTGGAGTGCCCGGTGGCGG
>NZ_JALKFZ020000032.1 GCF_023243075.1 Frankia sp. AiPa1 | reverse complement strand
CCCCCCGACCCCCCCCCCCCCCCCCCCCCCCCCCCCCCCCCCCCCCCCCCCCCCCCCCCCCCCCCCCCCCCCCCCCCACTACCCGATGGTCTGCGGTCATGAGGGCGCGGGCCAGGTGGTCCAGGTCGGGCCGGACGTCACCTCGGTCCAGCCAGGTGATCATGTCGCCATGTCGTTCATTCCCTCCTGCGGAAACTGTGGGCCGTGCCGGACGGGCCGGGCGTTCCTGTGCGACGACGGCGCCAAGCTGTTCGCGGTCGGGATGATGACCGACGGGCGCATCGCCCACCGGCTCGGCGACGAGGCGGTCGCGCGCTACTCCCAGATCGGCGCGTTCTCCGAGCGTCAACTGCTCGCCGAGTCGACCCTCGTGAAGATCGACCCGGACGTCCCCTGGGAGGTCGCCGCCCTGGTGTCCTGCGGCGTCGCGACCGGTTTCGGCTCCGCCGTCAACCGGGCCGAGGTCAGGCCCGGGGACGTCGTCGCCGTCCTCGGCATCGGCGGTATCGGCGTGAGCGCCGTGCAGGGCGCGCGGATCGCGGGGGCGCGGCTGATCTTCGCGGTCGACCCGGTCGAGTTCAAGCGGGAGCAGGCGCTGCGCTTCGGCGCCACCCATGCGTTCGCCTCGCTGGAGGAGGCGACCGCGGCGATCCGGGACCTGACCGAGGGCAAGCTGTGTGACTCGGTGATCTGCGCGTACTCGGTCATGCACTCCGAGCTGCTGCAGCCCGCGCTCGACCTCACCGCCAAGGACGGGATCTGCGTCGTCACCTCGGTGGCGCCGTTCGGCCAGCAGAAGGCGGATCTCGACCTGTTCAGCCTGACCCTGAGCAACAAGCAGATCCGCGGCTGCCTCTACGGCTCACAGAGCCCGCGCACGGCCATTCCCCGGCTGCTCAACCTGTACAGGACCGGCCAGCTCAAGATCGACGAGCTGATTACCAAGAGGTACACCCTGGACCAGGTTAACGACGGCTACGCGGACCTCGAGGCCGGCCGGATCCTGCGCGGCGCGATCACCTTCTGACCGCCGCATTCTGACCGGCGTCCGCTGACTGCCGCGTCGGCCCCCGCGATGTCCGGGGGGCCGACGTCCAGCCCCGGCCTCGGGCCAGCTCAGCCGCGGTCGGTGGTGGTATGCGCCGGCTTCCGGTGTGCCGGTCGGGGGAGACCTATGTGCTTTCGTCGACGCCGAGGGCGAAGTCCCAGTGGCCAACCCCGTTGCCTGCGAGGCCCACCGTGACCACGCCCACTCCTTCCAGCCAGTGCGCCATTTTCAGGCCGCCGACGTCCAGCGGGCGCAGCCCGAGGCTCTCGATGAATGCCGCCACGTCCGCCTTGGCCGGCGCATTGTCGCCAGCGATGAAGACGTTGGGCCGGCCCTTCTCCAGGACCTTACGGAAGATGGTGTTGAATGCCTTCACCACGCTGGCGCTGGCCGGGGCCACCTTGGCGACCTCCTGCGCGATCGAGGTCTCCTCGCTGTGGGCCAGTCCGTCGAACGTGGCGTTGAAGGGGTTGCTGATATCGACGATGACCTTGCCCGCGAGGGCGTCTCCGTACTCGGCGACGACCGGAACGACACCGTCGTACAACAGGGCCGTGATGACGATGTCCCCGGCCGGGACGGCGCCCCACTTGCCCGTCGCCGCGCCGCCGCCCAGAGCCTTGGCCAGGTCATCGGCCTTGGACTGATCGCGTCCCATGACCTCGACGGTGTTGCCGCCCGCCACCGCGAGCGTGCCGATGGTACGGGCCATGTTCCCCGTACCGATGAGGGTGATGCTGCTCATGAGGTGTGCCCTCTTCCTGTTCTCGAGGTGTCGCTCTGTCTCGTTCGCGCCGGGTCAGGAGCAGGGCGTCGGCCGCGACGTTTCTGGGCCAACTGACGCGCCCTTCCCGGCACCTCCGGCTCGTCTTCCGCCGGTATCCTGGGATGCGTGAACCTGCCGTCATTCCAAAAAAGCGGGGGTCAGGTCAGGGACATGGGACGAGGGCATCCCGTGATCGTTACTCTCCCTTGGTGCGCAGTTCCCAGGGCTGCATGCCGACGAGAGGCGTGAGGTGACCCTGCATCTCGACGGCGGACGGCAGCGGGCGCCAGAATATGGTCACCTCGGCAATCCTGCCGTCCGCGTCAATCATCATCGACAGCACGCGAATTCGGCGCCCGCGCAACACTTCGGCGTGTTGCGGATGTCCGCGTTCGAGATCAGTTCGTTGTGGCGACCGGGTTGTTGTGGGGTGTGCCCGCAGCATTCCTGGTGTGTGGTTCAGATGGCGGTGGTGCCGCCATCGGTGACCAGTTCCAGGCCGTTGACGTAGCTGGAGTCGTCTGAGGCGAGGAACAGGGCGACGGTGGCGATTTCTTCGGGGCGGCCCATCTTTCCGCGGGGGATGAGGGACTCGAATGCGGCCTTGGTTGCCTCGTCGAACAGTTCTTCCTGTTTGGCGGTGGCGACCTGGCCGGGGGTCAGGACGTTGACCCGGATCCTGCGGTCGCGCAGTTCGTTGAGCCAGACGCGGGCCCAGGCCTGCTGGACGGCTTTGCTTCCCGCGTAGAGGCTCCAGCCGGGGAAGGCGCCGCGGGAGGCGTTGGATCCGGTCATGAAGATCGAGCCGTTGTCGTTGATCAGCGGCAGTGCCTTCTGCACGGTGAACAGGGTGCCGCGCGCGTTGAGCCAGAAGGCGCGGTGGAACTGTTCCTCGGTGATCTCGCCGAGGACGGCGGGTTCGCCCATCCCGGCGCTGGCCCACAGCACGTCGATCGAGCCCTTTTCCCGCTTGACGGTGTCGTACAGGCGGTCCAGGTCGTCCAGTTCGGCCGCGTCACCCTGGACGGCGGTGACGTTGCGGCCGATCAGCCTGACGGCGTCGTCCAGTGCTTCCTGCCGCCGGGCCTGGATGAAGACGTGCGCTCCTTCCTCGACGAACAGTTTGGCGCCGGCCAGCGCCATGCCGGTGGATCCGCCGGTGATCACCGCTACCTTGCCATCGAGCTTTCCCACGATCACTCCGTTGAATTGATGGGTATCCGAAACAGTTCGGTTCTTATATAAACCGGACTGTGTACCTAACGTACCCGATGGCTGGCCGGAGAGCAAGCTACATACACCGGTCGGTACCAACCCCGCCGCGGGACGCCCGGCACACCGCCGCACCGACGATCATCGGGACCGCTCTCACCCTGCGAGATCTCCGTCATCGCGAAGGGCGCACGGTCCAGGCATATGTACACCGTACCGTATACTTAACGTAACGGATGATCAACCCGAACGCAAGCTATGTAGACCGATCTGTACCGAACGGTCTATGCTGGAGGCATGACGGAGTTGGAGAAGGGCCCGCTGGGCCGGCGCCGCGGCAGGGGCGCACGCGAGCGCATACTCAGCGCGTCACAGCAGCTGTTCCGCGATCAGGGCATCAACCGCACTGGCATGGACCAGCTCTGCGCCGTGGCCCAGGTGTCCAAGCGCACGGCCTACCAGCACTTCACCAGCAAGGACGAACTCGTCGCCGAATACCTGCGCCGATTCGATCCCGACGTCATGCCCGGAGTGTTCGACCGCACCGACCTCACACCCCGCGAACGACTCCTCGCCGCCTTCGAGATACCCGCGTCCACTCCCCTGTGCCCCTACATCGCGGCGGCCGTCGAACTCCACGACCCCCAACATCCCGCATCCCAGTACGCACGCGACTACAAGACCGCCATCGCCGCGCGGCTCACCGAGACCGCCCGCGAAGCCGGCGCCACCAACCCCGAACAACTCGGCGAACAACTGGCGCTGCTCATCGACGGCGCCTCGGCCCGCACCCGAGTCCTCAACAGCGAATCCTTCCCCACCGCCGCCGCCATCGCCGCCGTCCTCATCGACAACGCCATCCCCGCGTCATCTCCTCGGCAGCCCAGCGATGACCGCGGAACCACCGGGTCTGCTCCCGTTCCGGTGGGAGCCCAATGACGGCCCGATCACGCCTCGTCGGCCGGAAGACGACGTCGAGTTCGGCGCGGCCGGAGCGGTAGCTGCCGGGACTCGGGCCGGCGCGACCAGCGCGGTGACGGGGTCCGGCGCGGCATGCGCGAGAAGGTAGTGCGTCGACTCGACCGAGATCATCTGACCGTCCGCGCGGTCGCCTCCGGTCGGCGGCGGCTGCTCGACGGAACGGCGCAGCTGGCCGTGCCGCCGGGCAGCCGGTGGCGGTGGACGGCCACCAGCCGGTACACGCCGGCCGCTAGCCAGGAGACCGGCGGGATCGCCATGACCCATCCGACAGCCCGCCAGACCGGGGCGGCCCGTCCAGTGGGGCCGGCCCGGCGCAGGAGCAGCGCGATCGCGGCCGCGCCGGATGCCCGTCGCCCGTCCGGCCCGATCCACTGCACCGCCCGTGCGGCGTCGCGCTCGCTCACCCCCAGCTCGGCCAGCGGCAGCCGCTGCGACGCCTCGACCTCGACCGCGGGCCGCACCACGCTCACGATGAACTGCGCCGACCGGGTACAGAACCCGCAGTCCCCGTCATAAGTGAACAGCGGCTGCCGGCCGAAGGCACGATCCGGACTTCTGAGCTGATCCGTCATCTCTCCACTGTGCCCGCAGGATCGTCACCTCCCTACTGCCAGGACCGATCGACTTCCGGGACCAATCGACTTTCGTGACCGATCAATCTCCGTGACCGATCAATCTCCGTGACCGATCGACGCCGTGCTGTGGACCGGACATCGTCTCCCTCAACGGGACTCCGGCACGGACAGGGTGTGCCAGGCCGGCGTCCAGAGATCAGCGTCCGCGTCCGACCTGTCCGCGTCGGCTCGCCGGACGTCGAGATGGTCGCGCAGACTCCCCAGCGCCGGATGGGGATTGTCGCGCCGCCAGATCAGGGACATCGGGTAGATCGGAGACGGGTCACGGATCGGAACGCGCCGCAGATCGTACCGGTCCGGCCAGAGGTAGCGTGAACGTTCACCGACGAGAGTCGCCAGGTCGTCCGACTCGGCGATCTCCTCCAGTAGCGCCTCGTTGCCGAAGATGGGTCCGACGAGGTCGATGGTCAGGTCAAAAGCGGCAGCGAACTCGATGTAATAGGCGGCCCATTCCGTGCCGGGTGCCATGCCGGGCATCCAGATTCGATGCCCGACCAGCATCCGCGGGCGCAGGAAACGCGCGTAGGCGAACGCATGGCGCGGGCCGACGAGCAGCTCGTGCGGTTCGTCGATGACCCGCATGCTCGCGAGCGCCGCCGGCAGCACCCGCGCCCCGGTGGGGGGCACCGGGACGGCGTGGAAGGTGGCGTCGATCGTGCCGGCTTCGACAGCGGCGGCGGCGGCGTGGACGTCGATGTCCAGGGTGACGACATCGAGCTCGGTCTCGGGATGCGCACGGTAGAAGTCCTGGAGCAGCACCGCCGCGGCGACGCGCCGGTTGACGACATCCACCCGCAGCGCCCGCCGGCCGGGGCGCACGGACTCCACGGCCCGTTCCGCTGCCCGCAGGAGCTCCCGGGCGTGCGGCAGGAACGCCTGGCCGTCGATGGTGATCCGCGCGCCGCGGGCGGTGCGCACGAACAGCCGCACCCCGAGGTCCTTCTCCAACGCGGCGATGCGCTTGGAGACGGCCTGCTGGCTGACCCCCAGCAGCGCGCCCGCGTCCTGGAACTGCCCGACGTCCGCGATGGCGACAAACGTACGCACGCCATCCAGGTCCATCCGTGGACCCTAGCGCACAACCAATGGTTGTGGAATGCGGTCCGGCTGGATGTTTGATCACGCGGCGAGGTCCTGATTCGATCGGGCGGGCCGACGTCCGACAGTCCATCCGCACACCGAACGCGACACCGGCGGCGCGGCGCATGGCTCGGACGGAGTACGCCGGGAGAGCAGGCGGAGAACCTCGAAGGGGCATGTAGATCGGTGGGCAGGCGATCGCTGGGACGGGAGTTCAGGTGGCTGTGGGCCGCGTACGCGGTCAGCGCCTATGGCACTGGGCTGGGGTTCGGCGCGTTTCCACTGATTGCCGTGGTGGTGCTGCATGCCGGCGCCGCCGAGGTGTCCGCGCTGTCGGCCGTCGGGCCGGCGGTGGGAGCACTGCTCGCGATACCGCTCGGACCCTGGGTGGAATCCCGCCGAGCCCGTTCGGTGATGGTCGCGATGGACCTGGCCCGGTGCGCGGCGATGCTGACGGTCCCGTTGGCCTACCTCCTCGGCCGGCTCACCATTGCACAACTTCTGGTTGTGTCCATTCTGGTGGCCGCGGCAAAGATAGCGTTCAACGCGGCCAGCGGCGGCTACCTCAAGGTCCTGGTTCGTCCCGGCGACCTGCTGGTCGCGAACGCGAGGTTCGAGTCGACATCCTGGAGCTCGCTGGCGCTCGGCCCACCGCTGGGCGGCGCGGCGATCGGCCTGTTCGGCCCGGTCACCACGGTTGTGGCCGACGCCGTCAGCTACCTGCTGTCCGCCCTCGGCCTCACCGCCATCCGCGAACAGACCGGCGAGCGGGACGGCCGGCAGACCAGCCAGCAGGACGTGGACAGTGCCCGCCAGCGAAACGGGGAGCGCCGCGCGCACCGGGAAGGGCCGCCCGATGTCGACGGCCAGAGCACCGGGCAGGGTCGGGGCGCTGCGGCGCTCCAGGGCTGGCGGCACATCCTCGGCCATCCCGAGCTGCGCGCGCTGTTCTTCAACGCCCTGCTCGTCAACGGGATGATCATGGCGACGGAACCGTTGCTGGCGGTGCTGCTGCTCGGTGAGTACGGCATGCCCCCCTGGCAGTACGGGCTTGCGTTCGCCGTACCGTGCGTCGGCGGCCTGATCGGCTCGCGGCTGGCCCGCCGGGTCGTGGCGCGCCGCGGGCGGCTTTGGGTGTTCCGCGCCGTCGGGACGCTGCGGGTGGTCTGGCTGATCGGGCTGGCGCTCGTCCGTCCCGGCGTCGCCGGGCTGCTGACGGTGATCGTCGTCGAGCTCCTGATCATCATCTGCATGAGCATGTATGCACCCGTGCTCGCCACCTACCGGCTCGAACAGACTCCGCGCGACCGCGTCGCCCGGGTCCTGACGGCCTGGTCGATCAGCACCAGCACCGCCATCGCCGGCCTCACCGCCCTGGGCGGCCTGCTCGCGGGCGCGACCAGCCCCCGCACCGCCATCACCGTCGCCGGCCTGCTCATACTCGCCACTCCGGTGCTACTGCCCCGCGGGCGAGAACGCCTTGTTCCCAGCGAGGCGACGTAACCAGCGAGGCCAGCCTAAAAGGCCAGGCCGGGCGTCGGACAACAGATGGCACAGTCGGATGGCGATTCGACCGGCGAACGCTTGCCAGGCGACTTTCCATCGCCTATCGTCGCCGCGTGGTGGTCGCCGATTTATCCGCCGATAGTCGACCGAGGTTCCTCGCCGAACCGTGCCTCTTTTCAGCCGTGCGACCCGCGGCGGCGAAGGTAAGGCGATGGGGCTGACAGCGCCGACTCCGCCGGCCCGCCCGCCGGCGGAGTCGGCGACGGCGACGGCGACGGCGATAACGGCTTATGGTGTACGGCGGCTCTGGTCACGACAGATCGATTACTATCCACCACTGCGGCAGCGCCAGCTCTACCTGGCAATTGTCGTGATCAGCACGATCTACCTGTACTACGCGCTCTACACGCAGGGCGCCGTAGCCACCCAGATCATCAGGCACTACCACTACTCCTTCACCAGCTTCGTCGTGATGATCATCGCGGCGAATGTCGCCGGCGCGTTCGCGTCCCTGTTCGCCGGGCTGGTCGACCGCTGGGGCCGGGCGAACCTCGTCGCCGGCGGCCTGCTCGTCGTCACCCTCATCGCGCTGCTGGGATTGCCGAACGCCCCGAGCCGGCTGTGGTTCTCCTCGCTGATCACTCTGCTGGCATTCGTCGAGGGCATCGTGCTGGTGGCCACGCCGGCACTGGTGCGTGACTTCTCCCCACAGATCGGCCGCGGATTCGCGATGGGGTTCTGGGCGCTGGGGCCGGTCCTGGGCAGCCTGACGTCCACCATGGTGTCCAGCAACACCCTCGACGCCCACCCGGACTGGCGTTTCCAGTTCCATGTCTGCGGGATCGTCGGCCTGACCGTCTCCGTGCTGGCCGCGATCGGGCTGCGGGAGCTCACCCCCAGCCTGCGCGACCAGCTCATGGTGAGCCTGCGCGACCGGGCGCTCATCGAGGCCCGGGCCGCCGGAACCCAGCCGACCGAAGCCGGCGCCGACGCGGGCATGTGGGGGCGGGTGATCCGCTTTCGGGTGGTCGCCCCGTCGGTGGCAATCGGCGTTTTCCTGCTGCTCTACTACACTCTGGTTGGTTTCGTCGTCGTCTATTTCTCGACGGTCTACGGGTATTCGGAGTCGCGGGCCAATGCGCTGGCGAACTGGTTCTGGATAGCCAATGCGACCGCGCTGGTGGTGTCCGGCCTGTTGTCGGACGGACTGCGGGTCCGCAAGCCGTTCATGGTGCTCGGCATGGCGATGAACGCCGGTGGCAGCCTGCTGTTCTCCCTCGCCGCGACGCACGCGGGCACCGGCTACTACACGCTCGCGGGCTATTTCGTGCTCATGTCGGTCGGCGGTGGCATGGCCTATGTCGCCTGGATGGCGGCCTTCACCGAGACGGTGGAGAAAATCAGCCCCGCCGCGACCGCCCCGGGCCTGGCCATCTGGGGCTGGATCCTGCGGTTGGTCGTGGCGGGCGGGCTCGTCTCCATCATCCTGATCCTGCCGGCGACCTCCACGCTGGTCGACCACGGGCAGCGGGTGCGGGCGATCGCCGCGGCCCACCCGAACGAGGTCGCGGTCCTCTCGGCGCTCGACCCGGCGTCGTCGGCGGCCCTGAGCCGCAACCCGGATGACATCGGCGCCCTGTCGACCGCGCTGCGCGAGGTCGCCGCCCAACAGGGGGCGAGCCCGGCACAGGCCGCCGCGGTCTCGACCGCCGCGCGGGCCCGCGCCCAGCAGCTCACCGCTGCCCGAGCGATCGATCCGGCCACGCTGAGTGTTCTGGAGCGCGACTCGTCCGACCTGACGGCGGCCGGCCAGGCGATAGGCGAGATCGTCGCGAAGCTCCACGTCGACCAGGCCACCGCGGTCAAGCTGCTGACCAGCCTGCACAGTCCCGCTGTCCGCAGCGACCTGGGCCTTGTCCAGCGCTACGGCAACATTCTGACCGCCGCGCAGAAGACCATCCCCGCGGATGACCTCGCCTACCTCAGCGCCCACGGCGCCCGCGTGGCGGACGCCGAGCGGCAGAATCCGCGCGAGTGGCAGCGCTGGTGGTGGGTCTGCATCGGCGGCCAGGTGTTCTTCCTGCCGTTCATCTTCGTTCTGACCGGCCGTTGGAGCCCCCGCCGGGCCCGCGAGGACGAACGCCAGCACGAACAGGCGGCGGCTCGGGAGCTCGCCGCCCTGCGTGCCGACGCGGCCGACTAACGACCGACATACTCGAACCTGGACGCCTTCTCGCCGGTCAACCACTCGCGGAACGGCACGGCGGTCCAAGGATCGTCGACGCGGCGACCCGCGGCCTCCTCAGTCGGATCCAGAGCAGCGCCGAGGATGTTCTGCCCGTGGAACTTAGCCCGCCGCCGTGGCCGGAGGCGCCCGCCACCGCCCTCCTCGTCGCTGCGCGTGACGACGGATTGGCCCCGGAAAACCTCCGTGTCGCTTCTACAGGGTTACGAAAGGATAAATCGGGCACATTACCCGGTAGAAGCGACACCCCACGCACCAGCAGCGCCACCACCCCCGAAAACCATCACGGACGGTGAGATTCACTGGGTGAGCCCGGCCGCGAGCGTCAGGTCATGCTGGTTGACCGTGAACGCCTTGGCCGGCAGCCTGCCCCCCTGCCCGGCCCAGTTCCATCGGCCGACGTCCGGCGCCTTGACCTCCTTACGGGCGGATCAGTGAGGAAGGGATGCGTGGCGTTCGAGGAAGGCGGCGACGTCGCGTTCCGACTCGACCGGGAGGGGATAGACGAGCAGACGGTCGACCCCGAGCTCGGCGTACTGCTGTGCGTCGTCGGCCGTGACCTCGATCGGGTTGATCTGCATATAGACGATTTCCAGGCGGCCGAGCCGCTGCGGACGGGCGGTCTCGGCCGCCGCCGCCGCGAGGCCGGCCAGATGGATGGGAAGGTCCGCGAGCCCGCCGTGGCCGAACCAGGCGTGCCCACGGGCGACCGCGCGACGGAAGGCCGCCGGGCTGTGCCCACCGACCACGATCCGCGGGCCTCCCGGACGCACCGGCCGCGGATACGCCTCGACGTTCGCGAACTGGACGTACCGCCCGTCATAGGACGGCTTGGGGTCCAGCCAGAGTGAGGTCATCGCGTCGAGGTACTCGTCCGTGCGGCGGCCACGGTCGGCCATCGGCACACCGATCGCGGTCATCTCCGGCTCCAGGTAGCCGGCGCCCACCCCGAGCAGCACCCGTCCGTCGCTCAGCACATCCAGGGAGGCGACCTGTTTGGCGAGCACCAGCGGGTTGCGTTGGGGAAGGATGATGATCCCGGTGCCGAGCTCGAGCCGCCTGGTGACCGCGGCGACGTAGGTCAGGTGCACCAGTGGATCGACGATCGCGTCGTGCGGGGCCATCGGGGACGCCGGCACCCTGGGGCTGGGCAGGACAACATGCTCCCCAACAAACCACGAGCTGTAGCCGAGTTCCTCGGCCAGACGGGCCAGGCGGACCGTCGCCTGCGGCCCGACGGTCGCCTTCACGTTCAGACCGTGCACGCCAAGTTCCACGTTGATGCTCCTACACGTCGACGAACAGACAGGCCGGAAGAAGCCGCAGGCCAGCGGGCTGGTCCGGAGCGTAGACGAGTGCCTCCATGGATGACTCCTTCGCCAGACCGGCTGGTGGTGACGGCCGGATGCCACCACCACCCTGTCCACCGGACCACGCACCAGTCCAAGACCCATTGCCATAACCAGTGGTTATGGATCGGCCCTTCATCGACATCTTCGCCGACGTCTGCTGCGCCTGTTCCCACTGACCGCACAGCATCCTGGCGGCGCCACCGCCTCAGCCGGCAGGCCGGCTCAACCCGGGTCGGGTTCGAGTCGCAGCACAATCCGGTCCGCGACGGGTACGAATCCGAGCCGCTGGTACACCCCGTTACTGGTCGGATTGGACAGGTCCGTGAACAGCACGATCTCGGACGCGCCCGCCTGGCGCGCGGCCAGGCCCACCGCTGCCGTCACAGCCCCGGCATATCCACAGCGCCGGAATGCGGGCGGGGTGTAGACCGGACCGATCCGGACGGTCCCGGCCACGGACCGCGTGTTTCCCGCCAGCGACACAGGTACGCCGTCCACCTCCCAGAACGTGTAGCCGGCATGGCCGAGCCGGTCGTCGACCCTGCGCGCCATAGCCTCGTGATCAGAATGCAAACCGGACTCAGCCTCGGCCTCGAAGGCTGCGGCCCAGGCGATCAGCAGGTCGCGGTCCGCCTCCCGCGCCACCCGAGAGCGCCCGGCGGGGGCCGGTGCTGGCGACACGAGTTCTCCCAGCCGGTACAGCCGCTGCCGAAGCGGCGGCACCGGCGATGAGGCCGACGAGGATGATGATGCTGACGAGGCGGCCGGCGACAGCGTCGTCGAGTCCGATCGGCGTCGACCCCAGGCCGCAGCGAAGGAACAGGCCGTCCGCTCGTCCGTATGCACGCTCGGCAACGGACGTCCCCGCGGCCACGACGCGGCGAGGGGTTCCACCGCGGACTCCGCGAGTGCCGTCAGAAGCAGGCCATGCGGCGGGGTCTGCAGAAACGCGCCCTGGACGGCACCGGAGTCCGGTCTCCAGTCCTGCGGCGTGTGGGCCTTCCCGTTCTTCTGGCCAGCCGGCCACGAGTCCGACGAGAACTCCCCTCGGCCTTCGGCCACCCACCAGCCGAACAGCGGAGCCGCTGCCCCGAAAAGCAGGAGACTGGACGTGCGCAGCGATTCTGCAACGGTCAGCAGGACCGTGTTCTCCACCGGCCGGGCGCGGAGGAACGGGCCCGCAGCCGCGAGGTACTCTTCCAGGTTCTCCGTCAGATGCCAGGCCATACATCATCATGACGTGTGCCGCCGGACGTCCGCATCTGGTTTTCGGCCGTCACCGCGGCCCGACGCCCCCAGCGCCCCCAGCGCCCTGCGCGTCGAGGCGCTTCCTCCGCTGCCCGCCCCATGCGCCCAAGGGGCGCAGCGCCTCGTTGAGCGAACTGCCGTGCTCGGTCAACGAGTACTCGACCCGTGGCGGAACCTCGCGGAACACCTCACGGTGGATCAGATCATCCTCCTCCATCTCCCGCAGATGCTGGATGAGCATCTTCTCGCTGACGCCAGGAAGGCCACGCCGAAGCTCACCGAACCGGCGGATCCCGTGCTGCTGCAGCTCCCAGAGAATCAGCACCTTCCATTTCCCCGCCACCACATCTATACCGGCATCAATACCACAGGCATAAGGACCGCGCCGCACACTCGTCGCCATCATGATCCTTCCACCGGCAAGGCACTTACTTTTAGGTGAGTATAGAACAAAATAGTGAGTACTTGCCGTCCCGAGTGCGTCAGTAGAAGGTCAGAACAGCACCTCGACCGACCATCAAGTCAGGCAGGAACGCCGCGATGACGACCCGACCACCGACCACGAACCAGCCACCGGCCGCGAACCAGCCACCCTCCCCGCAACCACCACCGACCGTGGACCGACTCCCCGCATCGAACCGCACAGCCTTTCTCGGTCTCGGTGAGATGGGCAGCGCTCTGCCGTCAACGCCGAGCGACACGGACACGGGCACGCGCGGGGGCGCGGACCGAGAACCGCGGCCTGTCGCCGTCATCGGTCTTGGTCCGATGGGACGGGCGATGGCCGCGTCGCTGCTGCGAGCCGGTCATCCAGTCACGGTGTGGAACCGCACCGCCCAGCGCGCGAGCGAACTGGTGGCCGTCGGCGCGATGCTCGCCACGTCGCCGGCCGCCGCGTTCGCCGCGAGCGAGCTGGCGATCCTCAGCCTCACCGACTACCAGGCGATGTACGACATTCTCGGCACGGACGCCGGAAGTGTGCTGGCCGGCAAGGTGCTGGTCAATCTCAGCTCGGACACACCCGATGCCTCGCGGGAGGCCGCCCGATGGGCAGCCGGACGGGGCGCGAGCTTCCTGACCGGGGGCGTGATGGTTCCCGCGCCCGCGGTGGGCCGCCCGGGAGCATACGTCTTCTACAGCGGCCCCCGGCAGGTGTTCGACGCGCACGAACCGACGCTGCGCCGGCTCGGTGAACCCAGATTCCTCGGATCCGACCCGGGCCTGGCGCAGTTGTTCTACCAGGCGCATCTCGACGTGTTCCTCACCGCACTGTCGAGCCTGCTGCACGCCACCGCGCTCGTCACGGCCGCCGGTGTTCCGGCCGCCGAATTCATGCCCGGTGCGATGGACACGCTGACGGCCATTCCGGCAATGATCGGAGACGGTCAGGATCTCGCCCGGAGCCTGACGGCCGGCGAGCATCCCGGCAATCTCAGTACGACCCGGATGATGGGCGCGACCGCGCACCACATCGTGGCGACGAGCGAGCGGTCCGGCGTCGATGCCGGGCTCCCGAGGGCCGTCAGGGCCCAGTACGACCAGGCGATCGCCGCCGGCCACGGCAACGCCAACTGGACCGTCCTCTACGAGTTCCTCAAAGCCTCGACCTGATTCTCACGCGCGGGTTGACGGTCGCGGCGCGACCGCTGGTGCTGGTGTGGGCTACCCAACCGATGATTGTGGTCCGCTAGCCCGAGGTCCCGCCTTCCGCCGGATCGTCAGTCTTCGGCCGCCCGTCCGACGTCTGCGACCTCGGATCGGCGAATTCCTCGTGACTACTCGAGGTCTGCCGCGGCGCATCAGCCGCCTTCTTCACTCCAGGTTCACCCCGAAGTTCGCGTTCGTCGGTAAAAACCTCGACCACATCGGCATGATGCCGGACCTCGGGGAGGGCATGCGGCTGCGCTGGTCGGGCGATGGCCGGACAGGCGGTGGCGCGAGCCGGAACCTGGGGAACTCGGTGGTCACCTGAGCCGTCCGCGCCGTGACACGTTGACCAACCCCATATGGGTGAGGCGGGCTCGCAAGGTCTCCACCCGACGACGGGCTGACGCCTCGGGCAGCCCAAGCCGAGGGGCGACGGCCGAGTAGGTCGCCGGGATCGGATCGGAGTGTCCATCCGTGCGGAACAGAGGCTCGAACAACGGCTCTCGGGCAGCTCGCTCGCGGGCGGTCAGTTCCGGCGCGGACCAGGTGGCCAGGCCCGCCGCCGCATCCCCCGCAGTCCCGGCGTCCAGGCGGACTGGGGGGCCGTCAGAGCCGTTCTCCGGCAACTCGACATGCAGCGCATAGCTGCGGAAACGGCCGGCCACCCAGATTGTGGTCGACTCGGCAAGCAGTCGCGAGCGGCCAGCCATCAGCGTCTCCCGAAGACCGAACTCCTCGATGGTGAGTGAATTTGTTTTGCTACTGTTGATGATCCACCAGTGCTGGCCATGAAAGACGACGGCCCCGGCGGAACGGGAGACGCCAAGGTCGTCCCGATCAAGGCAGTGCGTGCTGGCCGGGTCGCGGCCGAACGTGAACCCACCGGCAGTTGTGATCACATAGGTATGCAGCCCGACGGTAATCATCGGCTCTGCCACCGGCGAGGCGGAGGACGCCTCTCCTGTCATACGCCCGCCTTTCCTCCCAGGCTATCCAGAACGGAGCGACGCCAATGTAGAGCCACCACGAATCGACCGTTCTGGTGGGCAGCAGCACTGTCAGGTATGAGCCAGCGCGTCGGGGATGTCAGGACACCTCGGGATCCGTGCCACCGCGGGTGACATCGTTGGAATCGGTCAGATCGATGGCGCCCTCGGCTCGAGTGCCGCGTGGGTCAACATCGGCCAGGGTGTCGCGGACTACGGTGAGCAGGGCGGCGAGTTCCTCGCGCTGGGCGGCGGTGAGCCGGCGAGTGGTGTGGCGTTCGAGCTCGTGCCACGCGGCGCGGGCGGCGGGCGCCACCTGGGCACCACGCCGGGCCAGGCTGACGATCATGATTCGACCGTCGTCGGGTGACGAGCCGCGTTGGACGAGGCCGGCCCGCTCCATGGCCTGCAGTGTGGCGGTGACCGTCGAGCGATCCCGGCCCAGATAGTGCACCAGCTCGGTCTGCGGGACCGGTCCGTGCTCCTCAAGGTAGAGCAGCACGATCTCGTGGGGGACGGTCACCCCGACCTGCCGCAGCAACTCGTCGCCGAGGCGGGCGTGGATCCGCAGCACCTGCAGCAGCAGCGAGCCCAGCGGTGCGCCGTCGATGGACGTGCCGACGTGCGGGCGTCCGCCGCCGCCGAGCGCGGTGCGCGCGGTGCGCGCGGCGGCAGCGGGGTTCGTCGCGTTCCTGGCTGCGTCCATGGCCGCCGAGCTTAGCCATACCGTTGGCATGCCAGCGGAGTTCCGATAGCTTGTTGGCATGCCAACGGTATGGGAGCTCCTGCCGCGGTGGCCGGTTTCCACCGCGGCTCCAGGATGGATTGTGGCTGTCGGAAGGACGTCGCCATGCGTGCAGTGATCGCTGACCGGGCCGGTGGCCCCGAGGTGCTGCGCTCCGTCGAGCTGCCCGACCCGAGGCCGGGCCCCGGGCAGGTCCGGGTCGCGGTGGACCACGCGGCCATCTCCTTCATCGACACCCAACTGCGCGCCGGGACGTCCCCCGGGCCTGGGGTCACCTTTCCCCTCGTCCTCGGCAACGGGGTGAGCGGCCTCATCGACGCCGTCGCCGAGGACGTCGACCCGGTCTGGCTCGGCGAACGGGTCGTCACCGCCACCGGGGGCAGCGGCGGCTACGCGTCCGCCGCCCTGGCCCGCACGGACAACCTGCACCGCCTGCCCGCCTTGTCGCCGGCCGGCCGATCGGCGGGCCTGCCTGCCTCCGCCGAGGCTACCGAGACGGGCGCTTCGCCGGCCTCGGCCGAACCGGGCAATCGGCTGACCTCCGCCGAGGCGGCCGCCATGCTGGCCGACGGCCGCACCGCCGTCGGGCTGCACCGGGTCGCCCAGCCCGGCCCCGGCGAGGTGGTCGTGGTCACCGCGGCGGCCGGCGGCGTCGGCGGCCTGCTCGTCCAGCTTGCCGCGGCCGGCGGCGCCCAGGTCGTCGCGCTCGCCGGCAGCGAACGCAAACTCGCCCACGCCCGCGCGCTCGGCGCCCACCATGGCGTGAACTACCGCGACGATGCCTGGGAACGCACCCTCGCCGATGTGGCACCCGGCGTGGATGTCGTCTTCGACGGCATCGGCGCCCCGATGACCGACGCCCTGTTCCCACTGGTGCGCTCGGGCGGCCGCTACCTCCCGCACGGCGCCGCCGGCGGGCGACTGGGCACGATCGACCCGGCCGCCGCCGCGGCCCGGCAGGTCACGATCATCACGCTGGGCGCGATCGGTGCCACGGGCGAGGAACTGTTCGCCCTCGTCGAGGAGGCACTGCGGCTCACCGCGCTCGGCGCCCTGCGGCCCACCATCGGACAGACCTTCCCACTGGCCGACGCGGCGGCGGCGCACGCCGCCATCGAGGCGCGGGCCACGATCGGCAAGACGCTCCTGACCACGGCCTGAGCCGCCGAGACCCGCGCCCCGGCGGGCCGGGACGGGACGGTACGGGAACGGAGGCGGGCCCGAAAAACTGTCCGGGACCGATCAGCGTGGGGAAACGGTGGTGCTCGGGTTGGTGGCCGAGTCCGCCCTCGGCCTGCGGGTCGACGGCGCCAGGGACGCGTCCGCGTCAGTCCTCGTAACGGCCGACGGGACGGGACGGGGCGGGGTCGCCGGGACACTCGGGAATGACCGAGGCGGGGAGGTAGTTGCACGTGCAATCATCTGCCGCTCAGGCAGAGCCGACCGCACGGCTGGAGGGTTCGTCATGACGAGCACCGCATCGTCCGGTCGTCCCGTGCCGTCGCCGCGGGCCGGGCGCACGCCGGTGGACATCCGGCGCGCCTGGACCCGGGCCGCGACCCGCACGGGGTGGCTCGACTCCCACCACTCCTTCTCGTTCGGGTCGCACTACGATCCGACGAACACCCACCACGGCGTGCTGCTGGTCAGCAACGACGACACGGTCCGCGCCGGCACCGGGTTCGAGACTCATCCGCACCGGGACATGGAGATCGTCACCTGGGTGCTGCGTGGCTCGCTGGTGCACGAGGACTCCGTCGGCAACGCCGGGGTTCTCTACCCTGGGCTCGCGCAGCGGATGAGTGCCGGGCGCGGCATCCTGCACTCGGAGAAGAACGACGCCTGGCGGCTCGGCGGCGAGCCGCATGACGAGCCGGTGCACTTCGTCCAGATGTGGGTCGCGCCCGACACGAGGAACGTCGACCCGGGCTACGAGCAGCTGGAGATCGACGACGAGCTGCTGCGCGGCGGCCTGGTCCCGGTCGCCTCGGGGATGGCTCGCGACGACGGGCACAGCGCGATCCGCATCCGTAACCAGCACGCGGCCCTGCACGCCGCGCGGCTCGCTCCCGGCGGCGAGGTGCAGCTGCCCGACGCCCCCTACCTGCACCTGTTCGTCGCGCAGGGCGAGGTGACGCTGGAGGGCGCAGGCGTGCTGCATACCGGTGACGCCGTCCGGTTCACCGCCACCGGCGGCCAGCGGGTCACCGCCACCGCGACCGGTCCGGCCGAAATCCTGGTCTGGGAGATGCACACCGACCTGGCCGGCCTCGCCGCGTGAGCCGTCGGCCCGCGCGGCTCGGGCACCCGGGGCCCAGGTGCCCGAGCCGCGCGGGGCCAGCCCGCCTGACCCAGGTGCGGATCAACCGGCCCGGCCGGTCAGCCGGGGTGGCGGCGCGGGTCAGCCGGCCTGGCCCTGCGCGAGGTAGTACTTGGCGGCGTCGCGGACGGCGTCCGGGGTCGGGGACGGATGCCAGCCGAGCTCGCGGGTGGCCTTGCCATGGTCCAGCGGCGGCATGTAGTAGGCGAGACGCACACTGACGGTGTTCATCGGGAGGTCCCGGCGCAGGACCCGACCGGCGACGTCACTGAACCGGCCGAAGGCCTTCATCACGGGGAGCGGCACGCCGACCCGCGGCGGCTTCGCCCCGCCGGCCTCGGCCGCGGTGAAGGCCAGATCCTTCCAGGTCATGTAGCGCTCGCTGATGATGTAGCGCTCGCCGACCCGCCCGGAGTCCGCGGCCAACAGGAACGCCCGGGCGGCATCCCGGATGTCGACCACCTCGATCGACGTCGACGAGCCGAAGTAGAACGGCATCCGCCCGCGGGCCGCCTCGGCGACCATCCGGCCGTGCGGCGTGCCGTGATCGTCCGGACCGTAGGTGGTGCCCACGTTCATGATGACGCCCGGCAGCCCGCGCTCGCGGCAGTAGCGCAGGACGAGCTGCTCGGCCTCGACCCGTGCCCTGATGTAGGGGCCGCCCAGGTGTGCCCAGGTGTTGGGATGATCCTCGTTGGCCGGGCCGCCGGCGGGATCGCGGCCGATTGTGCCGACCGTGCTGCAGAAGACGAAACGGCGCACCTTCTCCTCGACGGCGGCGTCCAGTGCGTGCCGCAGGCCCTCGACGTTCGTCGCGAACAGCGGAGCCGGGTCCCGCAGCCAGGCCCGCGCGTCGACGACGCAGTAGTGCACGGTGTCGACGCCCCGCATCGCCTCGCGCAACGCGTCGTCATCGGTGAGATCGCCGTAGTGACGCCGCACGGGCAGCTCGTCGAACGCCTTCGTCGAGCTGGTCCGCCGGATCCAGACGCGAACCTCGTCGCCACGCTCAGCCAACTGCCGCGTCACGTGAGAGCCGACGAAACCACTCGCCCCCATCACCAGCTGTAACCCGCTCACGCGCTGACCGTCCCTTCCGGACGCAGGTCGGATGTTCGCTCGCCGGCGCGCCTGACCTGCCGGCAGCCTGAGCGTGGCACAGCCGCCGGTCGCCGGCCTCCACCGCGCCTCGTGCCGCGTCCGCCCCCACCCGAGGTCACCGCAGGGTGCCCGTCCACGGGTCCGCGCAGGCGATCCCCCGGGCCGGTGCGCCCGCGCGCTACGACTCCGCGTGCCCGAGATCCGCGAAGGTGACCCTGAGGTCCTTCTTGAGAATCTTCCCGCTGGGGTTCGCCCTCCGACACCCGGTCGCCGTCCGCAGCCTAGAACGATCCGCGGCCGGGCGGGGCTCGGAGGTTCTGCGGGTACACCCGCGGCTGAGGCCACTACTCCCACCACCGGCCAGCGGCCAGCGGCCACCGGCCAGCGGGAGGTGCGTGGGGATGGTGCGCGGCGGGCCGGTCAGTCGGGGCGGGCGCAATCGCCATCCGTGATGGCGACCGGGCGGCTGCGCGATTCAGAGGAGCCACCGTGGCCCGAGTTACCGGTTTTGTGCCCGTTTTGCCCCACCAGAACGACCACCGGCGCGGACAGCCACTCGACTGACGATCAGCGGGCTGCCGGCACGGATACGGGGAGTGGTGCCGGGGGTTGCACGGCCCGCTCGTCGAAGCGCTCGCGGGCGGCGATGATCTCCGAGGCGTGGATCACCGACCATTCACCGATGGCGTCCACGAGCTGCTCGAGAGCGGCCGCACCCGCGGGAAGATCGTCCTGCTCCCGTGGTCGGGGCCAGTTCCGTCACGTCGGCAGGAGACGCGCGCGGAACAGGTCGAGCACCTGGTCGAGCGCGGCCCGGGTGGGCTGGCCCGGCTCGTCGATGAGGTCCTCGGTGAGGACCGAGTGCGGCGGGTTCATGCTGTCCGGATTGGCCGCGTCGTCCTCAAGCTCGACGGCGACGAAGGCGTCGCCGAGCCGCTCGCGCAGCAGCCCGAAGCGTTCCGCCGGGACGATCCGGTCACCGCGAAAACGCAGGCCGAGTACCTCAAGGCCCTCGTCGGCGCACCGCCGCCGGACCGTGTCGAGGTCGGCCGCCGAGCAGTCGATGGCCCGCCGCCTGGCCGGGCGCAACGGGAACGGCAGCGACGGCTGGGACAGCACCGGCGCGACCAGGCTCGGATGCGTGGCCATGGCCAGCGCGAACCCGCCGGTGAAGCACATCCCGACCGCGCCGACGCCGGGGCCACCGAGGCGTCCGTGCTCGCCCGCGGCCAGAGCGCGCAGCCACTCGACGACCGGTGAGGTGCGCTCCGTCGCCCACACGGTGAACTCCCGGCTGACGCAGACCGAGGCCACCGACGCCATGGTGTAGCGGACCATGGCGAGGCGCCCTGCGGCGTACGGATCCTTGCCGGGGACGCCGAACAGGTGGGGCAGCACCGCCGTGCAGCCGATGCCGGCTACCCGGCGGGCGAAGTCGGCCACCTTCGGGGTGATGCCCGGCATCTCGGCGATGACGATCACGGCCGGGCCGGTGCCGATCCGGAACACCGTCCGCGTCCGGCCGCCGTGAGTGAACTCCGCGGCGTCGAAGTCAGCAAGACTGTCGTCGGACACAGCGCGCAGTCAACCAGACCGCCACAGCGGCAGCGAGCACCGCAACCGGATAGTGGTGCCATGTCGACAGCCATCGCGGACGTGGTCGCGTCGGCGCTCGAGCCTGCCGCAGCCATGGACACCCGCCGACGCCTACCGGGCCGCCGTTCTGGTCGGACCGCCGCCGATGGTGTCCCGTTCGCAAGGCCGGGGCGCCTCCCGGCACGCGTCCTAAGTCAGGACGTTGTGTAGGGACGTTGTGTAGGTAGGTGTGTGCCCCATCCACGTACACACGCGACACTCTGGCTACCGACAGCTACTTGAAGGCCTACTTGAAAATTAGATCAAGCCACCTGAGCTGCACAGATGCGCGATGCTGGCGTCTACTTGAAGGCCTACTTGAAGGCGACGCGGATCGTCCGGATGGCAGAGCTTCGCGGGTGCAAGATCGTAGGGTACGGGTGTGACCGCAAACGAGGTCGACACCGCCCTGGCGGCGCCGAGCGACGAGGTGGGGCTGGCGCTGCTGGCGCTCCCCGAAGATCAGTGGTTCGAACGGAAGTCGTCGCAGATCGCACCGAAAGACCTCGCTGTGCCGCTTGTCGCCTTTGCCAATGCCGAGGGTGGCACATTGATCGTCGGGCTGCATTCGGGGAAAGTTCAAGGGCTCCTGACCCACCCGAAGAAGACCAACGATTTCCGGCAGGTGCCGATCGATTTCACCGTACCTCCGGTGCGGGCACAGTTTGACCAGGTGACCTGCCGCAACCTTAACGGAGAGATCGACACTCTGCTTGTCGTGCGCGTGGATCCAAGCGAGCGCGTGCACGAGCTGAGGAACGGCGACTGCTACCTCCGGATCGGAGACGAGTCACGGAGGCTTGGCTTCGCCGAACGGCAGGAACTCGAGTACGACAAGGGCCAGACCCATTTTGACGGGATGCCGGCGCCGGGAATCACGATTGACGACCTTGATCACGGCCAGCTCGCCGTCTATGGCCAGAGGACCGGATCAACGAGTACGTTCGCACGGCTACTGGAAGCGCGAACCCTTATTACTCGCGACAAGCGGGTCACGAATGCGGGGTATCTTCTCTTTGGCGAACATCCTCAGGACCTCTTTCCGCAGGCGTATGTGCGGGTCTTGAAGTTCCTGACGACCGAGCGCGGTACCGGATCGCGACTGGGGCTCGACGATGACTCGGACATTCGCGTCGAGGGTTCGATCCCGCAGGCCGTCCACCAGGCAAGCAGCGTCATCGAGAACCTGATTCCAAAACGGCGGGTTCTTGGCGCAGACGGCACCTTCGTGGGTCGACCGATTGTCCCGCGGGACGCCTGGCTCGAGGGGCTGGTGAACGCCGTGATCCATCGGTCGTACAGCCTCGGTGGCGACCACATCAGAGTCGAGATCTACCCGAATCGGATCGAGATCGAGAGCCCGGGTCGGTTCCCGGGGCTCGCCGACCCGTCGAGGCCCCTGGATATCAGCCGTTTCGCGCGAAACCCGCGGATCTCCAGAGTCTGTGCAGACCTTCGGGTCGCACAGGAGATCGGTGAGGGAATCAAGCGCATGTTCGAGGAGATGCGTCGGGTCGGCCTCAGCGACCCGATGTACGAGCAGCGCGCTGGAAGCGTGCGACTGGTGCTCGCGGCCGTTCCTCGGCTGGATCCCAGGACTGCGGCGCGGCTCCCCCGAGGCAGCCAGGAAGTACTGGATGCACTGCGGGCCTCGGGTGGCCCGTTGGGAACCGGCGATCTCGCCGCGGCCCTCGGTATGAGCAGACCTGTCGTGGCGACTCGTCTCAAGGCGCTGGAATCCGAAGGCCTGATCCGGTGGTCCGGAAAGTCAAGCCGCGACCCCAGAGCTGTCTGGATCCTGATCGACGGATAGATATCCTGGACAGTAGGCTCGGGACTCGGCCGGCGTCGCAGGCTCAATCTATGCCCTCCGACGTGGACGTCCTGATCGATCTGATCGCCTACAGTGCCGACGACGCGGGCCAGCTGCTGCGGGTCACCGACCGGGTCGGCTCCCTGATCGTTCTGTCTTCTTTCGGCGTCTACACGGACGCGGCCAGACGCAATCTCAGGACCGCCGCTGACGGTCTCACGGCCTTCCCGGATTTCCCCGTCCCCCTTCGCGAGGACCAGCCAACGGTGTCCGCGGACGACGCGAGCTATCCCTATGCCGCGGGCAAGGTGGCGCTGGAGCGGACACTGCTCGAGGAGAGCCCGGTGCCGGTGACCGTGATCCGTGCGGGCGCCATCCATGGACCGGGTTCGACCTTCGCCCGCGAGTGGTGGCTGGTGAAGCGCGTTCTGGACGGCCGGCCGGCAATCGTGCTCTCCCACGGTCAGAACGTTTTCCACTCGGTAGCGACGACGAATCTCGCCGACCTGATCGCGGCGGCGGCCGAGCGCCCCGGCACCCGCATTCTCAACTCCGGTGATCCGCAACCGCCCACCGCACTGGAGATCACGCAGATTCTACTTCGCCTGATGGGTCACAGCCTGCCCGTGCTGCTACTCCCCGGCGAGCCGCCGGTACGTGGTGTCGGTGACCACCCGTGGCTGCTGGCCGGGTCGCTGGTGGCCGACCTCACCGCCGCGAAACAGGAGCTCGGCTACCGGCCGGCCACCAGCTACGCCGACGCCGCGGCTGGGACCGTCGCCTGGCTGCGCGATCAGGTCGCGGGCTCCGACTGGCGCCGCCACCTGCCTCAGCTGGCGGCCCGGGAACACCTCTTCGACTACGACGCCGAAAAGACATTCCTGCAACAGTTGGCCCGGTAGGGCGCACTTGCCCCCGCCAACAGCCCGGTGGCCGGCACTGCCCCTGCGCGCACATCACGCCGTGACCCGGCATGTCGGATCCGCTGCGCCCATGTCGGTCGCGCCGTGTACATATGGTGGCGGCAGTGATATCCGGAAGGGGCTGGTGACGCGTGGCCGGTGGGACGGCGTCAGAACGGGATCTTCGGACGGCCACCTCGCGGTTCGGGCCGTTCACGCATGTCACGACGGAGAAGGCAGAGCTGTATCGGGCGATCATGCGGACGTTCGTGCGGGCGAAGCAGCGGTTCAACGTCCATCTGCGCCCGGAGGATGTCGTCGAGATGCTCGCGGGCACGGCCGTTCCCGGCGATCCGGCCGCCCACGGCGGGTTGGCTGGCGCCGAGGCGCAGGCTGGCGCCAGCGGGGTGGCGGGTACCGGCGGGTTGGCTCATGCCGGCGGGCTGCCCGTCCGGGATGTCGACGCGGAGCTGCGCAGCCTGGTGGGCTGGGGGAACCTGCGTGGTGATCCGGACACCAGCCGGGTCACCACGGTCGAGGATTTCAACCGCCCGCGTTTCCTGTACCAGCTGACTCCGGCCGGCGAGGCGGCCGAGGCGGCCCTGGCGACGTTCGACGAGGCGCTCGGCCGGCGCGGCGAGCTGCAGGCCGTCGCCCTGTCCGACATTCACAGCCAGCTCCTCGCGCTGCTCGCGCTGCTCGGCGAACCCGAGCTCGACGCGGCGAAGGCGCATCAGCTGCTGCGGGATCTGGCGGGCGTCTTTCGCGGGCTGGCCGACAACGCGCAGGCGTTCATGGGATCGCTGCAGCGCACCATCGATCTGCACGACGCGGATCTCGACGTCTTCTTCGCGTACAAGGAACAGCTCGTCGAGTATCTCCAACGGTTCATCCAGGATCTGATCGTGACCTCGGCGCGCATCGTGGAGGCGCTGCATGCGATCGAGAGTCATGACATGGCCGTGGTCCTGCGCGCGGTGGCCGAACGCGAGGCCCGTGACGCGGCACCCGCTTCCGATGCCACCACCGAAGGCGGCGCCACCGCGGAGGGCAGCGCCACCGGCGCCATCACCACCACCGATGCCACCACCACCGATGCCACGCCCGCCGGCGCCGCCGTGACCAGCGACGGCGCCGCGCAAGGCGGCGTCGGGCCGGTCGGCGAACGGCTCGCGCTGTGGACGGAACGCTGGGAGGGGCTGCGACACTGGTTCGTGGGCGATCGGCTCCATCCCCCGCAGGCCCGGCTGCTGCGGGAGCGGGCGCGCGCCGCCGTCCCGGCTCTGCTCTCGGTGGTGCGGGTGCTCAACGAGCGCCGGTCCGGGCGCAGCGACCGGTCCGCCGACTTCCGCGCGCTTGCGCTCTGGTTCGCGCAGGCGCCGAGTGACGACGACGCCCATCGCCTGTGGCGGGCCTGCTTCGGGCTCGCGCCGGCCCGTCATCTCACCGTCGACGCGGCCACGCTCGCGGCCCGCGCCGAGAACCCGGTCGCGCCGTCGACGCCGTGGAGCGAGGCACCTCCGGTCCTGGTCGACATCCGGCTGCGCAAGACCGGGCGCTACGAACGTCGGGGCGCGCCCAACCGGATTCGGGACCGCAGTGCCGAACGCCGGCTGCTCGCGGAGAGGCTGGCGGCCGAGGAGGAGATAGTCCGCGCCGCCCGGCGTCGGCTCGCCACCGGCGTACCGGTGCGCCTGTCGGAGATCGCCGAGCTTGACAACCCGTCCTTCCGGCTCTTTCTCAGTCTTCTCGGCGACGCGCTCGCCCGCAGCCGCCCCGGGGAGCCGACCGTCGAGACGACGAACGCCGACGGGACGCTCTCGATCATCCTGACCGCGACCGCCGACGGCGCCCTGGCGACCATCCCCACCAGCGCGGGGAGGTTCACCGGGCCCGACCACGTCCTGGAGATCCACGATCTGCTCGCGGAGACGGCGTGAGCGGCCCTCGTCCGATCCCGCCGATCCAGCCGATCCAGCCGACCAGGCGACGGGCCGCGCCCGGGGCGTCCGGGACCTCCGGGACCTCCGGGACCTCCGGGACCATCGTCGACGCTCTGGACGCCCACCGCCTGGACGAGCGTCGCCGGGCGGTGCGCGCGGTCCTGCGGCGTCCGCTGCTGACCGCCCACGGCGCGGACGCGGCGGCCTTCCGGCTCGTGCGCAGACACCAGCTGTGGCTGCGGGACTGGTTCGCCCGGGAGGCCGGCTGGTCGCTGCGAGTCGATCCGGAGCTGGCCCGGCTCGCGAAGCTCCCGGCCGATCTCACCGACGGCACGCGTCCCGCCACGGCCGGGGCGGCGCTGGCGCCGTTCACCCGCCGCCGCTACGTGCTGCTCTGCCTGGCACTGGCCGGGCTGGAGCGGGCGGAGAACCAGATCACGCTGGGCCGGCTCGCCGAGGACGTGATGCTGGGCTGCGCGGCCCCGGACCTCGCCGAGTCCGGCATCGCCTTCAGCCTGGACAGCCGCGAGGAGCGCGCGGATCTCGTCGCCGCGGTGCGCATCCTGCTCGATCTCGGGGTCCTGCGGCGGGTCGCCGGGGACGAGACCACCTTCACCTCCGGGACCGGCGACGCCCTGTACGACCTCGACCGCAGCGCGCTCGCCGGCATGCTGGTCACCCGGCGCGGCCCGTCCACAGTCGCCGGCTCCAGCGTCGACGAACGGCTGGCCGCCGCCGTGGCGGAGCTGATCGTGGACACCGACGACGCGCGTAACCTGGCGCGCCGCCAGGCGCTGACCCGACGGCTCCTGGACGATCCCGTCGTCTACTACGCCGACCTCGACGCCGATCAGCTGGCGTATCTGACCAGCCAGCGGGCCGCGCTCATCCGGCGGATCACCGAGGCGACCGGCCTGGTCGCCGAGGTCCGGGCGGAGGGCATCGCGATGGTCGACCCCGACGGCGACCTCACCGACACCCGCATGCCGGAGGACGGCACCGACGGCCACGCCACGCTGCTGCTCGCCGAGCATCTCGCGCGTGCCGGGGCCCGGCTCGGTCCCGGCGAGCCGGTGCTCGTCCCGGCGCTGCACGCCCACATGCGCGAGCTCATCACCCAGCATCGCCGGCACTGGCGCAAGGGGGTGGCGGACCCGGAGGCGGAGATCCTCCTGGTGGACCGGGCCCTCGCCCGGATGGCCGCCCTCGGCCTGCTGCGCCGCGACGGGGACGCCGTCGTCGCGTTGCCCGCCCTGGCCCGGTTCGCCCTCGGCGAGCTGCGGGACACCACCGCGGGCGCCCAGGAGGCGCTGCTATGAGCGTCGCGCCGCCGGCCGCGCCAGCGCCATCGGCCGCAGCAGCGCCATCGGCCGGAGCAGCGCCGCCCCCCGTCAGCCGGCCAGAGCCGACCTCGACGCGCTGGCAGCCGCTGCGTGCGGGGCTGGTGGACGTCTTCCTCTACGACCAGGAGGAGTTCCACTTCCGCGACGGGAACCTGCTCCTGCGCGGCAACAACGGCACCGGCAAGTCGAAGGTGCTGGCAATGCTGCTGCCTTTCCTGCTCGACGGTGAGGTCTCGGCGCACCGGGTGGAGCCCGACGGGGATCCGAACAAGCGGATGGAGTGGAACCTGCTCATGGGCGGGCGCCACCCGCATCCGGAACGCCTCGGCTACAGCTGGCTGGAGTTCGGGCGGGTCGACGCCGCCGGCACCGCGAGCTACCGCTCGATCGGCGCCGGGCTGAAGGCGGTCGCCGGCCGGGGCGGCGTCACCACCTGGTTCTTCGTCGCCGACGGCCGGGTCGGCATCGATTTCGGCCTCGTCGGCCCGACCGGCGCCGCGTTGACCAGGGACCGGTTGGCCGATGTGCTCGGGACGCGCGGGCGGGTCTTCGAGCAGGCGTCGCGCTACCGGCGTGCCGTGGACGAGGCGCTGTTCGGCCTCGGTGAGGAACGCTACGACGCGCTGGTGAACCTGCTCATCCAGCTGCGCCAGCCGCAGCTGTCGAAGAAGCCGAACGAGCGGGCGCTGTCCGACGCGCTGACCGAGGCGCTCGCCCCGCTCGACCAGGCGGTTATCGCGGATGCGGCCGAGGCGTTCCGCGGCCTGGAGCAGGAACGAGCGGACCTCGCCGGGTTCGAGGAGGCGCACGAGGCCGCGACCGCATTCCTGACCCACTACCGCCGGTATGCGCGGCTGAGCGCTCGGCGGCGGGCCCGCGAGCCCCGCGTCGCCCAGTCGGCGTACGAGTCGGCGTCTCGCCAGCTCGCCGAGGTGAAGGCGGAACGCGAACGGGTCGAGACCGAGGCCGCGAAGGTCAGCGCGCAGGAGGCGGAGCTCGGCCACCGGATCACAGCGCTCACGGCCGAACGGAACACGCTCGCCACCCGGCCGGAAATGGACCAGGCCCGGGAACTGGCGCTGCTCGGCGAGCGAGCCACGGATCTGGCCGCCGCGGTCAACCGGGCCGGCGCCGAACTGGCCGCCGCCACGACGAGACGCGACGGCTTCGCGCGCCGGGCCGCCAGCGACCGCACCCGGGCGAACGGCACAGCCTCGGCGCTGGAGCGAGCGCGGGACGACGCCGAGGCCGCTGCGCGCGCCGCGGGTGCCCTGGGCGAGCATCAGCGGGCCGTGGAGCCGCTCCTCCTGCCGGAGGGACCGCCCGCCGGCGAGGTGCAGGCGGCGAGCCGTGGGGCGAGGCGGGCCGCCGAGGAGGTCGCCGGCCAGCGGGAGGAGGCTGTGCGGCTCGTCGCCCGCCTGATCACGGGCGCCCTCCAGGCTCAGGAGAAGGCCGCCGACCGGCAGCGGGAGCAGGACAGTGCCCTGTTCGCCCTCGACGAGGCCGCCGAGGCCACGGTGAAGGCGGGCGCCGCCTACCAGGCCACATCCACCGCCTGGGTCACCGCGGTGCGGCAGCATCTCGACGCGGCCGAGCAGCTACGCCTGCCTGAGCCCGAGGGCGTCCTGGCGCGGCTCGAGGACTGGCTCGACGACTTCGACGGGCCCAGCCCGCTGCTTGCCGCCGTCACCGCCTGCGCCCGTGGCCGGGAGAACGAGTACGGGGCGGCCGACCAGCGGCTGCGAACCGAGATCAGCCATGCGCGGGACCGCGCGGCCGCCCTGACCAGCGAGCGCCGTGGTCTGGCCGAGGGCGCGCGGCTGTCGCCCCCGGTCCCGTACACCCGCGCCGCGAGTCGTGACAGTCGGCCGGGCGCCCCCCTGTGGCAGCTCATCGAGCCGCGCGAGCCTGGCGATCAGCCCAGCTCGGCCAACGGCCAGTCCGGGGATCATCGCAACCTGGCCAGGCCGGCGCTGGACAGCACCGAGATCGCCGGAGTCGAGGCGGCGCTGGAGGCGGCCGGGCTGCTGGACGCCTGGCTGTGCCCCGACGGTCGGCTGCTGTCCTCCGACACCCACGACACCGTCATCCTCGGCGGCGCCGGCATCACCGGCATCACCGGTCAGGACTCCCGCCCGTCGCCGCGGGACACCGCGCATCTCGGGATGGTGCTACGGCCGGCCGTCGACCGCTCCGACCCGGCCGCGGCCGCCGTCTCCGACGCCACCGTCGCCTGGGTGCTGGCGAGTATCGGTCTGCTGCCCGCCGCCGATCGCTCCCGGGACATCGCAGCCCCGCAGGACGAACCCAGCCAGGACACCTGGGTTGCCGTGGACGGCCGCTTCCGGGTCGGGCGGCTGGCCGGCGCCTGGTCCAAGACCGCAGCGCACTACCTTGGACACGCGGCCCGGGAGCAGCACCGACGGACCCGACTCGCGGAGATCGACGAGGAACTCGCCGGCCTCGATCGCGGCATCGCCGCCGGTGAGGCCGGGCGCGAGGAACTGCGTCGGAGCCGGTCGATCCTCAACGAGGAGGTGACCGGGCTGCCGCCGGACACGGCCACCCGGCAGGCGTTCGCCGCTGCCCGGCAGGCGGAGCGGGACCAGCAGCGGGCCGCCACCGTGCATCTGGGCGCGACGACCGCCGCGCGGACCGCGCAGGCCGCCGCACACCGGGCGAGCGCCGAACGGGACGAGACCGCGGCACAACTCGCCCTGCCCGTCACCGCGACCGACCTCGACGAGGTCAGGACCGCGGTGGTCACCTATCGGGTGGCGCTGTCCGGGCTGTGGCCAGCCGTGCGGGAACGGGTGGAGGCCCACGCCCAGTTCCAGCAGACCGAGCAGGATCTCCACGAGGCGCAGGACGCGGTCGCAGAGCGCGAGGAGGAACGCGACCGGGTGCGCGGCGGTCACCTCGCCGCCCAGACGGCGTTCGAGACCCTTGCGCGGACCGTCGGCGCGGCCGTCGCCGAGGTGCAACGTCAGCTTGCCGCCGCGGAACGCGAGCTGGACCAGGCGGCTCGTTCCCAGCGCGCGCTCGGCGACCGCCGGATCGAGGTGGCCGAGGCGGTCGGCCGGGCTCGCGGCCGGGAACTGGAGCTGGCCGACAAGGTCGCCGAGTCCGGCGAGCGCCGCCGGGAGGCCGCTGGGAGGCTGCGGCGTTTCGCCGCCGGTGGCCTGCTCGCCGTGGCCGTTCCCGAACTCGAGTTCCCCGACCCGGCCCGGGACTGGGCGCCTGATCCGGCGGTCCGGCTCGCCCGGCAGATCGAGGCGGCGGTGGGAGACGTCGACGACTCGGACCCGGCCTGGGACCGGGTACAGAAGCTGATCACCGCCGAGCACAGCACGCTGCGGGAGGTGATGAGCCGCCACGGGCACCATGCCGCCGCCACGCTCACCGACGACGGCTGGGTCGTCGAGGCGACCTTCCGTTCCCGTTCGATGAGCCCGGCGGAGCTCGCGGACGCGCTCGCGGCAGAGGTCGCGGACCGCAAGCGGCTCCTGACCGAAAGGGAACGAACGATCCTGGAGAATCACCTGGTCAGCGAGGTCGCGAGCCATCTCCAGGATCTGATCAGCGACGCCGAGCGGCAGGTCTCTCGGATGAACGCCGAGCTTGACGAGCGGCCGAACAGTACGGGCATGAAGCTCCGCTTCCAATGGAAGCCCGGCCCCGACGCGCCGACAGGCCTCGGCCCGGCCCGCGAACGGCTGCTGCGCCAGGTCGCGGACGCCTGGTCGCCCGACGACCGGGAGGCCGTGGGCGAGTTCCTGCAGGCGCAGATCGAACGCGAACGCGAACGCGACGCCGGTGGCACCTGGCTGGAGCACCTCGGCCGGGCGCTGGACTACCGCCGCTGGCACGTGTTCTCGGTCCAGCGCTACGCGGGCGGCCAGTGGCGTTCCGCGTCCGGCCCGGCCTCGGGCGGCGAGCGGGCCCTCGCGGTGACGATCCCGCTGTTCGCGGCCGCGTCCGGGCACTACCGGTCGGCCGGTAATCCGCACGCGCCGCGGCTGGTCATGCTCGACGAGGCGTTCGCCGGGGTCGACGACGACGCCCGCGCCTCCTGCCTGGGTCTGCTCGCGGTCTTCGACATGGATGTCCTGATGACCAGCGAGCGGGAGTGGGGCTGCTACCCGACGGTGCCGGGCCTGGCGATCAGCCAGTTGTCGCGGCGCGACGGCATCGACGCCGTCCTTGTCACCCGCTGGCAGTGGGACGGACGTCAACGCCGGCCCGCCTCCACCGCCGACAGCCGGGCCACCACGCCGGCAGGCACGCCGATGACAGCGACGACACCGGCACCGGCACCGACCGCGCAGGCAGCAGAGGTGGCAGAGCAAGCAGGGGTGGCAGAGCGGCCAGGGGAAGCGGCCGGCGAGCGCGACGGCCGACCGCCGTCCGCTGGTGAGCGGAACCCCGCGGTCGCGCTCAGCATGGATGAGCTCTGGAGTTCCCCGTGACGGCCGGGGACGAGGACGTCGACGGCGCCCGGCTGGCCCGGCTGTTCGGGCCACAGTCGCAATGGATCGTCGAGCGGGCGCGGGCGCGACTCGAACGAGGGGCGCCGCTCGTCGGCCACGTGAGCCTGCCCGCGGCGACCGACGAACAGCGCGCGGCGGTCGCGGGCCTGCTGGGCACCAGGCCGCGGTCCGGCCGTTCGTTACGGGTCGACCTCGGTGACGTCGACGCCGTGGTGCGGCGCAGCGGATGTGCCCCGAGCCTGGCCGCGGCGGTCGTCGCGCTCACCGGACCGGTCACCGATCTCGCCGCGCAGGCCGTCGAGATGACCCGCGGCTGGGAGGCGGCCCTTGCCGTCGCGGATCCGTTGGTGGCGGCGCGGCCCGTCCTCGCCCCCTGGACCGACCGTCTCGTCACAACCGGCCTACTGCGCCGGCTTTGTGCCGGGCCGGAGCAGGCACGCCTGCTCATGACGGCGGCCGTGGCCGTGGTGAGCGCGCTGCCGGTCGACGGTGTTCCGATCTCGGTGCTGGCCGCCCGGGTGCTGGGCGATGGCCATGGCCTCGACGCGGACCGCCCGCTGTCCACCCTGATACTCGGTGCCGTGGCCCTGCTGGGCCAGGGAGATGGCCGGGGAGATCAGGTGCCCGGTCCCCGCACCACCGCCGAGTTCGGCCACATCACCGAGTCTGACCAGGCGGCCGAGTCTGGCCAGACTGGCGAGACCGAGCAGACCAGCGAGGCCGCCGCAGCGACCGGAGCCGGCAGAGCCGGCGAGACCACAGGCGAGCAACCGGAGCCCGCCGCTCGCGCGGCCCGCTCGGCCGAATGGCGGCGCGAAGCGTGGGCCGCCGTCGGCGTGCTGGTCAGCGAGCTCGCACTTCCCGCCCTGGTCCTCGGACTTCCCGGTGACACGCGCAGTGTCACCGGTCGGGCGCTCTCGCTGTGGCGGGAGGCCGGCCAGCCGGCGCACCTCTCGCTGCGCCAGCTGGTACGGGACCCGCCCACGTTCGACGCGCTGGCCGGGCGGACCGTGTCCGTCTGCGAGAACCCGACGGTCGTCAGTGCCGCGGCCGACCGTCTCGGCACGCGGTGCCGGCCGCTGGTCTGCGTCGCCGGAATGCCGGCCGCGCCGGTCAGCTCGCTGCTGCGGCTGCTGCGCGAGGCGGGCGCGCGGCTGCGCTACCACGGGGACTTCGACTGGGGCGGCCTCGCGATCGCGGGCACCGTCATCGACCGCTTCGGCGCCGTCCCCTGGCGGTATGACCGTGCCCACTACGAGGCGGCGTTGCGCCCCGGGCTCGCGGAACTCACCGGCCGCACGGTCCGCGCCCGGTTCGACCCCGATCTGGCCGACGCGTTGAACCTGCACCGACGCCGGGTGGAGGAAGAGGCCGTCCTCGACGACCTGATCGCCGATCTGCACGCCGCCTGACAGTCACATGGACTCCGGCCTGGTGCGGGCGAAGCAGCGATCAGGAGCCAGCCAGCGCGCGGTCCCGCGGGTCCAGCCTCACGCCACGCCGAGGAGGGGGAGGCTCGGGAAGGAATGGTTCCGCCAGATCCGTCGGGATCGTTCCTGCGGGTAGGGCAGGACGGCCGAGGGGCTGTCGAAGACCTGGGTGAGCCGGCGGTCGCGGTCATAGGCTGGCCAGCCTGGGTCGCCGTGGGTGGCGAACCCCGTCCAGGCACCGCGCATCTCGGCGGACAACGCGACCGCCTGCGCCGTGGGGCTCTCACCGAGCAGCATCGCGGGCTCGCCTCGGGTGAGGTTGCCGAAGACGAGCGGTACGTCGAGGCCGTGGCAGGCGCCGAGGATTCCACCCATGCCCGGGGCTGGCCAGGCCAGCTCGTACACATGCGCCTGGCCGCCGCCGGCGAGCTGCGCCTCGGCGAGATGCAGGGTGGGCATCCGGAACAGCCAATCTGAATGGACCAGCTCGTACAACTCGTCCGGTCCTGCCTGCGGATAGGCGTCCCGGTAGCGGCGAGTCCCATCCCCGCCAGGCATGCGGCTCTCACCGAGACTCTCGTCCCTGGCAGGTGGACCGCCGTCCGCGGGTGCACCGCCGTTGCCCGGCGCGAACACCCGCAGGGCATCTGCCGCCTGCTCCGGTGTCACCTGGCCGAGCAGGCCGGACAGTGCGGTGAGCAACCGCTGCTCGTCACGGGTATGCCCGGCGAGCAGTCCCACACCGCGGCCGGCACCGCCGGCCAGGGCCTGCCACGGGGTGCACGGCAGGACATCACCGTCGACGACGGGTGCGAACAGGATCGAGCGGTGCGCGGGCTGGCCCCAGCGTCCGGCCCACTCGGTCATCTCGGCGGCGACCAGGTCGGCGGCCACGACCAGCAACGCCGGATCGGCACCGGCGAGGTCCGCGACGGTGGGACGCAGCCCCACCTGCTCGGCGCAGACGGCGGCGATGTCGGCGGCCAGCGGCACGGAGAAGAACGTGCCTGGCACGCTCTGGGCGACAGCCCGGCGGAACAGCCCGACCGCGCGGGGCATCGCCAGCAGTGCGGCGACCGACCCGCCACCCGCCGACTCGCCGAAGATCGTGACCTGGTCCGGGTCGCCGCCGAACGCGGAAATATCGTCGCGCACCCACTCCAGGACGGCGACCTGGTCGAGCAGGCCACGATTGGACGGCGCGCCGACGATCTCGGCGAAACCCTCCACTCCGAGGCGGTAGTTGAACGTCACCAGAACGAGCCGTCCGTCCCGGGCGAGGTGGCCGCCGTCGTACTCCGGACGACCGGACGCGCCGAGTGCGTAGGCGCCGCCGTGGATCCAGACCATCACCGGCAGCTTCGCCGCCGGGTCCGGCGCCGGCGTCCAGACGTTGGCCGTCAGCCAGTCCGCACCCGCCGGGCTGGCATCGGAACCGGCCGGGCCGAGCGCCTCGGACTGCGGGGGCGGCGGGCCGAACGCCTCGGCGGGGCGCACACAATCCCAGCTCGGCGGCGGCTGCGGCGCGGCAAAGCGCAACGCGCCGACCGGCGGCGCCGCGAACGGGACGCCGCGGAAGACCGCGAGCCCGCCTTCCCGCCGGCCACGCAACGCCCCGCGGGCCAGGCGGACCTCGGGCGCCCGACCGGCGGACACCGACCCGCCAGCGGCGATACCTGTCACGGTTCTCCCTTGCCCGGTGCCGCACACTCGGACGTGGCCGCGGTTGGTGGCAGCATCGCCGCGGGAGACGCTCCACGCCAGTGGTTTTCGGCGCGCGGGTTTCGGCGCGCGGGGGCCGGCGGCACCCCGTCCCGCCGGGAACATGGCTGCCGCTGCCCCGGCCGGCCAGGACGGACTGGACCGGCCGGGGCAGTGCGGTCAGGTGGAGTTCGCGATCAGCGCCAGGCCACGGTCCGGGCCTCGGACGAAGAAGGAGGGCCCGAGATCGACATCGCGCAGGCGGTAGTCGGGAGCGAGGCGCAGCAGGCCCTGTAGCGCGATCTTCGCCTCGAGCCGCGCCAGCGGGGCGCCCAGGCACAGATGCGGGCCGTACCCGAACCCGAAGTGCGGCCGGCGCTCACGGCGGATCTCGAACCGATCCGGCTCCGGCCAGCGAGCAGGGTCGCGGTTGGCCGCCGCGACCAGGGCGTAGATGTGGTCGCTGGCCTCGATCCGGACGCCGGCAAGCTCCGTGTCCCCGACGGCCTGGCGCGGAATGGCCTGCACCGTGGCCCGCCAGCGCAGCACCTCCTCGATCGCGGCGGGCATGAGATCCGGATCCTCGACGAGCAGCGCCCGCTGGTCGGGGTGCGCCTCGAAGGCGACAACGGCGTTCGAGAGGACCTTGGCGGTCGTGTCGTAGCCGGCGATCAGGAGCAGGACCGCCGCGGACCGCACCTCGTCACCATTCATCGCACCGGCGTCCGCCACCTCGATCATGGTGGTGAGCAGGTCGTCGGGCCGTTCTTCGCGATGCCGCTCGATCTCGCTCCGCAGATACCGGTTCAGCTCGACCGAGGCCTTTTTCAGCAGCCCGCGGGCGGACGCGTCCTCGTGACCGTAGGCAAGGCCGGCCACGATGGTGTTGGACCAGGCGCGGAAATCATCGTGGCGTTCCGGGGGAACACCGAGCATCTCCGCGACGACGATCGTCGGTACCATCGTGAATTCCGCGATCAGGTCGAATGCGCCCGCGCCCGCTCCCACACCTGCGGCGATCGGTTCCAACAGCTGGTCCACGACCGCGACTACCCTGCTCTGCCAGCGCTCGACCGCCGCCCGGGTGAAGAACGGGGAGACGCAGGCCCGTAAGCGGCGGTGCGTCTCCCCATCCGTCGAGATCATCGTGGGCGCCTCGAACCAGGGGAGAACCTTCGGGTCGCTGTTCATGACGAGGAAGCGCCCGTTGTCGGTCAGCACCGTCGCGCAGTCATCGAAACCCGTGACCATCCACCCGCGAAGAAGATCGTGAGCGCCCACTTTTGTTTGGAAATACCGTCACACAGCCGGAAACCCGCGCGTGCCGGCCGGTGTCGTCCTATGTTCAGGAGCGATCCTGCCGCTCCGCGTGTTCCTGCGCGTCCGCTGGACGAAAGGCTGGACGGTCTCGATGGACCAGTGCACGTCTCCCGGGCTCCGGACTTGATCATGCCAGCGGGCACAGAACCAGCGGACACGGAGCCGGCGACCACGCCCGCGGTGGTGCGCGCGGCCGCCCTGCGCTGGCCAGGCGCGGAGGCGCTGGTCGACGGCGAGGTCCGGATGACCTTCGCCCAGCTCGGCGCCGAGGTCGAGCGCGTCGCCCACGCCCTCGTGGCGACGGGCCTGCGGCCGGGTGACCGGGTCGGCATCTGGGCACCGAACTGCTGGGAATGGGTGATCACCGCACTCGGTACCCATGCCGCGGGCGGGGTCGTGGTGCCGCTCAACACCCGGTACAAGGGGGACGAGGCCGCCTACATCCTCCATCGCTCCGGCGCCCGATTACTCTTCACCGTGCGTGGCTTCCTCGGCACCGACTACCCGGAGCTGCTCGCCGGGCGGGCGACCCCCATCAAGCGCACCGTGGTGTTTCGCAGCCCCTCCTGGGACGAGTTCCTGCGCCTCGCCGACACCGACGCCGACGCCGACACCGGCGGCCGGGCGGCCGGCACGCTCCCGGAGGTGAATCCGGACGATCTCGCCGACCTCCTGTTCACCTCGGGCACCACCGGCCGACCCAAGGGTGTGATGACCACCCACCGCCAGACCGTCAGCGTTCCCCGTGCCTGGGCGGACGTGGTCGGCCTGCGGGCCGGTGACCGGCACCTGGTGGTCAGCCCGTTCTTCCACACCTTCGGTTACCGGACGGGCATCCTCGCCGACCTGATCGTCGGCGCGACGACGCTGCCGCTGGCGGTGGTCGAGGTGGACACCGTGCTGAGGCTGGTCAGCGCGGAGCGCGTCACGACGCTGCCGGGCACCCCGACGCTGTTCCAGTCGATCCTGGACGATCCCGCCCTCACCAACCCGGCCGCCATGAGCTCTGCCGCCGGAAGCCCCCGCGCACCCGACCTCCATGGTGCCGGGCACGACCTGTCGAGCCTGCGGCTGTCGGCCGTCGGCGCGGCGTCGGTACCGGTGGAGCTGGTGCTCCGCATGCGGGCCGAGTTGTTCGACGTCGTCGTCACCGGCTACGGGCTCACCGAGTCGACCGGTGTCGCCACCATGTCACGGCCGGACGACCCGCCCGAGGTCGTCTCGCGCGGCGTCGGGCGCCCGCTGCCCGGCGTCGAGATCCAGGTGGTCGGGCCCGACGGTTCCCCGCAGCCCCCTGGCGTCGCGGGCGAGGTCCTGGTGCGCGGCCATAACGTCATGTCCGGCTACTTCGACGACCCACAGGAGACGGCGGCGGTCATCGACGCGGACGGCTGGCTGCACACCGGGGACGTCGGCGTCCTGGACGACGACGGCTACCTCGCGATCACTGACCGGCTCAAGGACATGTACATCGTCGGCGGCTTCAACGCCTACCCCGCCGAGATCGAGGCGGCGCTGCTGCGTCATCCGGGAGTGGCGATGGCCGCCGTGATCGGCGTCCCGGACCGGCGCCTCGGCGAGGTGGGCATGGCCTTCCTCGTCCGTGCGAACGGCCACTCCCCCAACGAAGAGGAGATCATCGCCTGGTGCCGGACCGAGATGGCCAACTACAAGGTGCCCCGGGTGCTGCGGTTCGTCGACGCCCTCCCGGTCAACCCGGTCGGCAAGATCGTCAAGCCGACCCTGCGGAACTGGGCCACCGCGCCGCGAGCGGGAGCGCACACCATTCGCGACGACGGGCACGGCCGCTCCTGAGCCCGGTTCCGCGGAACCGGGTCACTGCGAACCGGGTCACTGCGAACCGGGGTAGCGCGGAACCGGACTCCGCGGGCGGACGAGGCCGATCAGGCCGATGTCCCACCGTCTGGCTGAGCGCGGACGGCGCGGATCATCGGGATCTGCAGCGGCATGCGGGCCCAGGCGAGAGCCGCGAGCGCGATGTCCCGCGACTGGCCGCCGCTCTTCCGGGCCCGGGCGGTGGCGTCCAGGGCCATCTGCAGGTTCCCCGGCCAGACCCCGAGCAGAACCACGGTGCTGGCCCGCCCGGCCCAGCCGGCACCGGCCGCGAGCCCGGCGGCGCAGACGAGCTCGGCGACACCGCTGACCTCCACGATCCTTCGGGGCTTCGGCAATGCCCGGGGGATCAGTGGCTCGAAGAACTGGGGGCGAACCAGGTGCGCGACTCCGCTCGCCAGGAAAAGGCCCGCCACCTGTCGTGAGCTCGGCCTGGTCAGGTGCTTTGCGCCTATCATGGACATATCGAATCACCCGTCGCGCGATCCGCCTGCCGGCCGCGCCCGTCGGTGGGCCGACGGCCAGTCGGGGCGGTCAGTCGGCACGGCCAGTCAGTCGGCGCCATGCGGCCGGACGGTGGCGGCGAGGTCCGCGTGCAGATCCGCGAGCACCCGCACGCACTCGTCCGCCGCGTCCAGGATCAGGTGATGGTGGGCATCGGGCAGGGTCAGGCTGGTTGATCCGGCCGGCAGCTCGTCCAGCGCATACTCGGCGACCTCGTCGGTGACGACGAGGCTGCGTCCCGCGCGCACGAACCACAGTGGTAGCCGCAGCCGCCGCAGGCTGTCCACCACCCGGTCGTTGTCGGTCGGCGGCAGCCCGCGCTGATCGAACTTCCAGGTCCAGCCCTGGCCGTCCGCGGTCGGGCGCACGGCGTACTCGGCCAACGGGCGGACGACCTCCGCCGAGGGGACGGGCTGTGGCGGCCGCAGCCGGAACCGTTCGGTGGCGCTCTCCCACGACGGGTAGACGATCTCGCGACCGGACGAGAGGGGGCCCAACTGCGGCGGCAGCGAGCCGGGCGGGCGCAGGAACGAGTCGAGCAGGACCAGCCCGCCGAAACGGTCCGGATGATCGGCAGCGGCCACCGTCGCGATCCGGCCGCCCATGCTGTGGCCGACGAGCAACGCATGACGGGACCCGACCGCGTCGAGCACGGCGATCAGCTCGGCGGTCCAGACATCCACATCGTAATGGTCACGATGCCCGCTGTCGCCGTGACCGCTGATGTCGAGCCTGATCACCCGCCAGTGTTCCTCGAGCGCCGGCAGCATCCGGTACCACCACATGTGATGCGCCCGGTACCCGTGCACGAGCAGCAGGTCACGGTTCCCCGACCCGGACACACCGTAACGGATCGACGCGCCGTCCACCACCACTTCACCCGGCAGCACGTACACCGGCTCCGACGGCGCCCTCCGAGCCGAGACTGTCGTCCCGTCGCCAGGCACATCGGCCTCAGCCAGGCTCATTCGACCTCCGACCCGTCCGCCCCGTGCGATGGCATGGGTGGCCCGATTGTCGACCCGCCAGCTCGCCCGGCGCGTGTGGATGTGGCCTGCGCAGCACCACCCGGGCAGGATCGGGCTACCGGGATCGGGATCAGAGATCGGCGCAGGCCACCCGCTTGTCCAGGGCACCGACAGGGTGGATGACCACGGACTTGGCGGCAGCGCCCACCGGACGGGGATTGGTGACGGTCGCCCTGCTCGCGCCGGAGGCATCGGCGGGCAGCGCCAGGTGCACCTCGTTGGGCGGGGTGGCCGGGCCCTTCGGGTCGAACTTGAAGTGCCCGCCACCATTGCTCACCGAACACGGCTGGGCATGAATATGGGCGATGTAGTGCACGCCCGGCTGTAGGCCGGTCACCGCCACCGTAAGGGTGGTCCCGGCGGTGTCGCTCGTGGCCAGCCAGGCCGTGCCCCGGACGTTGTCGGTCCCCGCCGGCCTGGTGTTCAGGAGCGTGAACGTCGACGACTTCGCCCCGGCGATCTGATTGGCGGGAGTCGCCGACGGATCGCTCGTCATCCCGCCCATGGACGCCGATGCCCCTGCCGCCGACGATGCCCCTGCCGCCGATGCCCCTGCCGCCGATGCCGGCGCGGCTGCCGCCGGCGAGCTCGGGGACGACGCGTTCACCGCGGGCGTGACGTTGGCGTCCGTCGAGCCGCTGCTGCCACAGCCGGCCACCAACGCGGCGACCACGGCCAGGCCGGCCACCGTACCCGTGCCGACCCGCCCTTGCGCGAGACCACGAACCATGAAGATCGTTCTCCTGACTGTGGCCGAGTCCCTCGACTGACGGCCCCTCGACTGACACGGACGGATACGGCTCATGACCATGGCCTGCCACCGCGCAACCTGGGGCCAATTATCGCGATTGTGACATTTTGCGGCACCTCGTCGGGGATGTCCGTACCGGTTTGTGCACAGCACACCGGCCACCCGTCAGGCCCCACCCCACCCACACGATACGGGTTGCTTCAAGCACGCAAGGTAGCAGCGCACGCTCTCGGCGACCAGCCGACCGCCGACAGCCGACCGCCGACAGCCGCACGCCGACCTCTCCGGCGATCTCAGCCTGGCGGTGCGCTGCCCGCGGGAACCGCCAGGGCTCCCCCGGTTTCGCGTTGGCCGGCGGCGCGGCGGCCGGCGGCGCGGCGGCCGGCCCGGTCGAGGGGAGCGGCGTAGATCGCAGTGTCGAACCAGGTGGGGAAGTCCCGCACCAGGGCGGCGGGCCCGGTCGGATGTCGTTATTTGACCGCGCTGTTCGGCCAGTTGGTGTTGCTGACCAGCTCGGGGCTCGACCCGCCAAACGCGGCCGCGGCGGTCGAGTCCGCGCGCAGCTGGGCGAGCAACCAGGCGGTGACGTAGCCGAGGAAGCCGTACGGGCCGCCGCTGTTCTGGATCGTGTTGTGGTCGGCCCGTGCTCCGGCGGAGTTCTCCATGAGGCCGAGCGCCGCGTGGCCCCGCACCTGCCGGTAGAAGGCCTGTTCGGTGGAGGTGCTGGCGATCACGAAATCGAGCAGGCCGTGCGTCGAGATAAGGAAGGTCGGCTGGGTCAGCCTGGACGGGTCGTACTGGCAGTCGCTCTTCGTCGGGCAGTCCGCGCCGGCGCCGACCCACCGGGTGTTCGGCAGGGAGAACGTCACGACCGTGTCGATCAGGGTCGGATTGTTGACCGCGGCCCGGACCGCTCCGCCGGCGCCCTGGGAATGTCCGACCGCGGCGATGGCGCCCGGGTCGAGCCGACCCCGGAAGACGCTGCCAGCCGTCCTGTTCCGGGCGAGCAGATAGCGCGCTGCGGCGGCCAGCGCCGCGCCGCTGCCGACATTCGGCCGCATCGGGGCGATCACGGTGAACCCGTACGACGCGAGGTGGCCAAGCAGAACGGAGTACATGTCAGGCGTGGAGTCGGTTCCGTTTCCCCAGGTGACGATCGGGCTCAGGAAACCGAGCGTGGTGTAGTGCGCCGGCCGGTAGATGGCGTACTCGACACCCGCCGCGTCCGTGACGGTCTGAGTCGCCACGGCCGCAGGCCCGACAGGGGCGTAGCGCGCCTCGACCGGGTAGGTCTGCGCGTGGATGGAGCCCGGCAGGGCGATCAGCAGCAGGACCACCATCATGGGCGCGACGTGGGTGAACCAGCGGGCCCGGCCACGTGCCCCGATCACGCGGCCGACGTGGCGACGCTTCCGCTTCCGGCAGTCGCGGTTCTTCTCCGTCGATCGAGGCCGCGCTCCCTCGGTCTCCGGAGCCGGTTTCCCGGTCAACTACCGTGCGCGCGACACGCGTCCCGTCCACGCCCGGCGTGGACGGGACGGTCCCGGCAGGGCCAGCCGGAAGATGTTTCTCCAGATGTCGATGCTCTGCCGCCCCAGGCGTCCGGACGTATAGGGGACGCCGAATCGTTCACACAGCGACCGCACCTGGGGGGCTATCTGGGCGTATCGGTTGCTGGGCAGGTCCGGGAACAGGTGGTGCTCGATCTGATGGCTAAGGTTCCCGGAGAGAATGTGAAAAAGCGGCGAGCCCTCGATGTTGGCGGAGCCCTGGATCTGGCGCAGGTACCATTCCCCGCGGCTCTCCTGCACGATCTGCTCGGGCGTGAAGATCTCGGCGCCCTCAGGGAAATGCCCACAAAAGATGATCATGTAGGCCCAGATGTTGCGGAGAACGTTTGCCGTCAGATTTCCGAGCAGTACAGGAAGAAACCCGGGACCGGCGATCAGGGGAAATATGACGTAGTCCTTGAGCGCCTGTCGTCCTCCTTTCCGGAGGACTCCGTCCAGGTGCGTGAGAGTCTCCCGCCAGCTCTTCTCGCCACGCCAGGTCCGATCGATCTCGATGTCGAACAGGGCCACACCCCATTCGAAAGTGAGCGCGAGAGCGGCAGCGTAGAGGGGCTGCGCGAGAAATACTGGCCGCCATTGCTGGGCAGGTGTCATGCGGAGGATTCCGAAACCTATGTCCCGGTCTTCGCCCAGTACATTTGTGTAAGTATGATGGCGATAGTTGTGAGCCGACTTCCACTGCTCGGACGGGGAGGCGGCGTCCCATTCCCAGGTCGCGGACTGGATGGCCGGATCGCTCATCCAATCCCACTGGCCGTGCATGACGTTGTGGCCGATCTCCATGTTGTCGAGGATCTTGGCGCCCGTCAGCATCGCGGTCGCCGCGAGCCAGGCGGGAGGCAGGAAGGAGGCGAACATCGTGGCTCGCCCGCCGATCTCGAGCAGGCGCTGGACGCGGATGACCCGCCGGATATAACGGGCGTCGTCCTCGCCGAGGCTGGCCGCCACCCGGCCCCGGATCTCGTCGAGCGCGCGGCCGAACTCCTCGATGTCCGTAGCGGTCGTACCGCTCCGGCCGGGTGAAGGATGCCTGCCGGGTGAGGCGTGTTGGGCTGGCGAAGGATGCCCGCCCGGTGAGGCGTGGCGGTCTGGCGAGACGTGTCGGTCTGCCAACACATGTCGATCTGGCAACGTGCCCTCCCCGTACGGGTGGAACTACAGGTCGATGGCGACATCGCCGGCCGCGGCTGACACACAGGTCTGGATGAGGTCGCCGGCCACGCCGTGTTCCACCCCGGTACGCAGATCTCGCACCCGGCCCGCGCCCAGCCGGGCAACGCAGCTGCGACAGATCCCGAGGCGGCATCCGCTGGGCATGGACACTCCGGCTCGTTCTCCGATGGCCAGCAATGGAGTGAGGCCGTCGGCGACCGCCCGCTGACCGCTGCGCGTGAAGTGCACGCTGGCGCCGTCGCCGACATCACCGTCGCGACCAATGTCGCGACCATCTTCGCTGTGACCATTACCGCTACTACTACGGCTGGTATTCGTGGCGAGACGGAACCGTTCGACGCGCAGATGTCCCGCCACACCGGCCTCGCGCCACAGATCCTGCGCTTTGTCGAGCAGACCGGGCGGCCCGCACGCCCACGTCGAGCGTTCAGGCCAGTCCGGGCAGGCGGCGAGCAGGTCCGTCAGCGATACGCGTGGGCCGTCGCGGTCATCCTCGGTGTCCACGGCTGTCCGGGTGTAGAACTCGTGCAGCCGGAGCCCCGGGAAGCGTTGGGCCAACCTGCGCAGCTCCGTCCCGAAGATCACATCATTGCGGGTACGGGCCAGGTGCAGGAGCACGACGTCGGGCAGCTCGCGCCGCTGCGCGAGGTCCCGCAGCATCGACATCACCGGGGTGACGCCGCTGCCGGCGGTCAGAAAGAGGATGCGCCGCGGAACTTTTTCGGGCAGCGTGAACTCGCCGGCAGGCGGGTCCAGGCGTAGGACCGTTCCGAGGCTCGCCCCGGATACGAGTCGGGGGGACACCTGGCCCCCCGCGAACGCCTGTACCGTGATCTGGAAACAGCCGTCGGGCCGATCTGGCGCGGAGGACACCGAGTACACCCGGTGCCGCCACACACCCGTCACGGGTACCGCAATCCCGACGTACTGGCCGGCCCGGTGGCCCCGCCAGCCACGGCCGGGCCTGATTGTCAGCGTGGCGGCATCGGCCGTCTCCGCCTGTACGGCCCGCACCCTGCCCCAGGTCTGACGGCCCGACCACAGCGGGTTGACCATCTCGACAAAATCATCGACATGCAGCGGAGTCGCCAGCAGGGAGGCGGCACCGGATAGCAGCCGCAGCGGAACGGCTCGGGCGGTCATGACGTCAGCCGGGCGTGGGGCAGGCTCGAAAAGATGACTGCCACGTCCCCTTGGCCATGGATAGCGAGCCGCGGCATGAGCGGGCCGCACGTGCACGGGCCCGGCAGACCCGAGCCATGGGTACGCCAACGGCCGACAGCGGACGGCACGCGGCTGACCGCGTACCGTCCGCTGTCTCGCTGGTGCGGCGTCAGGCGACCTGGACGTTTTCCGCCTGCGGGCCCTTCTGGCCCTGAACGACGTCGAACTGCACGTTCTGCCCTTCGTCAAGCGACTTGTAGCCGTCCGCCGCGATGGCTGAGAAGTGGACGAACACGTCCGGACCGCCGCCGTCCACGGAGATGAACCCGAAACCCTTCTCCGCGTTGAACCACTTGACGGTACCCTGTGCCACGATCGTTCTCCTTGCCAATGTCCCGGCAGACGTCTCTCGCCTCCCGGCCGCGCACCGGATGTGAATCGCTCCTCACCCGGTCGTTCCGTCCGACGATGTATGACGCTCACACAGCGGAGAACAGGTAACGACCCCACCCTACCCGTCCGCGGCGCCGACAGCTGCGTCGCGGACGTTCCATGTCGCGATCGCGTCGGTCGCCGCCCGGGGGCTGCGACGGACGTCCGGTCGCGACGACGATCCCGCCCGACGCCACCACGACCACGGACGAGTCCCGAGAGCCGTCACCGCCGAGCCACCACCGCCGACGGACGCCACGGCCCCTCCCCATCACCCCACCGCCAGACGGGAAACCTCTAAAGGTTTGGTGCTACCGTGAGGGCAACGTAGATCGACGAGAGGGCGCCGTGCCGATGCAAACGCCACTGGCCGAAGTCTTCACCTGGCCACACGAATCGCCGCAGCTCATCGGCGGCCGGTGCGGTGTCTGCACGGCGACGGCGTTCCCCGCGCAGGCGCGCTGCCCGCGGTGCGGACGATCCGATATGTCCGAATTACTCCTGCCGCGGCGCGGCACCCTCGTGACCTGGACGACGCAGAATTTCGTGCCGAAGCTGCCGTACGCCGGTTCCGACAAGGCGGATCGTTTCGTGCCCTTCGGGGTCGGCCTCGTCCAGCTGGACGACATCATCCGGGTCGAGTCGAGGTTGACGGAGAACGACCCGTCGAAGCTGCGTTTTGGCATGGACGTGGAGTTGTCGATCGTCCCCTTCTATGTTGACGATGCCGGCAACGAGGTCGTGACCTTCGCTTTTGCACCGGTCTCCGGTAGCACCGACAGCGCCTGAGGAGTCCAGGATGAGTGATGTCGCGATCATCGGTGCTGGGCTTCATCCCTTCGGCCGGTTCGGTGACAAGACGGCGTTCGCCATGGGCGCCGAGGCGATCGACCTCGCACTCGCCGACGCGGGAATGACCTGGACGGACGTTCAGTTCGCCTGCGGCGGCAGTTGGACGGTGGCGCAGACCGACCCCCTGACCGGGCTGCTCGGACTGAGCGGAATCCCCTTCATCAATGTCTTCAACGCCTGCGCCACGGCCGCCAGCGCGATCCAGCAGGCAGCCAGTGCCATCCAGACCGGCGTGTGTGAGATCGCCGTCGCCGTCGGCCTGGACAAGCATCCGCGCGGTGCCTTCGTCGAGGACCCGATGCTGGTGAACATGCCGTCGTGGTACGCGGAGAACGGCCAGTACGTCACCACGAAGTTCTTCGGCATGAAGATCAATCGCTATATGCACGACCACGACATCACCCCCCGGACGCTTGCCCGGGTCGCGGCGAAGAACTTCCGGAACGGCGCGCTCAATCCCAACGCCTTCCGGCGCAAGCCGATCACCGAGGACGAGATTCTGGCCTCGCCCGTGCTCAACCATCCGCTGACGCAGTACATGTTCTGCGCCCCGGACGAGGGGGCGGCGGCCGTCGTCCTGGCTCGGGCCGACATCGCCCACCGCTACACCGACAAGCCGGTCTTCGTGCGCGCCTCGACCATCCGTACCCGCCGTTACGGCGCGTACGAGGTGAACACCACATGGGCGGCCGTCGAGGAGGACTCGGCTCCGACGGTGTACGCCTCACGGGCGGCCTACGAGCAGGCCGGGATCGGTCCCGAGGACGTCGACGTCGTCCAGTTGCAGGACACCGACGCCGGCGCCGAGGTCATTCATCTCGCCGAGAACGGTTTCTGCGCCGACGGCGAGCAGGAGAAGTGGCTCGCCGAAGGCGTCACCGAGATCGGCGGCCGGCTGCCGGTCAACACCGACGGCGGCCTGATCGCCAACGGCGAGCCGATCGGAGCCTCGGGGCTGCGGCAGGTGCACGAGCTGGTCCGCCAGCTTCGGGGCGAGGCCGGCGAACGGCAGGTCCCCGGCGACCCGCGGGTCGGCTACGCACAGGTCTACGGGGCGCCCGGTACCGCCGCCGTCACCATTCTTTCGCGGTAACCGGTCTCCTCTTTCGCGGTAACCAGCCTTCTCCCTCCTGGTGACCGGACTCTTCCGGTGACCGTCGGTCTCTCCCGGTGACCGTCGGTTTCGTCCGGTGACCGTCGCCAGGCCCTGACGACCCGTGTGCGTGGATCGGTGCGGATAGTCGTTGCATGAGCGACGGTAGGTCAGTCCGGTCGGAGCCCGCGGACGGCGAGGCAGCTGCGGACGGCGAGGCGGTCGTGGAGGTCCGGGCCGCCCATCTGATCAGTGCGGGCGTGGTCACGGCACTGGTCGGGTTCGCGAGCACGTCCGTCGTGGTGCTGGCCGGGCTACGGGCGGCCGGGGCGGATCCGACCCAGGCCGCCTCGGGCCTGCTCGCCGTCACCGTCACCCAGGCGCTCGGAACCCTGTGGCTCAGCCGCCGGCACCAGATGCCGATCCTGCTCGCCTGGTCGACACCAGGCGCGGCGCTGCTCGCCTCGACCGGCTCGGTCGACGGCGGCTGGCCGGCGGCGGTCGGGGCCTTCCTGCTCGTCGGCGCTCTGATCCTGGTGACCGGGCTGTGGCCGCGCCTCGGAGCGCTCATCGCCGCGATCCCCGCGCCGATCGCGCAGGCGATGCTGGCCGGCGTTCTGCTCTCGCTGTGCATCGCGCCCGTCCACGGGCTGGTCGACCACCCGGCGCTCATCGTGCCGGAAGTCGTGGTGTGGCTGGTGCTGCTACGGCTCGCGCCGCGCTGGGCGGTGCCGGCGGCGTTCGCCGCGGCGGTGGTGGCGGTCGGGATCTGGCTCGGGCGGCACGGCGGCGCCGCGGGACCGCTACTGCCCCGGGTCGCGCTGACCGCGCCGACGCTGACCTGGGCGTCGGTGCTCTCTCTCGCCGTCCCGCTGTACATCGTCACGATGGCGTCCCAGAACGTGCCGGGCGTCGCGGTGCTGTCCTCCTATGGCTACGCGGTCCCCTGGCGAGAGTCGATGACGGTGACCGGCGTCGGCACCGTCCTCGGCGCGTTCGCCGGCGGCCATGCGATCAACCTGGCCGCGATCACCGCGGCGCTTGCCGCGAGCCCCGACGCGCACCCTGACCCGAAGCGACGCTGGATCGTCGCCCACCTCGCGGCCTGGACCTTCCTTGTCCTTGCCCTGGCGTCCATGGCTCTGGTGACGGTCTCGACCGCCGCCCCCGCCGGCGTCACCACGGCCGTCGCCGGCCTCGCGCTCGTGGGCACGCTCGCCTCGTCGCTGGCCTCGGCCCTGGCCGACCCGGACGACCGCCAGGCCGCGATCGTCACCTTCGTCGTCGCCGCCAGCGGCGTCACCCTCGCCAGCGTCGGCGCCGCCTTCTGGGCACTCGCCGCCGGCCTTCTCCTGCACGCCACCACACGCCGTAGTGAGGGTGCCATCGTTGACGTCTCCCCGACTACATTCCGGACAGGTCGACGTTCACGCACGCGAAGAACATGACTCTGAGCCTGCGCAGCCAGGTGACCCGGACGTGTGCAGTCCGCCGTCGAGCGAGCTCGGCCCGGAAACAGCCGCACGGGAACGCGCCAGCGATCGAAGTGGAGACGACAATGCGGAACGGCGGTGTCGCCCGTCCCGAGGCCGATATTTCGGAAGAAGGCGCGTTCGCATGATCGAGCACAAGGTCCGGGTATTTCGCAGTACCGAGCAGCTCCCGCGTTCCGCCGAACTCGCCTGGAAGATCGCCGAGGTGGCCGCCGACCTGGTGGCGGTGCCGAGCGACGTCACCGACATGGTGATCAACCGGATCATTGACAACGCCGGGGTGGCCGCGGCCTCGCTGGCCCGTCCCCCGGTGGTCGCGGCCCGGGATCAGGCGCTGCGGCACGCGCCCGCGTCCGGGCGGGCTGGCGCGACCGTGTTCGGTCTGGCGGCGTCCACCCGGCTCTCGCCGGAGTGGGCGGCATGGGCGAACGGGGTGGCCGTGCGTGAGCTGGACTTCCACGACACCTACCTGGCGGCGGACTACTCCCACCCCGGCGACAACATTCCGCCGATCCTCGCCGTCGCCCAGCAGCTCGGCGCGCAGCGCGGGCTGGGTGGCGCGGAACTGGTGCGCGGCATCGCGACCGGCTACGAGATCCAGGTCGCCCTGGTCACCGGGATCTGCCTGCACGCCCACAAGATCGACCACATCGCCCATCTGGGCCCCTCCGCCGCGGCCGGGATCGGCACCCTGCTCGGCCTGCCGGTCGAGACGATCTACCAGGCGATCGGCCAGGCCCTGCACACGACGACCGCCACCCGGCAGTCCCGCAAGGGCACGATCTCCAGCTGGAAGGCCTACGCACCCGCGTTCGCCGGCAAGATCGCGGTCGAGGCCGTCGACCGGGCCCTGCGCGGCGAGGGCGCCCCCGCCCCGATCTACGAGGGTGCCGACGGCGTCATCGCCCAGATCCTCGACGGCCCGGACGCCGGCTACGTCGTCTCGCTGCCCGCGGCGGGAGAGGCCAAGCGTGGCATCCTCGACACCTACACCAAGGAACACTCCGCCGAGTACCAGAGTCAGGCACTCATCGACCTGGCCCGCCGGCTTGGGCCGGCCATCGGCGACTTCGCCCGAGTCGCCTCGATCGTCCTGCACACCAGCCACCACACCCACTACGTGATCGGCAGCGGGGCGGGCGACCCGCAGAAGTACGACCCGCTGGCCACCCGCGAGACCCTCGACCACTCGATCCCGTACATCTTCGCCGTGGCCCTGCAGGACCGGGACTGGCATCACGAGCGCTCGTATGCCCGCGAGCGGGCCACCCGGCCGGACACCGTCGACCTCTGGCAGAAGATCACCACGGTGGAGGACGAGGAGTGGACCCGGCGCTACCACTCCCCCGACCCGGCCGAGAAGGCGTTCGGTGGACGGGTGGTCGTCACGTTCACCGATGGCTCGACGCTCACCGACGAGATCGCCGTCGCCGACGCGCATCCGCTCGGCGCCCGTCCCTTCGGCCGCGCCGAGTACATCACCAAGTTCCGCCGGCTCGCCGAGGGCGTCATCCCCACCGCGGAACAGGACCGTTTCCTCGAGGTCGCCACGCGACTGCCCGACCTGCGCCCCGATGAGCTCGCCGGCCTGACCCTGACCCCCACCCCGCCCCTGGCCGCCAGCGGCACCGAAGGAATCTTCTGATGCTGCACGCGCGCACACCCGCCCACGAACGCCGGGTCGCGCTGCGCGAGGCCTTGCGCTCAGGCCGGCTCCTGCGCTTTCCCGGCGCGTTCAACCCGCTGTCCGCCGTGCTCATCACCGAGCTCGGATTCGACGGGGTGTACGTGTCCGGGGCGGTGCTCGCCGCCGACCTGGCGCTGCCCGACATCGGGCTGACCACGCTCACCGAGGTCGCCACCCGCGCCGGACAGATCGCCCGGGTCACCGATCTGCCGACCATCGTCGACGCCGACACCGGCTTCGGCGAGCCGATGAACGTCGCCCGCACCATCCAGATCCTCGAGGATGCCGGTCTTGCCGGCTGCCATCTTGAGGATCAGGTCAACCCGAAACGCTGTGGACACCTCGACGGCAAGGCGGTCGTGCCGGTCGAGGAGATGGTCCGCCGGCTGCGCGCCGCCGTCGCCGCCCGCCGCGACGAGAACTTCCTGCTCTGCGCCCGCACCGATGCCCGCGCGATCGAGGGCCTGGCGGGCGCGATCGCTCGAGCCCGCGCCTATGTCGATGCCGGCGCCGACATGATCTTTCCTGAGGCGATGGCCGACGCGGCCGAGTTCGAGGCGTTTCGCAAGGCGCTGGACGTGCCGATCCTCGCGAACATGACCGAGTTCGGCAAAAGCGAGCTGTTCACCGCCCAGACTCTGGAATCCGTCGGCGTGAACCTCGTCATCTACCCGGTGACGCTGCTGCGCATCGCCATGGGCGCCGTCGAGGACGGCCTACGCCGCATCGCCTCCGAGGGAACCCAGGCCGGCCTCGTCGAGGGCATGCAGACCCGCTCCCGGCTCTACGAGCTGCTCGACTATTCCGCCTACAACTCCTTCGACACCAGCATCTTCAACTTCCGGATCTGAGAATCCGGCGCCCTTTCTTCCTTTCCGCTTCTTCCTTTCCCGCCGGAATGACGCCAGCCATGGCCGGCCAGGCGCGTGACACCGTCCAGGTGCCGTACTCGCGGGCCACGTCGGTGACCGTCATGATGGCTCGGCACCACACCAGTGTCGCCCGGGATGGCGAAGCTCTGGCCGGTTCAGGCGACCACCGAGTGGCGAGCAGGCCACCACCGAACCGGTCGACATGGCACTGCCAGACGCATCGTCATCGATACGCCGTCGCAGTTGCGACAAGGTTGCATAAGGGAGATAGTTGCGGCTGCGACGAGACCACGCCTGCCTGCCGGGCGCATCACCGCAGAGGAGACCTGACGTGGCCCACCCAGTGTCCGGCACCGACGAACCCGGGTTCGCGGCACGCGCGGCCCAGTTCCGGGCGAGCCTCACCGCGGCGGACAGGCGCTCGCTCGCCGGGATGGGTTCCTTCGTCGTCCTGCTCCACGCGGTGGGCTTCGTCGTCCTGTTCGCCCTGGTCACTCCGCACGACTACCGTCTCGGCGGCGATCATCCGATCTTCACTGCCGGCGTCGGCGTCCTCGCCTACACCTTCGGCCTGCGCCACGCCTTCGACGCCGACCACATCGCCGCCGTCGACAACACCACCCGCAAGCTCATCGCCGAAGATATCGCCCGCGAAGCCAACGGCAATCCCCGCCGGCGCCGGCCGCTGTCCGTCGGGTTCTGGTTCTCGCTCGGGCACTCCACCATCGTCTTCGCCCTGGCGTTCCTGCTTTCCGTCGGCGTGAAATCCCTGGTCGGACCGGTCGAGGACGACTCCTCCCGGCTGCACACCATCACTGGTGTCATCGGCCCGTCGGTCTCCGGCGTCTTCCTCTGGATCCTCGGAATCCTGAACCTCGTCGCCCTGATCGGCATCCTGAAGGTCTTCCGCGACCTACGCGCCGGCACCTACGATGAGCGGGAACTCGAACAGCATCTGGACTCCCGCGGCTTCATGAACCGCTTCCTCGGCGGCCTCACCAGAACCGTCACCCGCCCCTGGCACATCTACCCCATCGGCGTGCTGTTCGGCCTCGGGTTCGACACCGCCACCGAGGTCGGCCTGCTCGTGCTCGCCGGCGGCGCCGCCGCCTTCAGTCTTCCCTTCTACGCGATCATCGTGCTGCCGATCCTGTTCGCCGCCGGCATGTGCCTCATGGACACCGTCGACGGCGTCTTCATGAACGCCGCCTACGGCTGGGCCTTCGCCCGCCCCGTCCGCAAGGTCTACTACAACCTGACGATCACCACGATCTCCGTGGTCGTTGCCCTGGTCATCGGCACCATCGAACTCGTCGGCGTTCTCGCCGACCGGCTCGCGATCACCTCCGGCCCCCTGGCCTGGATCGCCGGCATCAACCTCGACTACGCCGGCTACACCATCGTCGGCATCTTCTTTCTCGCCTGGGCCCTCGCACTCGCCATCTGGCGTTTCGCCCACATCGAAGAGCGCTGGACCACCGGCGCGGCTCCGCCCCCCGTCCCCGCCAGGAAACCCGTCTGAACGGATCCTCCCGAGCAGCTCAGGCGGTCAGGCGGTCAGCGGCAGGAAGGCAGCGCCGGGTCGATACCGAGCTGCGCGGCGACCGCGGTGGCGTCCCGAGCACCGGGACCATGACCGGCCAGCATCGGATCAGGCCTGGTAGTCCCCGATCACCGTCGCCTGCTCGGGCGTCGGCGGCTCGGCCAGCCATCCCTTGAGGTTCTCCTGAAACCGCAGGAATTCGGGCACCTTGGGCAGCGGGTTCTCCACGCCCTCCTCGATCTGCAGCAGCACCTCGTAGGTCACACCGTCCGCGAGCCGGAGCGAGGTGTAGCGGATCCCCTCAGGCCGCGCCTCCTCCAGCGCCACGAACAACGACTTCACCGCTGCCTCGACCTCGGCGGCCTTGTCGGCCTTCACCCTGGTCCTCAGTAGCATCGCTGGCATCCGCTCAACCTTCCCTGTCACACGCTTCTCTGTCACACGGGCCGACTGCCGTCGGTCATTGCGTATGACACGCGCCGACGGAGGATTGTGACTGATGGAAGAAGCTGAGTGGCTCGCCGAGCGGTTCGAGGAGCATCGCGACCGCCTGCGCGCCGTCGCCTACCGCATGCTCGGTTCCCTGGCCGAGGCGGATGACGCGGTGCAGGAGGCCTGGCTGCGGTTGGACCGGCCCGATGCCGGCGAGATCGAGAACCTGGGTGGCTGGCTCACCACCGTCGTCGCCAGGATCTGCCTCAACACGCTGCGGGCACGCAGGACGCGGGCCGAGGATCCGATCGGCGTCCACATACCAGATCCGATCGTCTCCCCGGACCCGCCCGGGGGCGCTCGGCAGCCCGAGCAGGAGGCCCTGCTGGCGGAGTCGGTCGGACTGGCGCTGATCATCGTGCTGGACACCCTCAGTCCCGCCGAACGGCTCGCCTTCGTGCTGCACGACATGTTCGGCCTTCCGTTCGACGAGATCGCGCCGATGGTCGACCGCACTCCAGCGGCCGCCCGCCAGCTGGCCAGCCGGGCCCGCCGCAGGGTGCGGGACCTGGCCGCGCCCGCACCGGACGCGGACCGCACCATCCAGCGGCGGATCGTCAACGCGTTCTTCGCCGCCGCCCGTGGGGGCGACCTCGCCGCCCTGGTCGAACTGCTCGACCCGGCCATCGTCCTGCGGGCCGACGGCGGCGCCGCCCGGCCGGGGGCCTCGGCCGTCGTGCGCGGCGCGACGGCGGTAGCCCGCCGGGCCCTCATGTTCGCCCAGCCCACGGCAGCGATACACCCCACGCTGATGAACGGCACCGCCGGCGTATTGATCATCATCGACGGCCAGCCAACCTCGCTCATGGGATTCACCGTTGCGAACGAGCGGATAGCCGAGATCCACGCCATCGTCGACCCTGATCGTCTCGCCGGACTCGACCTGGCCGCCCTCACCGGCCCGCACCTGCCCTGAGCAAGCCACCACACCCGCGACCAACAATCACCATCAACGAATGTCGTGGACCGGCATGGCACGCGTGCCATCGGTCGCGGAGCGAGCACGCAGAAGCACCGCCGTTCGGTCGATCCGGGCCACGGCCTGCCCCATGTGCGCCTAATCTGAGTCCTACCGGATTGGACGAAGAGGAGATCTTCATGCCCAGGTGTCCGCACACATACTGTCGACGGTCACGATGAGTGCGCCGGTGGTCGTCGCGGTGGTCGGTGGCGGAGCGAGCGGATGCCTCGCCACCGCCCAGCTGGCAAGGTCCGCGGCGGTTACCGGCCGAAGATTCACGATAGTGCTCGTCGAACCGGACGACGTCGGCGAAGGTCTGGCCTACCTCACCCGAGATCCGCGGCACCGGCTCAATGTCCCGGCCGCGAAGATGAGCGCCTTCGACGATGACCCGCAGCACTTCCTGCGCTGGCTCCGTCGGCACGTCGCGGTCGACTTCCCACCCGGGGGTTTCGCGCCCCGCCAGTTCTACGCCGACTATCTCCGCCACGCGCTGGAGGAGACGCTGCGCGCCGCGAGCGGGGTGCGGCTCGAGCGGGTGTTCGCCCGCGCGACGGACGTCCGCCGGCACGGCCGCCGGCTGCGGCTGACCCTCGACGACGGAACCAGCCACCCGGTCGACGGCGTCGTCCTCGCGCTCGGGCACGGCGCTGCCACCACGGCGTGGGCTCCACCGGCGTTGGAGCGCTCGCCGCGGTTCGTCGCTGATCCGTGGCGGTCGGATACCCCGCCTCGCGTTCCGGCCGGCAGCGACGTGCTGCTCGTCGGCGCGGGCCTGACCATGGCCGACATGGCCCAGCGCTGGAGCCGAGCCGGCGTGCGCCTGCACGTGACCTCACGTCATGGGCTGCTTCCGTTGCCGCACGCGTCGGACCCGGCGCCGCCGTTCGCGGCCCCGCGGCTGCCCGACGGTCCGATCAGCCTCGCCCAGGCTCGCCGGCTGGTCTTCGATCACATCCGCGCGGCCGACGGCGACTGGCGGCGGGCCGTGGACGCGATGCGCCCGGTGACGGCCCAACTGTGGTCACGTCTGGACACGGCTTCCCGGGCCCGTTTCGTCGCCACCACGATGCGCCGCTGGGACCAGGTGCGCCATCGCGTCGATCCCGCCATCCACGCCTGGCTGGAGCAACGCCGCGCCGAGGGGTCGCTGGTCGTGCACGCCGCGCACGTCGTCGACGCGTCGGACACCGCTGCCGGCATCGACGTCTCGCTCAGTGACGGCTCCCGGATCCGCGCCGCGGCCGTGGTCAACTGCACCGGTGCGGGCGCCGGCGTGCGCACCAGCCATGATCCCCTGATCATGAACCTGCTCGCCGCGGGCCTGGCGACCCCGGACGTCCTGGATCTGGGTTTCGCCACCGAGGGATCCGGGCGCCTGGTCGCGGCCGACGGGCGCCGGCCGGCGATCTGGGCCATCGGCCCGCTGCGGCGCGCGGAGATGTGGGAGAGCACGGCGATCCCCGAGATCCGCGCGCAGGCGGCCACGCTCGCCCGCACCGTCGTGGCCGCCATGCCCGGGCCGCGGGTCGCGCGGCGGGTACGCGACCCCTACGGTCTGCCCCTGACCGCAAGTCCCGAGGCGGCCGATCGCTATGTCGCCGGGCTCGGCCGGATCCTGCGGGTACGCTCCGGAGCCGAGACGCTGGTGGCCGAGGCGGTCGCGGCTGACCCCCGGTTCGCCCTTGGGCAGGCGGTGCTGGCGCTGCTCGGTGCCGAGTGGGGCGCCGACGTCGACGTGGACACGGCCCTGCGGGAGGCGCGACGCCATGCCGGCCGGGCGGACGAGCGTGAGCGACGCTTCATCGAGGTCGTCGCCGCGCGCATCCAGGAACCGGGCGGAGCCGGTTCGGCCGCGGCGCTGCTCAGCTACATCCAGGCCTACCCGGAAGACGCCCTGGCCGTCAGCATCGCCGTGCCGACCATCGCGTTCAGCGGCGCGACGGAACTCCCGGCCGAGGCCTGGGCTCTGGTCGAGGGGCTGGCTGCCGTCTACCGCGACGACTGGTGGTACCGGGGGCTGCTCGCCTTCACCCGTCAGGAGCAGGAGCGGTGGGACGAGGCGGCCGAGCTCGCCGCGCTCGCGCTGGCCGTCGAACCGACCGCCGGCCACGCCGTGCACGCGAAGACCCACGTCCATTACGAGACGGGCGACCACGAGGCGGGGCTGGCCTGGTTGGACACCTGGATCTCGACCTGCGGGTCGGACTCGTCACATCGGGCGCATTTCTCCTGGCACGCGGCCCTGCATGAACTCGCGCTCGGTGATGACGGTGCGATCCGGGCACGTTTCATCGCCCAGCTCGCGCCGCCGTCCGTCTCCGGCGTCCGGGCACTGATCGACTCCGCATCGTTGCTGTGGCGTGGCTTCGCCGCCGGCACCTGGTCGTCGGTGGACATCGGACCGGTGCTGGCGGCCGTTCCCAGCGCGTTGCTCGTCGATCCGCCGACGCCCTTCGTCGGGCTCCACTCGGCCATCGCGCTGGCGGCCGGGGGTGACTGCCGTCGGCTCGCGCAGCTGCGCCGGTCCGCGGCCGCCCGCGGCAACGCGGCGTTCACCGAAACCGTCGCGCCACTGGCGGACGCCCTGATGCACCTTCTGCACGGTGATCCGGACCGGGCGACCGACGCGCTGATCGCGTTGCCCGGCGTCGAGAGGCTCGGGGGCAGTGCCGCCCAGCGCGAGATCGTCGAGGACACCACGATCTACTGCGCCATCCAGGCGGGCCGGCGCGACATCGCCGGGTCGCTGCTGCAGTCCCGGCTCGACCGCCGCTGCTCCCCGCGCGACGTCCACCGCCGCGCGCAGCTGCTCACCGGCCAGCAAGCGGGGCGCTCGTCACCGGACGAGTAACCGTTCGTCACCGGACGAATGATCATCGTGCGGGGGGCCGCACCGCGATCGGCACGGCCCTCCGCCCACGACACCGGCTCTCCGGCTCTCCGGCTACCCGGCCGCTCGGTTCTCGGCCTCGCGGACCGGGGCGCCGGTGACATCGTGCGCGGTCGCGGCAGGAGGGGCGGAGCCGCCCAGCGGTTCGGCGCGCCACGCGGCGAGGTCCCAGCCAGCCACGGGGTCGCCGTCGAGCGTGACCATTCCCGTGTTCTCGAGCCACCGGTCCTCGGCGGACCCGATGCCGCGAGCCCGGATAGCGACCCAGGCCCGGATCGCGGCACCGTGACTGACGACCAGGACAGTGTCCTGCTCGTCGTGCGTGGCCGCGATGTTCGCGATCGCGGCGTCGTATCCTGCGACGAATGCGCGGCCGTCGTGCCCACCCGGCATCACGCGCTTCAGATCACCATGAATCCAGCTGTGGGTGACGTCGAGATACGTCATGACGGCTGCCCTGTCGCTGCGCATCTCGAGATCGCCTGCGGCAATCTCTTCAACGCCCTCCGTCACGGCGACTCTCAGCCCACGTGCTCCGGCCAGGGGCGCCGCGGTGAGCTGCGTGCGGACCAGGGCCGAGGCGTAGATCGCTGAGATCGGCTCGCCGCGCAGTGCGTCGGGAACTGCCCGTGCCTGCGCGTGGCCAAGGGCGGTCAGCTCGGCTCCCGGCCGCGCGGTGTCGAGGGCACCGGCGAGGTTACTGGGGGTTTGACCATGTCGAAGCAGCATCAGGCGCATCGGAACACTATGTGCCCGACACCATCCCGGGTGCCCGACACCATCCCGGCACAGGTCGTACTGACGCGGACGCGTTCCTGAGGCGCGGGGCGACCCGAGATCACGCAGCTTCACCGGGCCATCAGGAATCGCGATCGCATCGATCACGACTAACCGCCTGCAATCATCGAGGGTGGCAAATACGCTGATCGACGTGGCCGAAACGTTCAGCACGCGGATGCGACGCGCGCCCCATCACTCGGCGACGCTCCCCTCGGCACGTTGACGACGTGAAGGGCCGGACATGATCAAACGGATACTGTGTGCCAGCCGAGCCGGCCCGCGCGACGAGTTCGCCGACGCGTGGCGCGCCGCCGTGGCCGCGGCACTGGCCGCACCGCCGGACGTCCGGCCCGTCCGTCTGGTTGCCGGCACCGTCCTGGAAGGGGAGACGCCTGAGCCGCCCCACAACGGCATCGGCCTGCAGTGGTTCACCGACGAGAACCACCTGAGTCGATACGAAGCCTGGCTGGTCTCGGCCGCGGGCAGGGCCACGAACGACCCGCTGGCGGGAAACGACGCTCGGGCTGGAGCTGTCGATCCGGCGTCGATCCGTGTTGTGGTCGCTCGTGAGCACGTCCTGCGCGGTCAGGAATGGCTCGACGAACGACGCCAGGATGGCCGCACGAGCTTCACGCACATGGCGTTCGCCCGCCGCGCGGCGGGCCTCACCCAGACGGAGTTCTTCGACCGCTGGCAGAACCATGCCGGCACGGTCGGCGCGGTGCCGATCCCGGCCGAGGCACGCGGCCAGGCGTATGTCCAGAACCACCCGCTGCCCGCTGCCACCTCGGGAACCGACACCAACGCCGACTGGCCCTACGACGCCGTGAACGAGGTCTACTTCGACGACCTCGACGCGCTGCGCAGGCGGATCTCCTGGTTCGCGGACAACCTCGGCGCGAACCAGAGCGACCTGTTCCGGGACTCACAGTTCGTCGTGGTCCGCGAGGAAGCCCTGTGATCCACGGCTGCTCCTACTGCTCGGAGGGTGAGGGGTTCGGGGTGCTCCCAGGCCTGGGAGCACCGGTCGCGCGGGGCTCGTCGGCCGCTATATCTCGCGGGCGACCTCGGCGAGGATGGCCGGGGCAGCGCTCGGAGAAGCACTGGCGATCGCCAACTGGGAGATGACCTCCCGGTATCGGTCGACCTCGTGGGCCTTGTCAAGAAAAAGGGCTCCGGTGAGCTGCTCAAGATACACCACGTCGGTCTGGTTCACCGCAGCCGACTCCGGCCCCGGAAAGCGAAGGATTGTGAATGCTCCACACTCGGCCATATGGGCGCCGAACGCGAACGGCAGAATCTGAATTTTGATGTGTGGCTGGTTGGACATGGCGGCCAGATGCGCCAGCTGGGCACGCATCACCGCCGACCCGCCGATCGGCCGCCACAAGGTCGCCTCGTCGAGCACGACCCACAACTGGGGTGGATTCGGCCTCGACAGCAACCGCTGCCGGTTCGCCCGGACCGCGACCCGCCGCTCCACGACGTCGGGCTTCGCCGTGGGGTCACCGACCTTGATGACCGCTCGGGCGTAGTCGGGGGTCTGCAGCAGCCCGGGCACGAACTGGACCTCGAAGCTGCGGATGAGGGTGGCCGATTCCTCCAGGCCGATATACGGCGTGAACCAGGTCGGCAGCACGTCGTTGTAGGGCTGCCACCATCCTGGCGCATTCGCCTCCGGCACCAGTTTCAGCAGTAGATCACGCTCGGCGCCGTCGGTGACGCTGTAATAGGTCAGCAGATCCGCGACGTCCCGTTCCTTGAATCTGACCCGGCCGAGCTCCAACCGGCTGATTTTCGATTCCGAGGCCCGAATGTGGTAACCAGCTTCCTCCCGGCTGATCCCACGGTTCTCTCGCAGCCTGCGCAGCTGGGCACCAAGAAAGAGCCGGCGTGCCGTCGAACTGTTCCCTGGAAGATCGGTCACGCCTGCTTCCCCACAGCCGCACTTAGCCCGGACAGATCCACTGTGTGCTGGTCCGGCCGCGACACGTCCGGGGTCGGATACCAACTTACCCCGGACGTGCGTCGATGACCGCAACGACGGGCATCATCCCACTGCGACCGGGACGGCCGCCTCTGAGGTCGGTGGGTGCGGAGCCTGTCACGGTGCGCCCGGCCAGCAACAGTGCGATCAACAACGGTACGATGTTGCCAGGACCACGTCGTCACCTCGACGGCGAGCCTCTCCGCCCGCGGTGGACCCGGATGCCACCCGCTGCCGCCCCGGCCAGAAATCCAGGCATCAGGGCTTGCGGGCGACGGCGCCGAACTGGGGCACCTCAGGGGGAAGGCCGCCGGACCGCGTAGGTTCGGGCCGCCACCGGGAACAGGACACGATGCCGGGTTCCAGAAGCTCCAGACCGCGAAAGAAACGGGCGATCTCGCCGCGGCCACGAGGGGTGATCGGTGGCGTGGCATGCTCGTTCCAATGGCGCATCGACTCGGCGTTGGCCTCACCACCAAGTTCGAATGTGGGGTGGGCGATCACCAGGTAGCTGGAAGAGGGCACGCGACCCATCACGTGACCGACCACCGAGGCTGCGGTGTCGGTGTCCAGAACGAAGTTCAGGCTGCCAAGAAATAGTACTGCGGTTGGTTTCGTGAAATCAAGTGTCTCGGCTGCGGCCTGCAGGATCGACCCGGGGTCATGAATATCCGCATCGATGTAGCTCGTGGCTCCCTCCGGGGTTCCCACGAGGAGGGCACGGGCGTGTACCAGGACAAGCGGATCATTGTCGACATAGACGATCCGGCTATCGGCGGCGACCTGCTGGGCGACCTCGTGCGTGTTGTCCGCGGTGGGCAATCCGGTGCCGATATCGAGAAACTGCCGAATTCCCGCCTCGTCGGCCAGGTAACGCACGGCGCGGCCCAGAAAAGCCCGATCCGCTCGGGCCACGTCCACGATACCCGGGAAAATCTGCCGGACCTGCTCGCCGACCTCGCGGTCCGCTGCGAAATTGTCCCGGCCACCCAGCCAGTAGTTCCACACCCGGGCGTTGTGCGCGACCGTAACGTCAAGGCCGAGATCGCCCCTCCGCTGGGTCTGGCTTTCGGCAATGGAGGTGGACGGAGAACTCCCATTTTTCGCCAGGTCCGCCGCGACACCATCCAAAGAAGCGCCCGAGTCGGGGCCGGAGGGGGTCGACGACGTGTCCTCTGTCACCGGAGCGTCTCCTTCGCTGATAGGAAGCGTACAGAAATCGAGAGCCAGACCACGAGCAAGATATGCCTTCGTACCGCTGCCCGCCAAGGCGTGGCCGACAGCTGCCTGGCCGCACATCCTCATGGGTCTCACATCCTGGTGGGCCGACGGAGATCACAGGCGGGTCAGCATAGAGGAAAGTCCTCTGCCTGACCAGATGTCACTAGCGGACAGGCACTAGCGGACAGATGTGTCCGTGCGGATCTCCGTGCGGATCGGTGTGGGGGAAGGACTAGGATCCGGGCCAGACGTCGTCCGGTCAGCCACGTCGCAGGATTTCGCGCGCGGAGCAGGACCGCGGTCGGAGCGACCTGAAACGCAACCCAGTCGGAGGGACCCGGCGTGGCAGATGACAGCGGGCCGCCCGACAACGGGCGGCCAGCCGCCCATCGCGATCCCATGGCCACTGCTCCAGCCGGGGTCGCGCTGGCGTTCACCGGCGTGGGGAAGACTTTCCCGGACGGAACCGAAGCCTTGCGCGAGGTTTCCTTCGAGGTAAGAGACGGCGAGATCGTGGCGATAGTCGGACCGTCGGGGTCGGGCAAGTCCACGTTGCTGCGGATGGCGTCGGCTCTGACCATGCCCTCATCCGGGACGGTCGCCGTGAACGCCACGGCCCCCGGCTACGTCTTCCAGGATCCGACGTTGCTGCCGTGGCGCACCGTGGCAGGTAACGTCGGCCTGTTGGCCCAGCTGGACGGTGTTCCCAGAGCGGAGCGGCGCCGGCTGGTCGCGGAGGCCATCTCACTGGCCGGACTCACGGGATTCGAACGTCACCGGCCCACAGCGTTGTCCGGTGGCATGCGGATGCGGGTGTCGCTGGCGCGGGCATTGACCGTCCGACCGTCGCTGTTCCTGTTCGACGAGCCGTTCGGCGCGCTCGACGAGATCACCCGACAGCGGCTGGGGCAGGAGGTGGTTCGGCTGCACGGACAGGAGCGGTTCGCCGGGCTGTTCGTCACGCACTCGGTCGTCGAGTCGGTCTGGCTCGCCAGCAGAGTCCTGGTCCTGTCGGCCCGCCCAGGTCGGGTGCTGGCCGAGATCGACGTCCCGTTCGACTACCCGCGGCAGCCGGAGCTTCAGTTCGACGCGGCGTTCGGCCGCACCGCACGTACCGTGTCCGAGGCGCTGCGCGAGTCCTTCGCGTGACCGCGGTGGAGCAGCCGCGCCCGGCGTCCTCGGTGTTCTCGGCGCCGCCGTCGGGGCTCGCGCGCGGCGCACGCGCTCCTTCCCGCCGGGCCCGGACCGTCCAGGCGGTGCTGCCACCGTTGGCCGTGCTCGGCACGGTTCTCGGAATCTGGTACGCGGTGAGTTATCTCGCTCTTGCGCCGCGCCGACGATTTCTTCTCCCACCGCCGCACGAGGTGGCCACCGACGGTTTCGGAAACTGGTCGGCCTTCCATGAGATCCTCACCGGACTGGGTGAGACAGCGAAGGTCGCACTGGTCGGCCTGGGTGTGGCCGCCGCCCTCGGCACGGTCGTCGCGGTTCTGATGAGCCAGGCGCGGTGGGTGGAGCGGTCGTTCTATCCCTGGGCGGTGGTCCTCCAGACAATCCCGATCCTGGCGATCGTCCCGCTGATCGGGTTCTGGCTCGGCTACGGATTCCGATCACGCACCGTCGTCTGTGTCCTCATTGCCTTGTTCCCCATCATCACGAACACTCTGTTCGGACTGCGGTCAGTAGATGCCGCACATCATGACCTGTTCACGCTGCGTCACGCGGGCCGATGGGCACGGCTGGTCCACCTGGAGATCCCGAGCGCTCTACCGGCCATATTCACCGGACTGCGAATTTCCGCCGGCCTGTCGGTGATCGGCGCGGTCGTTGGCGACTTCTTCTTCCGGGAGGGAAAACCCGGAATCGGCAGTCTGATCGACGGCTACACCCGTGGGCTGGAATCTGCGCCGCTGTTTGCCGCGATCATCATGACCTCCCTGTTCGGTCTCGCGGTGTTCTGGGCATTCGACCTGCTCGCGCGCCTGACCATCGGGGGCTGGCACGATTCGGGACGGCGGTCGTAACCCGAGTCGCGGAAATTGACCGCATCTCATCCCACACAGCTTCGCCGACCTTCAGCTCGGTCCCTTCTGAACGCATCGAGGAGAGCAATGCGAGCATCAACACCGCGCCGACGTCGCGCGGTGGTATCAATGGGCGCCGCCGTGGTGGCGGTGGTGCTGGCTGCCTGCTCCAACTCGGATGGCGGGTCATCCGTCGAGCCGAGAGCCACCACAGGCGGGAGCACCGCGGTGGCCGCGTCTCACTACACGACCCCGCTCAAGGGCGTCTGCCCGGATACTGTCGTCGTCCAGACGAGCTGGTGGCCGGAGCCGGACCAGGGGTTCACCTACCAGTTGCTCGGACCCAATCCCACGATCGACGCGAACCACAACCGGGTGACCGGCACACTCGGCGCCACTGGTGTCCGCCTGGAGATCCGCTCCGGAGGCCCGGCCGCAGGCTATCAGCAGCCATCCGCCCTGATGGCCCAGGACGATCAGATTCTGTTCGGTTACGTCGGCACGGACGAGGCGGTCCAGAACTCCGGCAAGATCCCGACGGTGGCGGTGTTCGCGTCGTACGACCGCAGCCCCGAGGTCCTCCTCTGGGGTAACCCGGCCTGGAACTTCGCCAACATCGGCGACATCGGAAAATCCGACGCGAAGGTACTCGCCTACGCCGGCGCGGCCGACATCGATCTTTTCGAAAGCCAGGGGCTGCTCAAGAAGTCGCAGGTCGATACCTCGTACCAGGGTAGCCCGGACCGGTTCGTCGCCGCCGACGGCAAGATCGTGCAGCAGGGCTTCGTCACCAACGAGGTCTACACCCTCCAGCACGACGTGAAGGCATGGGGCAAACCCGTCAAATACCTCCTGACCGATACCTCCTATCCCATCTACCAGTCCGCCCTGGCCGTCCGCGCGGACAAGCTCGCGGCCAACAGTGCCTGCCTGACCAAGCTCGTTCCACTGTTCCAGCAGGCGCAGCGTGACTACATCACCGCCTCCGGACCCACCAACCAGATACTGCTCGATGCCGTGAGCAAGATGCATACCCAGGGGTTCAGCCTCTCCCCCGGCCTGCTCACCTACGCCAACCAGAAGCAGCGCGACCTCAAGTTGATCGCAAACGGCGCCGACGGGGTTCTCGGGAGTTTCGACAACACGCGTGTCCAGAAGCTGATTGACAGTCTCAACCCCCTTTACGCCGCCAAGGGCATCAGGCCGAAAGACGGACTGACCGCCACCGACGTGGTGACCAACCAGTTCCTCGACAAATCGGTATCCCTCGGCTGAGAAAGCGGATGTGCCTGCGGCGGCGGCCTTGACTCCTGCGGGTCTGCCGCCGCGGGACACCGGTGCGGTGTCCGGGCTCCTGCCATTGCGCCCATCTCCGCGATCCGGCACCCGGCGCCGTCGCGGGGTCGGGTCGTCGCGGGGTCGGGTCGTCGCGGGGTCGGTCAGGATGCGGTCGGCCGCGGCACTGCCAGCGGGGGGCGGCGGGCCGCGATCGGCACGGGCCCTCGACGCCGAGCCTGGGCGACTGTTGCTCCACCCTGCGCTCGCTGGGTATTCCCTTCGACCGCAATATTTAGTTGGTGGTAAGTAATCTCACAGTCCGCCTGTCGGTCTTTTCGTCCCCTAACAGGCAGGCCAGGGTAAGCGGAGGAGGCTCCGCTGATTCCGGGCCCGGTCCGGCCGCGCCGCCGTCACCGAGCCCGCGGACCCGTGCGGCGGTCTCGCCGGCCCGGTCGACCCCGAGCACAACCGGCCGAGCGCCCGGCAATTCCCGCATGCCCAAAACTCGCCCAAATCAGAAGGTATTGATGCGTCGAGGTCCACTCGCAGGCAGGTACGCGGCGACCGCGTCCATGGTGATGCTGGCGCTGATTCCCTATCTGGCCCTATCGGCCGCGCTTGATCCGTTGGCACCGATCATCACCAGACAGCTGCACATGAGCCCGCAGACGATGAGCCTCAGCTCGGGACTGGGCAACGCGGCCTACGCCCTGGGGACGGTGCTGGCCGTCCAGCTCAGCCTGCATCTGCCGCAGCGGCGGATGCTGCTCGTCTACGCGGTCGTACTCGTCGTCGGTTCGGTGCTGACGGCGGCGGCCCAGGACGCGGCGATGTACATCGTCGGCCACACTCTCCAGGGCCTGGCCACCAGCATGCTGCTGATCGCCGCCGTTCCGCCGTTGGCGCTCGGGTACCCGCGCCACAAGCTGCCCAGCACCGTGGTGATCATGAATATGTGTATCTTCGGTGCGGTGGCGCTCGGCCCGTTCATCGGCGGCGTGCAGGCCGACGCCGACGCCTGGCGGCCGCTGTTCTGGATCATCGCGGCCATCTCCGTGGCGGCGCTGCTGCTGGTGCTGCTGACGTTCGAGGACGCGCCGCCGGCCAATCCTGACGCGCCACGTGACATCCCGGCAATCCTGCTGGCAGCGGCTGGCAGCGTCGCCGCCTTCCTGGGCGCCTCCGAGCTGACCAGCCATGACTTCCTCGACCCCGAGGTGATCGCGCCGCTGATCGGCGGTCTCGCGCTGATCGTCGTCCTGATCGTCTACCAGTGCCGTGCCGCGCGGCCCCTGCTGACGATCCGGCCCATGCTGACCCGCTCGATCCCGGTCGCCGGCGTGGTGACCGCGCTGTTCGCGGCGGCGGCGTCGGTGTCGGCGACCGTGCTGACCGCGGCGGTGCTGGCGGAGAGGTACGGCCCGGTGCGCGTCGGCCTGCTCTACCTGCCGGAGCTCGGCGGCGCCGTGATCTCCTCGATCGCGTTCGGGGTGGTCATCTCCCGGCGCTCGCTACACTTCCTGCCGCTGGTGGGCATGATCCTGCTCGCGGTCGGAACACTGCTGTTCCGGTTCGCGATGCCCGCGAACCAGCCGCTGGCGCTCGTCGCGGCCGGCCTGACCGGGCTCGCGCTCGGCGCCACCGTCGCCCCGGCCCTGTTCGTGGCCGGCTTCTCGCTGCCGTCGCCCAGCCTCCAGCGCGTGTTCGCCATCGTCGAGTTGCTGCGTGCGGTGGCTGCCTTCATGATCGCGCCGATTTTCGCCCACTTCGCGGCCACTGTCAGTGACAACCTGGAGGACGGCACCAACATCGCCCTGTGGGTCGGCCTGGGGCTCGCCCTGCTCGGCGCCGGAACCGGCGTCGCGATCTACGCTCTCAGCGGAGCCCGTCCGCAGGCCCCCGACATCGACGCCTTCATCGGGGGGGTGCGACCGGCCTGGGATTCGCCACCGCTGCTGTCCCGGCTGCGGCGCCGAGTCGACCTTGGTGACCTGGACATGAAGATCCCCGTTCCGGAAGGTGTCGAGAGATGACGACCACCGACCACGACCCCGGACCCGCACGGCCCGTCGGTCCCGCGGTCCGTACCGGCCCGGTGCTGTTCGCCTACGACGGATCCGACGTCGCCGGGTACGCCATCCGGTATGCCGCGACACAGCTCGCGCCCGGGCGCGAGGCGCTCGTCCTGTGCGTCTGGCAACCTGCCGACGTCGGGTTCACGCCGATCAGCCCGCAGCACTTCGACGCGGCCGATGCCACCGCGGTCCAGAAGGCCGCGGCGGAGATCGCCGCGCACGGCGCCCGGCTCGCGGACGCCGCGGGCTTCCGCGCGCACAGCACCACCGCCGAGGCCGCGCCGACCTGGAAGGGCATCGTCACCACCGCGACCGAGCGGCAGGTGGGCCTCATCGTCATCGGCGCCCACCGCCACACCGGCCTGGTCGGTCACCTCCTCGGCAGCGTCGCTTCGGACGTCGTCGCGCACGCCCCGGGCTCCGTCCTCCTCGTGCACCAGCGCGAGTCGCACGGGGCCGACGTCGTGCGGTAGCGACCAGCACCATCAGGAATTGCTCTCGTCGCGGGGGTGGCGGAACTGTCCGTCCCCCGTCGACGTCGACGCCACCCCCGGCGAGGCCGTCATGCCCCCTGCGCGCCGCACGTGCGCAACGGAGCGAACGCCATCCAGGGCGGGCTGCTTACCGCCGTCGTCGAGGAAGCCGCCCGGTCCGCTGATCCTGACCAGCGACCGCTGGGGTTCCTGCACGTCCGCTACCTGCGATCGGTGCGGGTGGGCCCGGCCGTCGCCCGCGCCACCGTGCACTCTTGGTCGCGGCGAACGTGACCGCCGCGGCCCATTCCGCACCCGCTCTCCTTGACGCTCTCAAAGGCGGCCTGTGAGCGGAAAACGCGGATAGGCCGACGGCCGTTAGCGATCCCGCGACGAGGCTGATCGGACGGGTGGACGACACCCTGGCGGCGGCACGGGGACGGACACTGGTGCGTCTGCCGATCCCTGGGGGCGGTCCCTGACGCGATCGCACGCGCCCGCACAGATCCTCAGAACACACTGAGAGCACGCGCGATCCGTCGCTGTTCGCTTTCGTAGGCCACTGTCATCCGGTCGGCCTGGCTTTTCGGGATGCCGAGTTCGGCGGCGGCCTGCCGCCAGCCCGCCGTGGCGGTCTCCACCTCCCTGACGAGGTCGCGGGCCCTCGGCGGCGACAGGCGGAAGTAGTTGCCTACCGACAGCGCGATGTCGATGCTCGCGTCGGTGTTGTCGAGATCGACGGCCGTGCTCAGCCGGGCCGGGTTGTCCGGATTGGGGTTGAGGTCATAGGCAGGAGAGAGCGACCAGCCGTCTCGTTCGCGCAGGAACGCGTGGTTGCGCAGGTGGTCGTCGGTGTTCCCGGTCAGGATGGAGAACAGGATCCGCCGGTACAGCTCACGCAGGTCGGCGTCAGCTCTCGGCGAGTAGCGTTCGATCACCTCGGCGATCTCGAGGTAGCTGCGGAGGTCCCCGTCGGAGGCCTCGAGCATCGTCAGGGCGCTGGCGAACCCCAGACGCCGCGCGCCGATGCGGTCGAAGCGGCTCAGCAGTAGTACGTGCCGGCCGGCGACGGTCAGCAGTTCCGACTCCGCCACGGTAAGCCCCGCTCGCCGAGCGAGTCTCAGCTGTACCTCCTCCCAACCGGCCACGTCCCATTCGTCGCTGTCCGAACGCGGGAACTTGGCGATCGAGAGTCGCCCGGACGCGTCCCGCACCGCTGCCTTGGGGCGCGCGCCGCCGAGCGAGCTACCTGCGTCGATGAGGTCCGCGAGGTCGCGGTCGAAGTCGCCCTGAGAGCGGACGCGGTCGGCTGCTCGCATGAGTCGGGCCAGGTCGATCAGCCGTGGAACCGCGTGCCGATGCGTCGAATAGTAGGTGGCGGTTGCCGGCTGGCGGAACCTGACACCTCCCTGGCGAGTGTCATCGCGGACACCGAGAAGGAAGTCGGCCCTGCCGAGAGCGCGAGGTGTGCTCCCGGCGGCGCGGGCGCGCTCGCGCTCCTCACGCCTCATGAGGTTCTCACCCCATCGGTCGGGGGCGCTGTCGGCGAACGCGTTGAAGATGGCTGACCCCGGCGGCGTGTGGAAGACGCCGGCGGCCCTGGCCAGCGCCGGGTCGAGGTCGTATCCAGCCGGGTTGGTCAGGTAGGCGTCGGCGTAGCGGAACGTGGCGCTCTGTCCGCCGCGGTCGTGAAGCCACAACGTTCCGGCAGCGGTCTCCTGCCCGTCGATCTCGACGGTGACCTCGACAGGATCCCGCCCGGCCATCAGCGCCGTACTCGCTTGGGGAGGATCTCGTCCATGCGTAGCCGGCCGACGTCGGTCTCGTACGGGTCGGTGGCCTTGACGACAGCGTCCATGATCCCGACGGTGCGTAGCACCCTGAACAGGTTTTCGGTGCTCGCGGTGCCCTTGCCCTGCTCGATGGCGCGCAGCGTGTCCCGGGAGATCCCGGCTCGCTCGGCGACCTGGGCCGCGGTCAGCCGGTTCAGCTTCCGCCAGGTCGACACATGCTCGCCGAGCAGACGCAGCGACCGCGCCACCGACAACGGCGTGGCATGCGAGGCTCTGTCGCCGACCATAGCCAGCATCATACGACTCAACGGCGGTCAAGTTCGCCGTTAAAGGCGGCTGCCTCCGCGTGGTGGCTGACCAGGTGGGGTCGAAGAGGTTATGACGGATAGATCGCGTGCCCACCCGGGCCATCTGAGCCGGTAGCGCTCCAGTTCATGTCGATGCCGAGGTTCGGGACGTCGAGATCCGGCATGTCCCCGTCCAGTCCGACCGCCAGGTGACCACCGTGGGTGGGATCGCAGCCTGTCCGAACAAGGCGAGAAGATCTCCGCCACGGCCAAACACGACGTCGCTGATCTTCGGTGCCGCGGTCCTACTGCGCACACCGCACCTCCGCACGAAGCCGCTCGGCGGTCGGCGGTCGGCGGTCGGCGGTCGGCGGTCGGCGGTCGGCGGTCGGCGGTCGGCGGTCGGCGGTCGGCGGTCGGTCGCACGGTCGCTCCGAGATCCACCTCGCGCAGCTTCTTCGACCTCGACGGGCACGGCTGGCAGATCATGTGGATGGATCCGGCGGCGGCGCAGCAGGGGCCGGGGGTGTCCGCGACCTCGACGCAGGACGCCGACGCCCCGGCCTGATCTGACACCGGTTCAGGCCGACGCCGCCCGCTCCGCTCCCGAAGCGGTGCGCGCCAGCTACCTGCCGAGGATGCCGGCGAGTAACCATTCGAGGCTGGTGGTAAAGCGCCGACGACCTCGTCGACCGAACAACCTCGGCGTCGCCCGGGTGCACGCACGCCTCGCCGTAACCGCGATGGCCAGTGGCCGGCTACGATCAGCCAACGACGTGGCGATCGCGGCGACCGCGGCCGCCACCAGCCGGGCGCTACTCACGACCGATTGCTGACGGGAAACGCGCATGCTCATTCACGGCGAACGGCTTGTGCTGCGTGCCGCTGAGGATGCAGACGCGTCCTTCGTCGCCGCGCTGTTCAACGCCGACGAGTCCTGATCGCCTAACCGTGCGGGATGCGCCTGTGCGTCCAGCAGCTCCTCGAACCGCTGCTGCTGGCCCGCGCCCGCGAGCTGGGGGCAGACGTCCGCTTCGGCGCCCGGCTCGTGGATGCTCCGTTACCACGAGATGCCGTGGCTGATCGAACGTAGCTCTCAGGAAGCGTTGTCGCCTCGATCCTCGGCGGACCGCTCCTCGAGAACGGTGACGAAGGCCGAGGCCACGAGGGCGACGTCGCGGTCGTCGTCGTGGGCCAGCTCGCGCAGGACCTCCCACGTCTGGGTCCCCGGCAGCTCGACCAGCGCCTGGGCCAGGCGAATCCGCATCGCGGAGTCCGCGGTGTGCGCGGCGAGTTCGTCGACCAGGGCGGTCATGATCCGGTCCGCGCACCCGGGGTTCTGGGACAGCGTCGCCAAGGCCTCCGCCGCGTCGACGTCGTTGGCGCCCTCAACCACCATGCCGACCAGTGTCGGCACCGCCGCGGTCACGCCACGCCTGCCCAACGCCAGAGCGGCGTGCCTGCGCACCGTCGTGTCCGGGTCCCCGAACGCGTCCGCGAGTACCGCGGTCGCACCCGGGGCCTCGGACATCTCAGCGATCGCCCGCACCGCGCGCCGCCGGATGTCGACGTCCTCCGAGCGCGCGCCGGCGGCCAGCGTCGCCACGCCGTCGCCGCCCGATCGGGCGAGCGCCCAGCGCAGAGCGCCCGCGACATTGGGGTCGGGTTCGGCCAGAACCGCCCCGGCCAACAGCTCGGCGGGAACCGGCACGCCCTCCGGCTTGCCCAGGACAGCCTGCTGCCTGCGCGCGGCGCTGGTCGAGTTGAGCCCCTGCATGAGTTCGACGATGCGCAGGACACCCTGCCAACCCGTGGGCGCCGACGCATCGATCGCGCGGAGCCGTTTGAGCAGCTCCTGTTCCCGCTCCAAACGGTCTTCCGTCCACCGGATGAGGTCGCCGACCAGGGCGGACGGTGTGAAGGCCGGGTCCTCCAGCGCGCGCCCGATCTGCTGGAGCGAGAGCCCAAGGGACCGCAGGCTGCCCACGTGGAAGATCCTGCGGACGTCCTCGGTGGAGTACTCGCGGTAGCCGCCGACGGTGCGACCGGTCGGTCGCACCAGCCCGAGGGCGTCGTAGTGGCGAAGCATCCGGGTACTCACCCCCGAGCGGCGGGCCACCTCGCCGATCAGCAACCCGCAGCCTCCTCAGCCTTCGCGGTCCTGGCAGCCTCCGTCTGGTCGGCGGTCTCCGAGGTCTCGGCGACTCCCGACGCAGCCACGGCGGCTGCCAGTTCCGGGCCAAGTATGACGATCCGCTTCGCCTCGTCGATGGCCGCGTCGAAACCGGTCTCCGGGTCCCGCAGGAGCAGCTGGGTGGCACGAGCGTGGGTGGCCACCGCCGGGTTGGAGTTCGCCGCGGCCCTGTCCAGGGCGGGCTCGATCATTTCGCCGAGGTCGACGAGGGCCCGGCTGAGGCTCAGTTGCACGGACCGGTCGCCGCGGCCGAGTTGCACGACCAGTTCATCGGTCAACTCCTTCTTCTCGTCCTCGGGCACGAGGGCGACCGCGACGCGCCACGCGGTCCGCGCGACCTCGTCGTCGGCGTCGCACAGCAGGTCGCGTGTGATCCAGACCCATGCGCCCCTGTCACCGATCTTGGAGAGCGTGTGCAACGCCTGGCTGCGGGCCGCAGGGCGCTCGGAGTCGAGTTCCTGGCGGATCCGGGGCAGGGTGATCGCCGGCGAGAGGCGGGTCAGCGCCCAGGACAACATGTCTCGCACGAAGAAGTCCGGCTCGACCGCGCACCGCTCGACGAGCGTCTCCAGGAGACCAGGGTCGGGGTTCGAACCGACCGCCAGGGCCGCCTGAAGCCGGACCGACGGGTCCTTGGCGCCCAGAGCGTTGGCCACGCGGATGTTCTGCGGGGTTCCGTTTGTCGAGTTGATCGAGACCACCTCCCGCGCCCAGTGGACACCTTCTCACCATGTCAGGGTCAAGCTCATGCGCGGCGGATCAGGAGATCGTCCGGTCCAGGACGCGCCCCCCGCACCTAGCTTGAGTGACCATCGACAACGGCTGGCGCGAGGTTGCCGACACCGCGCTGACCTGGTTGCGTCAGCACTCGCGGTAAATCCCGACCGGGCGCGCCGAGGACGGACCACACCGCACCCGACCGAGGTACGAAACAGCCGTTAGGCTCAAGATCGTGACGCAGATCTTGGATTCCGCCACTGAGCGCGACGATCCCGAGGCGATCGCACACGCCGCCGCAAGCTGCCTGTTGTTCACCCGCATGCGGGGGCTCGCCGTCTGGGCAGGCGCCGGCCAGCCGGTGACGCCGACGGGGGCGCCGCGGCCCGCCGACCTCGCGGCGGTGTGCGCTGCGGCCGGCGTCGCGCTGCCGCGGACGTCACGACGGGCGGTCGACATCCGGGACCTGCAGCAGGCCTGGACCGCGGCGCGGGTGGCGGGCCTGCTGGTCGTCGAAGGCGGCCGGGCGAGGGCCGACGACGGCGGCGGGCTGGCCGAGCCGGGCGGCGGCGAGCAACCCGGTCCGGACGTCCTGGGACGCTGGGCCGCAGCGTTCGACGAGGTGTGCCTCACCGCAGCGTGGCCACGCAAGCCGCGCGCCCCCCGCACGGCCTGTGTCGCGCTGCTGAGTGCGCTCGCCGAGCCTGCGGTTCTCCACGAGACCGACGCGCGCGTCAGCTTCAGCGAACAGCTCCGGTCCGACCGCAGCTGGATCTCCAGCGATATGTTCCGCCGCTGGGATGATCCGTACGAGGGGGCGCGCGACATCCTGGCCGTGCTCGGCGCTCTCGACGCGGCCGACGGGCAGGTGCGGATCACCCCACTCGGCCGCTGGCTGCACACAGCCACATGGCGAGCGCGCCCCACGCCCGGCATGCCCGCCACGGCAGTGGTACCGCTGCTCGCCGCCGCGACGTCGCCCCGGGACTTCGCGGAGGCAGTCACGGAGTGGCTGCCCGACCGCTTCGGCCTTCGGGGCGACCCCGCCGGCCAGGTCCCAGCTCTCCCCGAGCTGCTGCGTGCCGCCGCCGACGCCGGACCGGCGGTACGCCAACGCCTCGTCGACATGGACCTCCCCGAACTCCTTCCGGGGCTCAGGGCGCTGGGCGACATGCCGACACTCGCCCCTCACCTCGCCACGTTTCTCTTCGCCTACGACGCTGGCCCCGAGCCAGACGACCACACAAGCCGGTGGCTCGCGGCCGAGTCGGCGCTCGCCACGCTCGCGACCAACGGCGTCCAGGCGGCCGCCGACGAACTGGTCATCCGCGGCGGGATCGAGGCCGCGCTCGGCGGCGGCCATCCCGACGAGGCCCAGCTGGACGGGAATCATCTGTCCAGATCGACTCCCCTGATCCCCCCTGATCCTCGACCGAGGCTCGGCCGGCCGTCGACCACGGAGTGCCCAGCGGGACCGCTGCCCAGTCTCGCGGTACTGGCTGTGCCCACCACCGCACTTTCGTCACGGTACGGAATAGGCGTGTCCCGGCCGCGAGACACCCGCCGAGGAGATCGCCCATCTACACCACGCCGCAGAAGGTGCGGCAGAGCGAATATCGAGATAGGTCGTCGACGTAATGGCGAATGATACCGGCACTGCTATAACAATGACTGCAAGAACGACCCCAGGGGCATGCCCAGGGCAGAGCAAAATCCTGGGAGCAGACCATCCAGCTGAACCCGTCCCGTCACGCCGATAGGGGTCGACGAGGGGCCGAACACCACAAAGTCGCAGGTAAAGGACACCGACTCCGCCCGGTGGACGCTGTCATCGCGGCAGCTGTGCGGCTCCGACGGCCTATACGATATGTTCCCAGAGGTTTTGTCTTCGAATTTCCATGCGCGTAGGCTGAATGCGGATCGCGGGCGGCGACTTTCCGCTCGGTCGCCGCGGCCGTGACCATCCGCCTCCCTGCCCCGAGGAGTCGCCATGAAGGTCCTCACGGCCACCGCATTCAGTCAGAGCTATCGCAAAAACGACTTCAACCACTGCATCGAGGGTGAGCTGGTGTGGATCGGCCTGATCTGCGCGACCGACCGGGCGAACCCCGACGGCGGATGCGGCTGCGGTCGGTCGTTCGCCGGGCTCACCTCACGGCGCGCGACCACGACGGCGATGGTCCGCGACCTGCCCGCGCTGACACCCGACTCCTACCTGGACACGCTACGCGGGGGGATCGTCGCCCAGGGATGGCCCGCCGAGGCTGCCGACGAGCTCGCCTTCTTCCTGGGCGACTTCGCCGATGACCTGCCGGTGGGCGCTGTCGCGGAACGCCGCCTCGACACGGTGTCCGTCCGCCGTGGTCCCAATCTTCCGTACCGGCCACCGAGGTAACTCCGCGGCGGTCGCCACCATCGCGATGCCGAGCCCCATCGCGACGCCACCCCAGGTCGCCCACGCTGATCCGCGGCGGCGGGACAGCGACATGGCCGCTACCGCCTGGGCGGGGACGTTAACGAGGGCGCCGATCGCGGTGAGAGTGAGCACGATCCACCACCGGCCCGAGGAGCTTGAATCGGCGCAACGGATCGCGCTGCGCGATGCCGACCTTCGTGTCGGGCTGAGCCGACCCGGCACCAACAGCATGGTCGACGTCGCGGGCGCCCCGATCAACCCCGCCCCACACGAAGCGGGACGAGAAATCGCGGCCTGCTGACAGCTATCCACAGCTACCGTTTTGCCGAACGGCCGAGAATGAACGTTCCGCGCGAACCACGATCAAACGGCCCACAGGGGCCAGCCCAGTCGACGAGGGCTGCGAGGCTGTCCACGTCAGTGCGCTTGCCCTGCGCCAGGCGAGTCAGCGTCGACTGGCTGATCCCCGCCTGCGTCGCGACGCTTTCCGCAGTAGGCCTCGCCCCTGACGCTGGGCGTCGATGGCTGCGAAGAACCCGACCGCATCGAACGTTTCCTTGTCTGGCATGACACCTTTCTCCTACCGGTTCGATATGTGACGTACGATTACAGCAGGCGAATCTGCCTTGCTGCGGCGAATTTGACTCCAGAGCGTCACTTGCACATCCGCGAACTATCGCGCGGCTGTGCCCCAGCACACACAGACCAAGGAGTCCCGCATGGCCAACCACAAGGTGTACCAGATCGTCCCCTCGGGCGGCTGGTGGCAGATCAGGTTTGAGAACTCATTCGTCTCGACCCATCGCCTCAAGGACGAGGCGATCACCGCTGGCCAGAAGATCGCGAGTGGCAAACAGCCCAGTCAGCTGGTCGTCCAACGGGCTGACGGTACAGTCGAGACCGAGTGGACCTACGCCGACGACTCGCTCCCGCTCAAGGGCTGAGAAGAGATCAGGCGAAGGCCGCCAACTCAGGCTCCAGTGGTAACCGAGGGATATAGCGCGATCGCGGGCCGCTTTGTCAAGCAGTCCATCGTCAAGCGCAATCTGAAGACCACAGTCACCGAGCCGGTGAGACGCAGGAAGTCACGGTAACTTTATATGATCCCGGTTCCGTCCTTTCTCTGGTGGTCTGGGCGGAACCGGACACGTTACGTATCCGCCCCCTCCTCACCCCCTGCAGCTTTCCCGAAGAACGGGGACCCCTCAGTGGATCTCCGCGCCGTCGACCCCCCTCCTCATACCGGGTTCGGGGGTCGTCCCGGGGGTCGCCCCCGGAAACATCGCGGCCCGCCGGGAAGCTGACCAGAGATCAGCGGCCACGGCGGGCCAGCTCGTGGACCTGGTATACCAGCATACGAATCGATCGATCTTGGCTGTCGGCCCTGAAATCATCGTCCGCTCAGTCGCCACACAGACCCTGGCCAAGGGCGATGCTCAATGACCCCGCCTGCCAGAACATCTTAAATCGACAGCGAGCCGGCCCGACGGTGTGAACGATCGTTCACCAAGACGGGAGCAGGCACAGTGTGCCGGCCGGGGAACATGATGTCGATCTCGACGTCGTCGTGGCGTAGCTCCCGCCGGACGGTCGATCCGAGTCGCCGTGGGGCGTGCGGTTGCGTGACCTACCAGGCATGGCTCGTGGACACCGGGCTCCCAACTCGCCGTCGGCGGCGCGTTCCCATTCGTTCGAATCATGCCGGGTCCATCCCAAGGCCGAGGCTGGAAACTGTCAGCACGACTGCCCCTCGGCCGAAGGCGCGGTGGGGCCGAGACCGTTGATCATCAGGTCGATCTGCCGGCGTGCCAGGCCGTCCCGGTCGCCGGTCCCTGGCAGTGGTCGTGAGAGAAGCGAGGTCGCCACGATCAGGTCTTCGGGGGTCAGGTCCGCTCGCAGTTCTCCGGCGGCCTTTCCCCGATCGAGGAGCGTGCGCAGGGCGGTGCGAACGTCCGCTTGGCGGTTGCGGGTGGCGGGGGTGAAGACGGGCGGGCCGCCGTGCAAGGGAAGCACGAAGCGCTTGCGGTCGCGCAAGGTGGCCAAGAGCCGACGGCGAAGGGGACGCGGGTGGCCGCGCCGATCAGTCCCAACCCGTACCTCCCCGGCCCCGCCGCTCAGCGACGCCGAACGGGATGAGCGACTGCGGCGAGCCATCGCACTCGCGCCGGAGTACGGCATGGAGGTCCCGCTCCCGCCCGCGACGTAGGACGGGGTGTTATCGCCGGCGGCGAGGCGCCGCCGAACGGGGCGGCGCCGACCGCATATGGTCGCGCACCGGCGACAGCAGGTCAGCCAAAGCCTCCGTATCCCCGCGCGACAGCGGCGCAAAGAACTGGCGACGCAGGACCTCGGTGTGACCGGGCAGCACCTTGGCCAGCAGCCCCCGCCCAGTATGGGTGATCGTGACCATGACCCCCCGCTCGTCGTCCGCGCAGGGCGCACGGGTGACCAGGCCCGCCCTTTCGAGCAGGCCTGCCTGATAGGTCAACCCGCTGCGGCTGTAGACGACGCCGTCAGCCAGGTCGGTCATGCGTTCACTGCCGGTCGGCGAGTCGAGGCCGAGACGCGCCAGGAGCTGGAACTGAACGTAGCTGAGGTCGCCGGCCTCGCGCAGCTGCTGCTCGACCGCGTGTCGAAGCAGACCCGCCACCTCCATGAGGGCGAAGTACGCGCCCAGCTGGACGGCATCCAGGGGTGGCGGCGTGTCAGGCATGGCACGACCTTATCGCGTGCTTCATCTTCGAAGTACTTGCTTCACCTTCGAAGCACTGCTACCTTGGCCAAGTGCTTCAAGTTCGAAGCATAGGTTCCATCGAGAGCGAGGCTTCCCATGAAGGCAGTTCGATTCCATGAGTACGGCGACCCCGATGTCCTGCGCTACGAGGACGTCGACCAACCGGTGCCGAGCACAGGGCAGGTGCGAGTGCGTGTCGCCGCGACGACGTTCAACGGGGTCGATGGCAACATCCGCGCGGGCTTCATGCGGGGACCGATGCCCCTGGTCTTGCCGCATATCCCCGGCCTGGACGTCGCGGGGACGATCGACGCACTCGGCGAGGGCGTCGACGGCATTGAAGTCGGTGACCAGGTCGTCGGCTTCCTGCCGTTCGTCGACGACGGCGCCTCGGCGCAGTACGTCCTCGCGCCCGCCGAGAGCCTGGCACCGGCTCCGACAAAGGTCCCGCTCGCCGAGGCGGCCGCGCTACCCCTGGTCGGTCTCACCGCGTGGCAGGCGCTCTTCGACCACGCCGAGCTGAAGGCCGGGCAGCGGATCCTGATCAGCGGCGCCGGCGGAGCCGTGGGCGGCTATGCGGTACAGCTGGCCAAGGCAGCCGGCGCCCACGTGATCGCCACCGGTAGCCCCCGCAGCAGCGAGCACGTCAAGGCGGCGGGCGCCGATGAGGTCATCGACCACACCACCACCGCGGTGGCCACCGCGGTGACCGAGCCGGTCGACGTCCTGCTCAACCTTGCCCCGATCGACCCCGCCGAGTTCAGCGCGCTGGCTGCCCTGGTCCGCGACGGCGGCGTCGTGGTCAGCACCACCGTGTGGATGCCCGCCCCGGCCGACGAGGAGCGCGGCGTGCGAGCCATCGACCTCTTCGTCCGCAGCGACGCCAGGCAACTGTCGGAACTCGTCGCGCGCGTGGACCGCGGCGAGCTTACCGTCGACGTCGCCGAGCGCGTCCCGCTGCAGGACCTGGCATCCGTCCACGCCCGGGCCGCCGCGGGGGCCCTTTCGGGCAAGGTCATCGTCCTTCCTGCCACTGCCTGACCCACCCGTCCGCAGGCGACAGCGACCCTTGAGAGGGACCTGGGTCAGTTCATGGAGGCGCGGGCGTGCCGGTTCACGGCGATGATCTCGTCCAGCCTGTCGCGAGCGTGCAGCAACTCGGTGATGTGCCTGTCGAGCCGGGCGCGTTCCTCGGCCATGCGTGTCCAGGCGTCGTCGGCGCTCTCCTCGTTCGGGGAGTCGACGCAGGGAAGGAGGTCGATGATCGTGCGACTGGAGAGTCCGGCGGCGTAGAGCCGCCGCAGGAATCGCACGCGCTCAACATCGGACGCGACGTAGGTTCGTTGCCCGCTGGGGCTGCGGCTACTGCTCAACAGCCCCTGCTCCTCGTAGTAGCGCAGGGACCGGACACTGACGCCCGTCTGCGCCGCGAGATCGCCGATCCGCATGTGAGCTCCTTCACACGGCCCTTGCCTCTGACGTCAATGGTAGGTCTTAGCGTCGCCGTGTGACCAGCTTGTTCGAACCCTTCGACCGCTCCGGGCTGCGGCAACCGAACTTCGTGGTGATGGCGCTGATGGCGCTGATGACGCGCTCCCGCGCCACGGCCGAGGGCCTGGCGACAGCATCGATGGCGGCGTACTTCGCCCAGCGGGCCACCGCCGGCCTGATCATCACCGAGGGCATCCAGCCCAGCCTGCTCGGGCAGTCGAATCCGTTCGCCCCAGGCTTCACGGCGACCGACGAAGACGCCGAGCCCAGAGGGGACGGCCAGGTCGGACGACAACTGCCCGCGCACCGGGTCATCGGCGTCGAGGAAACTGCCTGGACGACGCATACGGCGGATCGGCCGGACGCCGGCAGGGATTCCCGCAGTCAGTTCGGCGGCCAGGGCGGCGCCGCCGCCTTCATCGCGTCGGTCCCGCTCGACGCCCGGGACCGAGCGAAGTTCGCCCATCTCAACGCCGAGCGACTCCTGATGCGCCGTCACCGCTGATCAAGAACCTACGCGCCCAACCCAATGTGTTGATCAACCGCATGACTTCACCGTCGAGACGAGAGACCGACCTGTGATGAGCCAAGAAAGCCCCGCGACAACCGGCACCGCCGACCACGCGCCCGCACCTGTAATCTCCGTGAAACCGGTCATCCTGCCCGCGCCAGGGCGCGGAGTGGATCTGCACGTCAGGATCTCCGCGCCCGCCCACGGCACCGGCCTGCCGGTCATCGTCTTCGCGCACGGCTTCGGCTCGTCACTCGACGGCTACGGGCCTCTGACCGATTACTGGGCCGCGCACGGGTTCGTTGTCGTCCAACCCACCCACCTCGACTCCAGAACGCTCGGCCTCGCACCAGACGATCCGCGGGCGTCCCAGATCTGGCGCTTCCGGGTCGAGGACATGAAACGCATTCTCGAGAACCTCGAACGGTTGGAGGCCGCCGTACCCGGCCTCACCGGCCGAGTCGACCACAGCCGCATCGCCGCCGCTGGACATTCCTTCGGCGGTCAGACCGCGGGCATTCTCCTGGGCCTGCGGGTCCTCCCGCCGGCAGGCTCCGGCGAGGACATGTCCGACCCGCGGATCAAGGCCGGCGTGCTGTTCGCCACCGCCGGCACCGGCGGCGACGACCTCACGCCGTTCGCGCGGGAGCACTTCCCGTACCTCAACCCCGATTTCGCCCACATGACCACCCCCGCCCTGGTGGTCGCCGGCGACAAGGACCAGTCCTTCCTGACCGTCCGTGGCCCCGACTGGTCAGCCGATCCATACCTACACAGCCCCGGACCGAAAAGCCTGCTCACCCTCTTCGGCGCCGAGCATTCCCTCGGCGGCATCCCCGGCTACGAGGCCGCGGAGACCACCGACGAAGACCCCGCACGGGTCGCCCTACTGCAACAGCTCACCACCGCCTATCTGCGCACCGCGCTCCATCCTCAGGACACCAGCTGGCCCGAAGCTGTCGCGAACCTCCTGCGAGGCGCAGCCCGACTCGGACGGATCGAGGAGAGTGTCTGACTACCGGTGGATCTGTCGTGGCGGTTGGTGATGGGTCAGTTGGTGGTGGTCGGGGTGAGGCGGCCCGCCAAGGTGATCGCGAGGGCGTTTACGCCACAGCCCTATCCGCCAAGAATGGCCGGGTTCTGACGGCGGGCCGGTCGCGACGGGTGGCCGCTGATGGAGTGATCGATGGGGTCGGTGTGCGTCGTAATGATCGACATGGTCGGCCAGCACGGCGGTCAGGTGACGTTTACCGGGTCGTTGTTTCCTCGCCGGCGTGCGGCACGGGGTCGGCGAGCGGTCGGATTGATGCGACCATGGGTAGGCGACGAGGGTTCATCGAGGCAGGGGCCCTGGCGAAGAGCGGGGAGATTCGTGATGGTCCGGTGGGGGTGGTCGCGTCGCGACGACGGGCCGGACCCGACGTCCGTACCTGTGTCCCTGTGGCGGCGGAACCCGCGCAGCGAAGTGGAGCTGGGGCCGGTCCCGGCCCTGCCGGCCGCCGAGGACGGTCCGTACGACATCGTCGACCTGCCGCATCAGGCGGTCCGCCGGTTCGATCTCGGTTCCCTGCTCGTTCCGGTGCTGCCGGGCGTCGTCTACCGGTTCGAGGTCATCGGCTCCGGCGATGACCAGCAGGTCGTCGCGGTGGTCGCGGTGGCGGTCGCGGACGGGTCGACGATGCGGCTCACCGCCCACGCCGCGCCGCGCCGCGGCGGGCTAACCGGCGAGGTCCGGGCCGAGCTCCAGCGCTCGGCCCTCGCGGTGCGCTCGACGTCGGCATCGGTGACCGACGGCCCCTTCGGACCCGAGCTGTGGTCCGCCGCCCCGGCCGTCGAGGCGGGAGGTGCGCCCGGGCCATATCGGTTGCTCAGCATCGACGGCCCGCGCTGGCTCCTGCTTGCGGCGATCACGGCACCAGGCGGCGCGGTGCCAACCGCGGCCGACCAGTTCGGGGCCGCATCCTCGGCCGTAGGCGTAGCGGCGCTGGAGGACGTGCTGCGCGCCGCTGTCGTGATCCGCGGCGAACGGGCGATGTCTGCCGGGGCCGCCTTGGCGCTCAAGCTGCCCACCGAGCCCGACCCGCCCGACTCCGACGTTGACGACCGCGGCGACCCGGACGCGCTCGCCGACGAACTCGGCCGACTCCCACCGATCGGCGCCATCACCGCGGACCCCCGCCGCATCAGCTACGAGGTCATCGCGGCACCCGCCGGAGGTCTCAGCCGCAACCTCAACACCTGGGGATAACCTCCGTGGAGGCGGCGGACCGGGCAGTCGCGAGCCCGATACCGACCGTGCCTGATGGAATCCCACAGGTTTCCGTCGAGACCGGCGACGCCTCGACGCGCGCTTCGTCGAGGGCGACGGTGACCAGGGTGCGGACGGTCGCGGCGGCGCTCGCGATCCCAATGGGAGCCAGAGCCGATCTCGAAGCAGTCCCGCCTCGCGTCACTGGAAGGCGGCGATGTTGCGTCGGGCCCAGTCGGCGAAGGTACGTGGTGCGCGACCGAGGATCTGCTCGACGTCGTGGCTGACCTGCTGCTCGGCGGGCGTGGGCTCGCCGAGGATGGTCAGGGTGCCCTCCACCACGGCGGGCGGCATGACCTGCAGCATCTGCGCTCGGGCTTCCTGTCGGCTCTGCTCGACGAACCTGACCGGTTCACCGAGTACGTCAGCGATGGTCTGAGCGCGTTCCCGGGGTGTCGTGAGTGCCGGCCCGGTCAGTTCGTAGAGGCGACCGGTGTGGCGTGGGTCGCGCAGGGCTGCGGCGGCGACCTCGGCGATGTCGGCGGGGTCGATGGTCGGTAGTCCGACGTCACCGAACGGCGCGGCGACCGTCCGCTGTGCGCGGACCGTCGGCGCCCAGGCGAAGGCATTGGAGTGGAAACCGCCTGGTCGCAGCACCGTCCAATCCAGACCCGACTGGCCGACCGCGTCCTCGAACATTCGAGGATGGCGATAGACCTCCGGTCGTGTCCCGGCCCCCTGGGAGGACAGCAGTACGACCCTGCGAACCCCGCCCGCCTTCGCGACATCGAGGAGGCTGTGCGGACTGTCGCCGGCGACGAGCAGGAACAGCGCGCCGGCGCCGTCGAGGGCGGGCCGCAGGGTTTCGGGATCGGTCAGGTCAGCCTCGCGGTAGAACACTCCCCGGGGTAGGTCTGTGCCGGGAAGCCGGCGGGCGAGAGCGGTCACCTGCTCTCCGGCGTCGGCCAGGGCGGTCACGAGCTGGCGGCCTACGTTGCCGGTCGCTCCGGTCACAACAATCATGGCTAGCTCCACTGTCGGGACTTGCTGTCATCGAGTGCCACCGGCGGGCGGCATGGACGAAGCTAGCATCCTCGATATAGTAGGTACCTAGAAGAAACTGACTATCTCGAAGGGATCCCCTTGACCCTCCACACGGCAAGGACCCTGGCGCCCGCGCCGGTCGACCCCGAACAGGCCTGCCCGATCGCCCCAGTGGTCGACATCGTGTTCAGTCGCTGGACCACACCGATCCTGTGGACCCTCAACGAGTTCGGCCGCCAGCGGTTCGTGGAACTTTCCCGCCGACTCACCACGATCACGTCCAAGGTGCTGACCCAGCGGCTGCGGCAACTCGAACGCGACGGTCTGATCGTGCGTACCTACCACCCCGAGGTCCCACCCCGGGTCGAATATGAGATCAGCGATCTGGGGCGCAGCCTCGCCCCGTTGTTCGCGGGACTCACCGAGTGGGCCGAAGCCAACCTCGGCAAGGTCGAACAGGCCAGGCACGACTACGACACGACCGCGGCCCGGTAGCGGCGCGTTCTCGACGCACACAAGCCCTACCTGCACGAACGGTTCAATGCCGGCGTCACGACCTTCAGCGAGCTGTTCCGGGAGATCTCCGAGCGCGGCTACACCGGCAGCCATGCGACCCTGCGCGACTACCTACGCCCGCTGCGCGTCGCCGGCCGCGCCCCGACCCCGGCGCCGGCGCCGGCGGCACCGAAGGTCCGTTTCGTCAGCTGTTTGCGGCACGCGTCCGCGCGTCGTGGGCGGCCTGGACGAGGGACTGAATCAGTGGGGTCTCGGCGGCGGTTCGCCAGACCAGCGCCCACTGGCAGGGTGGGGCATCTCGGATGGGGAGATAGACGATGTTGGGCCAGGGATAGAACTGACCCGCCTCGGCGGCGACCCCTGTCACGGCTTGGCCGGCGGCGACGGTGGCCATCTCCTCGTGCCAGGTCGAGACCTTCGGACCGCGAGGGACAAGGCGTCCCGCCGGGGTCCGGAAGGGATTGAAGGTCTCCTCCATGTAGGAGGGGACCGCGGAGCCGGTCAGCACGGTGCAGTCCCCGAAGTCCTCCAGGCATACCGACTCGCGTCCGGCGAGAGGGTGTGCGGCATGGACCATGAGCAGCACCGCGGAGGTGTGCGTCACCGGGCCGACGGTGAGGCCTGGTTCGCGGACCGGTAGCCAGACCAACCCCACGTCCACCTCGCCCGACCGGACCGGGTCGAGGGGTGCGGTCGGTTGGATCTCCCGGAACCGCAGCCGCACCGTCGGGTGGCGAGCCTGGAACAGGTCGATGACCTCGCCGATCGCCCAGGGCTGCGGGCCCATGGTGCCGAGGGTCAGATGGCCACGGTGGGCCCTCGCATCGGCGGTGGCAGCGGCGATGCCCGCCATGATCTGCTGGTATCCCGCACCCAGGTCCCGGCGGAGCTGCTCACCGAGCGGCGTAAGGCGCACCCTGCGGCTGGTCCGGTGAAAGAGCGGTGCGCCGATGCGGCGTTCCTGCTGGCTGATGGCTCGGCTGACCCGGGCCTGCGAGACGTGCAGCCGCTCGGCGGTCCGGCCGAAGTGCAGCTCCTCGGCCAGAGTCAAGAAGATCTCGATGTCCCTCAGCTCCATCCGCGCCCCTTCCAATCGATAACCTACAGGTTATCGATTGGTACGCGAAGTCCACGTTGATCGGACCCGCGGGTCGATAGAGGCTGGCACTCGTACACCACGCTGGGTTGTCCCCGCTCGGGGCGGACCAGGCGCTCTCTGGACCAGCCGAACCGGCCCGCCGGCCCCGCAGGGCCGCACCAACCCCAGCGGAACGGCTGATTCCTGTGGCGCGGCCGAAGAACTCCGTCGTCGTCATGCCCGACCGGATGAAGAGGGCTCCGTGAAAGGACCATTCCGTAATGACCGCCGAACCGCGGGCCAAGACGCCAAGAACCAGGGAGCCTGGACTGCAAAAGCTCTACTATGCGGCGCACACCTATATGATCCTCGGCCTGATCAGCGGCCTGGCCTACCGCGAGATCACCAAGGCCAAGAACTTCACCGGTGATACTCAGCTCGCCCTGCTCCACACGCACCTGCTCGCCCTCGGCATGCTATTCTTCCTCATTTCGATCGTCCTCGAGAAGCTGTTCACTCTCAGCGCGAGCAAGCTGTTCGACTGGTTCTTCTGGACCTACAACGCGGGCCTGTCGCTGACGGTCATCATGATGGCCATCCATGGCACACAGACTGTCGTCGGCGCGCGGACAAGCGACGCCGTCTCCGGTGCGGCCGGGATCGGCCACATTATCCTGACCCTGGGGCTCATCTTCTTCTTCGTCATGCTCGGCCGGCAGCTCCCCGGCCCGTCTGTCGCAAGGAAGAACGATGCCGGTCGGATTTCGCGCCCGAGGTCGAGTAACGATCCCGACAACGAGCGGCCTGCATCGGGTTGATCGTATGAACCTGATACCCAGCCACAATCAACGCGGTCACCCACGGGCCACGGTCCGTTTCGATGCCGACCACGACATCACCTGCTTCTGCGTCGTCAGGCAGGTGATCCGCGATCAGCGCGTGGAGCCCGGCTATTCCCGCGGCTCCCTCCGGGAGCCGTTTCCGCGCCAGCCGCCGACCCGAGTCGCCCTGTTCCTGCCGAGAAATGCGTCCGGGCAGGTCAGGCGGCGTGTTCGTACTCGTGAAGGATGCCGGCGAGGCGATCGCGTCCGCGGATGTCGAGGTGTGTGAGCCGGTCCGGACCCGTGATCGGTTCGGGCAGCGGTTGCAGCAGTCCGGCGTTCGCGATGCCCTGGTGAGGCCGGTGTCTGTTGTAGAACGCCTGGCGCGGCGGTTCGGACACTTCCACCCGCCGGGAAGGTGCGGGTCGGTGAACAGTTCGGGTGCCCTCGGGGACCATGTCAGTGCTCGGCGTCGGGGAAGTCGGCCTGCTGAACGAGCAAGGCGACCTGTACACGGTTGGTGGCTTGCAGTTTGTCCAGCAGTCGGGATACGTAGGCCTTGACGGTGGCGGTGCTCATGTAGGCGACGTGGGCAACCTCCGCGTTGGACAGGCCTTTACCGAGCGCGAGCGCGACCTCGAACTCTCGCTCGGTGAGAGCGGAGAGTCGGGCGCGGGCTGTGTCCCGAGCGCTGGTGCCGGCGCGGGCGCCGGCCAGGTTGATCAGGCGTCGGGTGACCGATGGCGAGAGCATCGGGTCTCCGTTGGCGACCCGTTCGATGGCGTGCACGATGTCGGCGGGTGGGGTGTCCTTGAGCAGGAACCCCGCGGCTCCGGCCGCCAGCGCCGCGAGTACCTCCTCGTCGGCGTCGAAGGTGGTGAGGACGAGCACCTTCGGGGGTTGCGGCATGACGTGCAACGCACGTGTCGCGGCGATGCCACCGACCCGGCGCATGCGAAGGTCCATCAGGATGACGTCCGGACGCAGCGCGGCCACGGCAGCCGGCACCTGGTCTCCGTCGGCAGCGTCGCCCTGCACCTCGATGCCTGGCGCGGCCCGGAGCATGAAGGCCAGCCCGCTGCGGACCAGGGGATCGTCGTCGACGATCAGTACGCGGATGGTCATGTCGTTCGCTGCTCCGTTGCGGCGCACGGCATCCAGGCGCGGAGCTGGTAGCCGTCGTCGGCGACTGGCTGGTATTCGATCCGGCCGCCGCTGAGGCTCACGCGTTCCCGGAGCCCCGTGAGCCCGGTCCCAGAGCCGGGTGGCGCCGCGTGCCTGTGGGCGGCGGGGGAGGCGTGGTTGCGGACCGACACCTCGATGCCGTCGCCGGTGTCGTACACCTCAATGCGGACCCGCGCTTGTGGGGCGTGCTTGCGCACATTCGTGAGGGCTTCCTGCACAACTCGGTAGAGGGTGCTGCCGGTCGAGGCGGGGCTGTGCTCGACGTGCTGGAGCACTCGCGGGGACACCGCGCAGGAGACCTCGAGCCCGGCGCTGCGGGACTCTTCCAGCAGCGCGGGCAGGTCGGCCAGCGTGGGTTGAGGCAGCTGTCCTGCGGGTGTGGCGGCCCGCAGGAGGTTGATGACCTGGCGCAGTTCGTTTAGCGCCTGGTGGCTGTTGCTGCGGATGATCGCCGCTGTGGTGACGACCTCCTCGGCGGAGGCGCCGCGGTGGTACTCCAGCGCGCCCGCGTGTACGGCTAGCAGGGAGAGGCGATGAGCCAGGACGTCGTGCATCTCGCGGGCGATGCGCTCGCGTTCCGCGCGCCTGGCAGCCGCGGCTCGTTCGACGGCCCGGTGCTCGGCGTCGCGCAACTGTAGGCGCAGGGAGTCCAAGAGCTGACGGCGCGCCCGGACGAACATCCCCCAACCGGTGACCCCGAACGTCGCCAGCGCGCCGACGGTGAAGGCGCGGACGGCGTGCGAAACCGGGTACAGCGCCAGGGCGGGCACGATGCTGAGTGCGGCCAGGGCGCTGACCGCGACGGCGGTGCGCCATCGCCGGTGCTCCGCGACCGTGAACGCGCAGATCAGTCCGATTCCGCCGGCCAGCGTGGACACGACGCCGATCGCGATGGCCACCACGGCGAACGCCACCGGGCGGCGGCTGCGCCAGATCCAGATCCCGGCGAAGCAGCCCGCGCCCAGGACCATGTCCGCCGCCCGCAGGGCGACCGGCCGATCGGTGACGCCGTAGAGGACGTTCTGCTCACTGGTCAGGCCGACCGCCAGGGCCGCGACGGCCAGCCCGGCGTTGATCGCCGCCTCTCGTCGCGGGGCTGTGCTCACCCGGTCAATGTATGGCTCTCGGGTGGACGGGAACGGAGCAGTGGCACGGCCATCGACCAAAGTCGACGTCCCGACGTCGAAGTGTCGACCGAAGGACACCCGGAAGCGCCGCCCGGCCGCAGCGGCCGGGCGGCCGTCCTTGGCACGGTCATAGCCATGACCACTACTGACCGCTTCACCTTTACCGCCGCGGACCGCACACTCACCGGCACGTGCGCCCTCCTGGTCTGCGCCCTGTCACTGGTGATGGTGCCGCTGTACTTCGTGTACTCCGGGCCTCCCCCTGCGAGCAACGTGCTGCTCCGGGTCCTGATCACAGTCGTGGTCCTCACCTTTTTCCTGGTCTTCACGACCGGACTGAGGCGGGTGCTCGGCCGTAGTGCCGGACTCGCCGGTGAGATCGCGTGTACGTCCGGTCTCGGGTACGCCGTGATGACCCTGGTCGCCGCCTCGCTCGAGGCCGGTGTCGCGCTCGAGTACCCCGACGGGTCCAAGGACCCCACCATCGACGGCCCCCTCGCCAACGGGATGGCGCTGTTGCACGGCCCGATCGCCCGTCTGCTGTTCGCCACGTTCCTGATCGGCCTGGCCGTCGCCGTGCACCGCACGCATTCCCTGCCGCGTCGAGTCCGCAACGGGTCGGTCCTACTCGCCATGGTCAACCTCGCCTTCGTGCCCTCGCTGTTCTTCGGCATGGACCCGGCGAACTTCTACGCTGCCAACGGCTGGGGAAGCACTGCCAGCATCGGCGTCGTGAACATGTTGTGGACCGGTGCGATCGGTGCCGCGATCCTGCGCCGCGGGCACGCCCCTGCCGACATTCGCCGCCGCGCGCACACCGCCATGTCCGCCGGCTGATCGCGGTTCGAGCAATCCGGTCTGGACACGTTCACATCCCGGCCGTGGGGACCCGCCGTGGCGATGAGCCGTGCGCTGTCGCGGCCCGAAAGCATCGCTCGGCGCAGGCTCCGGGCATTCCGGGCCAGGGCCGACGAACCCCAATCCGAGTCGCGATCGCGCGCTTGGAAAGGCCATCGAGGCCCCGCTCGTCGAGAACCTCGACGGCCGCCGAGACGATCGCACGGAGATCGGTCGCCTGGGATGCGGCACACAGGAGACCGTACGCCCAGACTTATTAATCAGTATTAACTTTCCCTGCGGCGTCATCAAACCCGACTCGGAGGACGGAACCCGTGAGCGACGAGACTGCATGGAGCGCAGTGGTGGTGAAGAAGTCCCGCGCGCTGTTGGACGGATCGAACCTGTACCGCCGAGTGACGATCCGGCACGACAGCGGACACGAGGAGAAGATCCAAGTCAGCCGTGCCATCTGGAAAGAGATCAAGGTCGGTGACCGGCTGGTCAAGGAGGCCGGCCACGACCCGCGTCCCGCGTGACGCGGGCGGAGTCACCGCGCGGCGCCCTGGCGTCACGTGGTGAAGACCGGCGGGCCGCCACAAGGCGCCCGACCAACTTCCCGCAAGGAGCCACCGTGACTACCATGTACACCTTCGACGTCTTCTCCACGCTCGACGGCTTCGCCAACCACAACGGCGACTGGGGCGGCTACTGGGGCAAGCAGGGCCCCGAATTCCTCGCGTATCGCGCCGCTGCCTACCGCGACCCGCTGCGCATGGTGCTCGGGGCCAAGACCTACTCGTCGAACGCGCCGTTCCTCAACGCAGGCTTCGACCGGAGCCTGTTCGACGGGTGGATCACGCGCATGTTCGACTCCCCCGTCACGGTGCTCTCCAGCCGGCTGACCGAGCCGCTCGAGTGGCCGGACACGACCATCGAGTCCGGCGATCCTGTCGAGGTGGTCACCCGCCTCAAGGCCGAATCCGATGTGCCGCTGCGCTCCCACGGCAGCCTGACGCTCAACCGGGCGCTGCTGAACGCCGGCCTGATCGACACCATCGAGGTGACGGTCTTCCCAGTGATCTCCGGGACGACCGGTGTGGACCGGATCTTCGACGGTGCGGACGACTTCGACCTCGAGCTGCTCGAGGCCCGGACCTTCGACGGCCACACGCAGGTGCTGACCTATCGGCCGACCCGACACAGTTGATCGGCGACGGGGCGGCCGATCTGCGGCCAGTCGAACTCGCCGTGCGGGCCTGCGGCGAAGCTGTCGGACGAATCCACGCTTACTTCGTGACCACTCTGCGGGACGCCGGGTTGTTCGTCTACGGCCACACCGTCTTCACGCCGAATCAGATCGCCGTCGGCCCGCCTCGTGGCTGTGATCGTCGGCGTGGTGGGTCGCGTTGACGTTCCTGCGTCACCTCGGAACATGCTTGTGTGCGGGGGCTGCGGTGCCCCGATCGGCTCGCGTGCCGGTGGATTTCGGAGGCTGGTCGTGCGGTGCTCGTATCCTTGGCAGGTGAGCACCCTGCGGGACGGGCTGCACAGTCTGATCGACCGCCTGCCAGAGTCGCAGGTGGCGCCGATCCTGGCTCTCGTGCGCGAGAGCACGCCGACCGAAAGCGGCGGCGACGAGTGGCCATTGCCGGATTTCGTCGGTGCGTTGGCCAGCGGCAAGGGTGATCTCGCCGCCCGTTCGGCCGAGATCCTGCGCTCGGAACTGGGGCGCGACCCGAGTGATTGTCTGGGACACCGGGCCGCTGATCGCCGCCGCCGACACTGACGACGAGCACCACGCCCGCAGCGTCGCTCTCATGCGCCGTACGCCCCGGCCACTACTTGTTCGCTATCTCGTCCTGACCGAGGTCTGCTTCATGCTGCATGATCAGAGAAGGGTGGACCATGTGTACCAGCATCCGAACCGATCGATCTTGGCTGTCGGCCCTGAAATCACCGTCCGCCCAGTCGCCACACGCACCCTGACCAGGGGCGCTGCTCGATGACCGCGCCTACCAGAAAACATCTATTGAATCGAACGGATGTTCCGCGTGCCTGGCGGTTCCGGAGGTTCCGGTGCGTCTGCCGACCGTGATTGTGGGGGTGGCCGTCGGGGTGGCGCCCTTCAACCGACGACGAGCCGTTCGCCGCCGAAGTCCGCGATGATCTCCAGATGTCCGCCGAGTGCTTTGACGTAGGCGGCCAAGGTGCGCAGCTCGCTGGCATCAACGTTGGCCCGCTCGATGGCGGACACGCGTTCCTGTCGCCGAAGCCCACCTGCTGCGCCACATCCGACGCCTGTCCGCCGCGACCATCCACACCAGCCCCGCCCACCACCACGCCGCCGCCGCGGCGCCATGGCGCCGGAACGCGGTCACAGCCGCGACCCGCTACCTCGGGTCAGTGGCGGGGAGTAGGAGGGTCGCTCAGGGCCTCCTGTCAGCTGAAGGAGTGGTACTGAAGTTGTTGGTCCACGTAGCCTTTGCCCCGCTTTCGCCGATACGGACGACCTGGACGATCGAGCCGACGGCGACGGCGACGCTGAGCACGGCGACGGTGATCGTCACCGCGGTGGGGACGGACCTCCCTGCGCGGTGACGGGTCGTGTCGGCGGCAGCGGTGGCTGGCGCGGCGCGGCGCTGGAGCAGCCACAGCCCGGCTGCCAGCACGAACAGCGCTCCGACCCACGGCAGTAGCGAGTCACCCAACTCGGTGTGCTGTCGGATCAGCGGAGTGGACGGCACCCGGGCCTCCAGCCACTCCCCGGCATGTGTGGTGAGCGGGACGCTGACGAGTGCGACAAATGTGACCAGCGGCGTCGCCACGCCGAGGCGACGGCGAGCCGCCGGCCACAGCGCCGAGCACACGACCATCGCCGCGGCCACCGGCACTAGGACGACCACCACATGTACCAGCAGCACGTGCGCTGGCAGGCCACGAATCTCGGTAGGACCCACGAATCTCCACCATCCCGCCGTGGGAGACACCCCGGCAGCTCGTCGGAAGGGACACCAGCCAGGCAGGCACCCCACATCTACTACCCGAGTAGTAATACTACGTGGGTAGTAGAACGCATACGATCGGCCGGTGACTCCACGGGACCGTGAGGGCGCCGAGCCGGGGCGGCGAGAGGCTGGGCAGCTGGAGAACGCCGTACTCGCGGTCCTGTGGACGGCGGCGACGGGCCTGACGCCCGCGCAGACCCAGGAAGGGCTGCGCGAGGGAGGCTTCGACCTGGCGTACACGAGCGTCGCGACGACGCTGACCCGCCTGCACGCCAAGCGCCTGGTCGACCGTGCTTCCGTCGGGCGCACCTTCGTGTACACGCCCAGCGGGCGCGCGGCAGAGGATGCCGCGGCGCGGATGCGCTCACTGCTGGGCGGTGGTCGCGCCCGCGCCGTCGTTCTCAGCCACTTCGTCGAGGGCCTCGAGCCGGACGATGAGGCCACGCTGCTCGACCTGCTACGCCGTGCCAGTCCCGATCCCGCGACAGGCGCGTCCCCCGCCCCGAGGCGCGACAGCCAGCCTGACGGCGAATCCCCGACCGAACGGACGCACAGCACACCCGAGAGGCCGTGAGGGACGCCGTGCGATACATGGTGTGGCTGCCACTCATCGGCGACACGCTGCTGGCCGTCGGGCTCCCCGCGTTGGCACGGCGACTGCCGTACCGCCGCGGATTCGCCGCCCTGACAGCCATCGGTGTCCTCGGCACCGCCTGCTGGCTGTGGTGCCTGGTCCTGCTGGCCGCCGTCTTCACCGACCGGCTCGGCTACCTGGACGCACGCGGCGGCCTCACCGCGGCGCCCGCCAGCCTGAAGGCGGTTCCGCTGCTTGCCACCGCCGCCGCCGCCGGCACTCTGCTCACCGCCGTGGTCAGAATGGCTGTGCTCGCCGTTCGCCACACCCGCGAGCTTGCCCACGCCGAACGGCTAGCTCGCCTGCCCCTTACCGGTGACGTCATCGAGCTGGCCGACCCTGATCCCTATGCCTGCGCTGTCGGCGGGCTGACCGGCGGGCGCATCGCGATCACCACCGGGCTGCGGCGCTGCCTCACCGACGCGGAGCAGGCCGCCGTACTCGCCCACGAACGCGCCCACCTCGACGGACGTCATCACTGGTACCGGATAGCGGCGGCCTGGTGTGCCGCCGTATGCCCGCCGCTTTTCCGGCTACCGGCCCTGATCGAACAGAGCTGCGAACGCGCGGCAGACGAGGCGGCGGCCCTCGCCATCGGCGACCGCCGACTGCTCGCCCGCGCGCTCGGAAAGACCGCGCTCGCGACCGCGCGCACCCGGCGGGGCGCCAGCCACGCTGGCAGTCCAGGCCTCCTTCACGGCGGGGTCCCCGAACGCATGGCCGCCCTCCTCGACGACTCACCCCCTCCCGACCGAACCGCGGCCCTGGTCGCGGTCATTTTCACGTCAGCGATCGCCGTCATGGTGCTGGCATCCGTCCATGCCGGCACGGACTGCGTCGCAATGCTGAACTCGTGACGGGACATCTGAGGTGGTACCCCACCTCGCCGTGGACGCCGGGGTGAACCCGCCGACGTTCACCCCTTCAGTACGCGCTCCGACCCACCGATCGCGGCATCCCGAGTTCGACCACACCGCGGGCGGTCAGATGGGGAGTGGTCCGCCAGCGGCGGCGACGACGATGCCGATGGCAGCGGTGGCCAGGAGCGTGAGGACGACGCCGCGGCGGGCGGCGAGGAGTAGTACGAGGGCGCCGGCGAGGGTGAGGAACTGCCAGGGTTCGTGCAGGGCGCGGGCGAGCGGGATGGCGGAGCCGAGGATGGCGCCGAGGGCGGCAGGTCCGGCGCCGTCGAGGAAGCTGCGCACCGATGGGCTGGCGCGTAGCCGGTCGAAGTTGGGACCGCCTACGAGGATGAACACGAACGACGGGGCGAAGGCGACCGCGGCGGCGAGCAGCCCGCCGCCGACGCCGGCCGCGGCGTAGCCGACGGCGGCGGCGGTGTGCACGACCGGGCCCGGGGTGATCTGCCCGAGGGACACGGCGTCGAGGAACTGCCCGGCGCTCATCCAGTGGTAGTGGTCGACCGCATCGGCTTGCATCAGCGGAATGATCACAAAGCCGCCGCCGTAGGACAGCAGGCCGACCTTCAGCGCGACCCAGGCCAGGGCGAAAAGTCCACCGGCCGCGGCGGTGCTGGCCGCGAGTACGGGCGCGGGGGTGGCCGCCGGGAGGCGGGTGACGCCGTGTCTGCCCGGCCGGTTGCCGCGGACGGCCAGTTCGATGAGGCCACAGCCGAGGAGAAGCAGGACCAGCCAGGGGCCGAGCGTCGCCGCGCCGACGGTGCCGGCGGCGAGGTAGAGCGGCCAGCGCAGCCGGCTGACGGCCTTGGCGCGCTGCCAGCTGGCGGGCAGGAGACCGGCGGCGGCGTGCACTGCGACGGCGGCGACCGCCGAGCCTGCGCCCGCCCCGGCGGCGCGCACCCAGCGCGGTGTGGAGCCGGCGAGGAAGAGCGCGGACAGCGCGAGGATGGCGACCAGTCCGGGGAGGATGAACGCGAGGCCGCCGACGAACGCGCCGGCCCGCCCGCGCAGCCGCCACGCGCAGTAGATCGACAGCTGGGTCGAGGCCGGGCCGGGCAGCAGGTTGCAGACCGCGATCGCGTCCTCGAAGTCGTGTGGCGTGATCCAGGCTCGCCGTTCGACGCACAGCTGGCGGAACATCGCGATGTGGGTGGGTGGGCCGCCGAAGCCGAGGCAGCCGATGCGGCCCCACTCACGCATCAGGGTGGCGAGGCTGGGACGGATGGCTGGCGCCGCCGAGTCCGCGTGCGGGTCCACAGATCGCTCCAGATGTCGCGCGATGCAGCCGGCGCCGGCGGCCCAGGCAGCGGGAGTCGGTGACTGGTCAGGAACGCGATCGCTGGTCGATCAGGTATAGCAGGAACCGGACGCGGATCTCGACGTCCGCGGTGAGCCGCTCGAACGCCGGATAGGTCGCCTCGTCAGTGTCGCCTTCTCGGGACGGGTCGGGGAGGCTCCAGTGGACCGGGTCCGCCGGCCCGGGGAACCGCGGGCAGATCTCCCGGACCCAGTCGCACAGGCTGATCACGTAAACCGCTGCCCGCATCATTCTCCGTCGACGGACACTCGATCATCCTGAACGAGCCGTGGTCAGGGGATTCGGGCGATCCCCCCGTAGACGCTGACCTGCTCGTCAGCGGGAGCGTCGGCGTTCGGGTCGTCAGGGCGCCAACGATGGACGAGCTCGATACCCGGGTCGACCAGCTCCAGGCCTTCGAAGAATCGCTCGACCTCGACACGGGTTCGCGCGGTTCCCGGAATTCCCCGCTGCCGGTAAATCTCGGCGGCCCGTTCGATCCCCTCTGGCGCGAAGTCCGCCGTGCCGTGGGTGAGTGCCAGATAGCTACCGGACGGAAGTGCCTCGACGTAACGGCGCACCAAGGCGTAAGGCTCGTCGGAGTCGGAGACGAAGTGCAGTAGAGCGATCAGGGACAGCGCGACCGGCCGGGTCACGTCGATGGCGGCGTGCAACTCGTCCGAGGACAGGACCTTGTCGGGTTCGCGCAAGTCCGCGTCGAGGTAGGCTGTCTTGCCTTCCGGCGTACTGGTGAGCAGCGCCCGGGCGTGGGCGAGCACGATCGGGTCATTGTCGACGTATACCACCCGGCTCTCGGCTGCGATTCCCTGGGCCACCTCGTGCAGGTTCGGCGAGGTGGGAATGCCGGTCCCGACGTCGAGGAACTGGCGGATGCCGACCTCGCCCGCGAGGAACCGCGTCGCGCGGTGGACGAAGCCTCGGTTCTGTCGGGCAGCAATAGGGGCGTGCGGAAAGACCATCAAAGTTTGCTCGGCAGCCTGCCGGTCGGCCGAAAAATTGTCTTTCCCACCAAGGTAGAAATCGTAGATCCGCGCGGTGTGCGGCACGTCTGTCCTCAGCGAGGCGGGGTCCAAGCGGTCCGCGGAGTTCATCCACCGAAAGTCGCCGGTCGAGCTGTCGATCACGTTTCGCCCTCTCCTACCCTCGTCGCGGCGGCGGTCTCCATCCGCACACAGGCCTCGTCACCCATCCAGACCGGGCGAAATCGGGCCGTGAGCGATTATGCCGCATCGTCGGCGGGCCGTCGTCACCCGGTGGGCACTACCCGCCCACCGATAGACGCCAACCGCGTGGGGAATGCCTCGGTCTGCCGACAGACGGAGGGCACGGCGCCGTAGCGGGCAAGGCACGCACCCGCGCCCCAGGGCCCCGGGAAGATCGCTTGAAGTAATTGTCGACGAGGGGATGCTTCGAGATGTCCTCAGTCGCCACCGACGGTGACGCTGACATGGGCGCGATGGGGTGCTTGGCTGACGGCGCAACCCGGACCTGGTGGGCCGAGGGGGCGTGTCGCCACGGTTGCCTTGTCGGCAGTGTCGCCGGTGTCTACCTGTGCTAGCATTGCTATCAGGAGGTGGTCCGGATGGCGGCTGTCAGCATTCGAGACCTCGACGACGGCGTGCGGGAGCGGCTGCGCGTACGGGCGGCGCACCACGGCCGTTCGATGGAGGCCGAGATCCGCGCGATCCTCACTGAGGCGGTCAGTGAGCCCGAGGACGCCGCTGGTCTCGCTCACGCGCTGCTCGCCCGGTTCGGTGCGCTTGGTGGCGTCGATCTGCAGCTACCGGCGCGTACACAGGTACCGCGCGCAGCGGACCTGTCCACGTGACCGGGTACCGCCCTTGACGCTGATCGTTCTCGATACCAACGTCATCTCCGAGCTCATGCGCGCGGCACCAGCCGCCCGCGTCGTGACCTGGGTGACCAGCCGGCCGGCTGTCACCTTGAACACGACCTCGGTGAACCTGGCCGAGGTACGTTACGGCATCGTCCGACTGCCGATCGGTCGCCGTCGTGAACTGCTGCTGGCGACCGCCGACGATATCTTTACGGTATTCCGCGACAAAATCCTGCCCTTCGATGCCACGGCGGCCCGCCACTACGCCGACGTGGTGGTTGAGCGGGAACGAGCCGGGGCTCCGATCAGCGGCTTCGACGCCCAGATCGCGGCCATCTGTCGATCCCACGACGCCGTGCTGGCCACCCGCAACACCAACGACTTCACCGGCCTGGGTCTGGAGCTGGTCAACCCCTGGAGCGCCGACGCGTAGCCCAGCTCCGCAGCGACACCCACATAGCTCTCCATGGCCAGGTCCAGCCCGCCCCCACCTGGAGTTCGAGCAGTCCGGCCTCCGCTCCACCCGTTGGCGGTCGGTGCGCGACACATGGTAGCTGCGCCAGCGCCGACGTGGCCACGGTGACGTGGTCGGCGGCGGTGTTGGCCCCGGCGTTACCCGGCCGCAGCAGCACCGCCAGCGGCTCACCCGACCCGTCGGCACCATGGTCGGCGAACGCCCACAGCGGATGGAACCCGAACCCCTTCTTCCAGGTCCGGTCGGCCCTCTCCTTCTCCGAATGAGCGGTGACCAACATGGCGTCCAGATCGACGACCAGCGGATCCGCAGGCCGCACTCCTTGATCGGCCAATGAGCGAGATCAAAACGATCGGCCGGTCCTTGAAGGCGGCTGGGGTCACCTGCAAGGCGATCCAGGGACATGACGGCACGTTCTGGCCGCATCCGGTCGCCGACAGGTCATCGGAGACGGCAACGCTGTTGCTGCGCAGGGCCACGGTGGTGTCCGGCCGTGCTGTCGAGGCACTGGTCGCGATCCGCCCTGACCTTGATGCCAGCCGAGCGAAGACGCTGGCCAAGGACGGCGAACGGAGAGCGCGGAAACCGCTGCTCGTCGATCGGCCGCTCACCGACATCGAGGTCGCTACCCGAATCCTGAAACGGAACGGGCTCCGGGTCGACATCGTCCCCGACGGCCCGGAGGCCGTAACAGCCGGCGGCCGCAATCCCAGCCAGCCAACGCCAACCTGATCGCCGCACCGCTGTTCAAACCCGCCCGGCGTAACGGCGCCACCGTCTTCCTCGACCTCGCCACCCTCGAACCACACGCCGACCAGTGGACCCACCTGTCCACCCTCGGCCGCATCACCCCCCAGGAACTTAGGCACGCCATCGACCGGCTTGGCACAGTGGCCGTCGCCAGCGAGGTCACCACCCTGCTCTCCCCCACCTCAACCGCCACCCGGCCCGCCATCGCACCGGCCATACACGCCCGGCTCGGCGCCGGCATCCGACTCGAACAATCCGCGCTCACCCCGGAACTGGCCGCGACCCTGCGACATGCCGCCTGCCTACACAACCCGCTGTTTTACGAACGGCAGCGCCTACGCGCCTCCACCTACGGCATCCCCCGGTTCCTCCACAACCACGACGAGACGGTAGACGGCGGCCTCGTCTTTCCCCGCGGCATGCTCCCCACCGTCGTCTCCCTCACCGAACAGGCCGGCAGCCGCCTGGCCATCGCCGACGAACGAGCCCCCGGCACACCGCACGATTTCACCTGCTCCGCCACCCTTACCGCCGCCCAACGAGACGCCGTCACCAACCTCGTCGACCACGACCTGGGTGTCCTCGTCGCCCCGCCCGGCTCCGGCAAGACCGTGATCGCCTGCGCGATCATCGCCGCCCACCAGACCTCCACCCTGATCCTCGTCGACCGCAAGACACTCGCCGACCAGCGGCGCACCAGAATCGCCGAGTTCCTCGCCGTCAAGACAGGGCAACTCGGCGGCGGCCGCACCAAGCTCCGCGGGACCATCGACATCGCCACCCTGCAGACCCTCGCCCGCCGCGACGACATCGCCGACCTCACCGCCGGCTATGGCCTCATCATCGCCGACGAATGCCACCACCTCCCCGCAGCGGCCTTCACCCACGCCATCCGCCAGATTCCCGCCCGCCGTCGAGTTTGTCGCGCCGGTAGGGGGTGGCCGTCAGGCCGAGCCAGTAGTGGTAGCCGGTGGGGTGCAGGCGCAGGACGGGCAAGAGCGATGCCTGATGACCGCGCCGGACGGAACATCGGTCATCGAGTAGAACGAGCGTTCCGGAAACCTGGCGGTTTCGGACATTTCCAACCCACTGGCGATCGTGATCATCACACGTCATGGTCGCGTCGAGATCCCTGTGCCACTCGGAACGTGCCGTAGCAGCGGCGGCCGTCCCGGCCTGGGACCTTCATCGAGTCTCGGCTGACGCCCGCCTCCAGGATGTCTGGCGGCACGCCATCGTCCAGCTGCTCGACGACTACACCAGCGTCCTGCGCCACCAGGGCTGTTCCGCGGCGCAGGCAATGTGGGTCGGCCGGCCACGGCCGGCCACGGCCGGCCGGCGACCGGCGCGTGGACGCCGCTTTCGCCGCCCTCGGGGAGTATCTCGCCCGCCGTGACGACTGGCCCGCACCTCAGTGGGTGCGCGACCCCGCCCTCGAAGCGATGCCCTGGTGGTTCGTCACCGCGTTGAAGGGCCTGCATCCCCGGGCGCTGGTCGAGTCCCCACTGTCGTTTCGCAAACGCGGCATCTTCATCACCCGCGGCGCCCTCCAACGGGCGTGACATGACCGCCCCGGGTCTCGACCGCGAGTCGATCATCGGACTGCTTCAGGAGCTTAACGACGAACTGGGGCGGCGCGGCGCCAAGGCCGACCTGTTCCTCGTCGGTGGCGCTGCCCTCGCCCTCGCCTATGACGCACACCGCTCCACGCGCGATCTTGATGCGGTCTTCCTGCCGACCGACATCGTCCGAGCCGCTGCCTTCGTACTCGCCGAACGCCATGGCCTGTCCGACTCATCTCATCCTGACGGATAGGGCGACTGGCTCAACGACGCGGTGAAAGGCTTCCTGCCCGGTCCGGATCCGGCCGGCGACCAGATATTTCGAGGCCGATCATCTCACCGTCGACATCGCCTCCGCCGAATATCTGCTTGCCATGAAACTGTTCGCGTCCCGCGTCGAAACCGACGCCGAGGACATCGCGTTCCTCTACCGCACGCTCGGCTACACCACCGTCGACGAAGGCCTTGACCTCGTCCAGTCGGTCTACAGCGGCCGCCCGATCGATGCGAAGGTCCAGTTCCTCCTCGAGGAAGTCGTCGACTCCCTCGAGGGCCCAGGCGACCGTGCGGACCACCCCTGACGACTCAGTCAGACCTGATCTCAGGACCCTCTCCCAGCATCCGCGCACATCGCCCGCAGACGGTACATCCCTGCTGGCAGCTCGCCGCCGGGGCAGGGCAACCGACCCGGAGTACACGATCCGCGGACTGCTCGTCCGGGCCGAGGAGAAGCTCTCGCCCGCCGCCCGCGGGAAGCCGCTGTGCACACTCGCCGACCTCGGCGGGGACGCCGGCCTCGCGATCGCACGATGCCCAGTGACCGCGCCGGCCGGAACATCACCTACCGAGTCGAACAAGCGTTCCGTGGGGCTGGCGTTTCCGGACGCTTCGGTCAGTCTCGTGACTGTGATCGTGGGCATCGTGGACCACCCTGCCGGTAGGCCCGCGCAGCGCCGGGATGTTATTCGCCGACGCGGTGACCGCCCCGGACCTGCTCGCCGACCGCATCGGCATCGACGCCGTCACCTGCCCGATACTGCTGCTCACCGCCGAGGACTCCCTTGCCCCGCCCTGCCTCCTCCACCGCCCGCCTCGGCTGCGGCGAGCTCGTCCTGCCCACCGGCGGACACATGCTCGTCGGCAACATCGAACAGCTGCGCGCCGTCCTCGCCGGTTTTCTCGGTTCCGGTTGGCCCCACAGGCGACGCGAGGCCGCGGGAAATGCCGTTGCCGGCGAGCCCGGACGGCGCAACCATCGGGCGCCATGCTGATACGCCGGGAACAGACGAAGGACGAGCGGGCCATCGCCGCCGTGCACGGCGAGGCCTTCGCCGCCGCCGACGGCCCGGGTGCGGCCGAGGCGCGCCTCGTCGACCTACTGCGGGCCGGCGGCACACTCGTCCCCGCGCTGTCGCTGGTCGCGCAGGTCGACGGTGAGGTCGGCGCCGGCATTGTGGGTCATGTGGCCGTCAGTCGGGCGGAGCTGGGCGGACGACCGTCGCTGGGCCTCGGCCCGCTCGGGGTGCTGCCGCGCTGGCAGCGGCGCGGTGTCGGTAGCGCGCTGATGCACGCGGTCCTCGCCGCCGCCGACGCCCTCGACGCGACCGAGCTCGTCCTGCTCGGTGATCCCCAGCCCTACTGAGCTTTAATGCGTAGAGTCATGTTGACCGCAGCTCGTCCCAGGTCAGGCCGGTTTCGGCGA
>NZ_JALKFZ020000077.1 GCF_023243075.1 Frankia sp. AiPa1 | reverse complement strand
CCCCCCCCCCCCCCCCCCCCCCCCCCCCCCCCCCCCCCCCCCCCCCCCCCCCCCCCCCCCCCCCCCCCCCCGGCCGGTCGGTTCCGGCTGCTTGGGGGTGCCAGGGTCACGGGGCGTGGCGTGGTCTGGATGGCGTGTTCGGGCATCAATCGTGTTGCTGAAATGTTGCGCCGAGGGAGACTGAGTCACCCGTGTACGAGCGCTGCTGGACGTACGGTCAGGGGGTCTCCCATCGACGGCCGTCGCCCGGCCGGCCTTCTGGGCCGGGTGCGCCCATCCCCTTGGAGGTTCACCGCGAGCACCGAAGCATCCACATCCGTGCGGCAGACGTCCCCCCCGAACCCGACTGGTGCGACGTCCGTCCCGCCGTCTCCGGTGCCGGCGGGCGACAGCGAACGCGGATGGGTGAAGCGGCTGCTGGGGGCGGTGCTGGTATACCGGCGCAACGTGATCCTGGCATTCGGGTCGGCGCTGCTCGGGACGCTGGTCACGGCGGCGGTGCCGCTGGTGGAGCGGCAGGTCATCGACAACGTGGTCGTCACGCACCGGCATGCGCTCGCGCCGTACATGGTGGTGTTGCTGGCGTCCGGCGTGCTGATCTTCGGGTTCGCGTTCGTGCGGCGGTTCGTGGGCGGGAAGCTGTCGCTCGACGTCCAGTACGACCTGCGGGACGCCGTGTTCGCGGCGATCGAGGGGCTGGACGGCAGCCGGCAGGACCAGCTGTCCACGGGGCAGGTGGTGTCCAGGGCGATCTCCGATGTGACGGTGATCCAGGGGATGCTGTCCTATCTGCCGATGGTCAGCGGGAACGTGGTGCTGTTCTTCGCGTCGATCGCGGCGATGGCCTGGCTCTCGCCGGTGCTGACGCTGATCGCGCTGGCGATGGGGCCGGCGTTGTATCTGCTTGGTCTTCGGGCGCGGCACACCGTCTTTCCCGCGACCTGGGCTGCCCAGCAACAGGCAGGTGAGGTTGCCGGCGCGGTGGAGGAGGCCGTCGCCGGCGTGCGGGTGGTGAAGGGGTTCGGGCAGGAGTCGCGGGAACTCGACCGGGTCGCCGAGCGTGCCCGGCTGCTGTTCGCGCTGCGGATGCGGGCGGTGAGGATCACCAGCCGGTTCGGGGCGGCGATGCAGGCGGTGCCCTCGCTCGGGCAGGTCGCGGTGCTGGCCCTCGGCGGCTGGCTGGCGCTCACCGACCGGATCACGTTGGGGACGTTCCTCGCGTTCAGTACCTACCTCGGCGCCCTGATCGGGCCGACGCGCACCCTCGCGGGTCTGCTCACCGTCGGCCAGCAGGCCAAGGCCAGCACGGTGCGGGTCTTCGAGATCCTCGACTCCCGGCCCATGATCAGCGACCTGCCGGACGCGGTCGACCTGACCGTCGCCCGCGGCCTCGTCGAACTGGACGGGGTCACCTTCGGCTACCAGCCGCGGCGGCCGGTGCTGCGCGACGTCTGCCTGCGGGTCGAGCCGGGGGAGACCCTCGCGCTGGTGGGCACCTCCGGCTCCGGCAAGTCGACGATCTCCCAGCTGCTGCCCCGGTTCTACGATCCGCAGGCCGGCAGCGTCCGCCTGGACGGGCACGACGTGCGCACCCTCACGATCGCGTCGCTGCGCGCGCAGCTCGGAATGGTCTTCGAGGACAGCTTCCTCTTCTCCGACTCGGTCCGGGCAAACATCAGCTACGGGCGGCCGGACGCCACCGACGAGCAGGTCATCGCCGCCGCCCGCGCCGCCCAGGCCGACGGGTTCATCCGCGAGCTGCCGGACGGCTACGACACCGTCGTCGGCGAACAGGGCCTGACCCTGTCCGGCGGCCAGCGCCAGCGGGTGGCACTGGCCCGTGCCCTGCTCACCGACCCGCGGGTGCTCATCCTCGACGACGCCACCTCCGCCGTCGACGCCCGCATCGAGGCCGAGATCCACGCCACGCTCGCCGAGGTGATGCGCGGACGCACCACGATCCTCATCGCCCACCGGCGTTCCACCCTGCACCTCGCCGACCGCATCGCCGTCCTGGACGCCGGGCGCATCGTCGACGAGGGCACCGAGGCCGAGCTGGCGAGCCGATGTCCGCTGTTCCGCCGCCTGCTGAGCGGTCCGGGCGACAGCCTGGCCGAGGCGGAGGAGGACCCGGTACCGGTACCGGTGAAGGCGGTGATGCCAGTACCAGCCGCCCGTACCCGCACCCCTGCCCCCGACACCGGACGCGGCGGTTTCGGCGGTCGCGGCACCGGTGGCACCGGTGGCGTCGGCGGCGGCCAGGCGTTCCGCGGGGCGGCCGGGCGGGCGTTCGGCGGCGGCGGCGCGTTCGGGGACGTCCCCGCGACCCCGGAGCTGCTCGCGAAGGTAGACGCGCTGCCCCCGGCCACCGACGACCCCCACGTCGACCAGGACGCCGCCGCCGCGCCAGACCCGGGCTTCACGCTGCGCCGGCTGCTGGCCTGGGTGCGGGTCCCGATGGTCGTCGGCCTGCTGCTTGTCGCCCTCGATGCCGTCGCCGGCCTCGCCGTCCCGGCGCTGGTCCGCCACGCCGTCGACAAGGGGGTGAGCACGGGCGCGCGGGAGGTGCTGTTCGCCACCGCCGGGGTCGCGCTCGCCATCACCCTCGCCGACTGGATCGTGCAGATCTGGCAGACCCGGGTCACCGGTCGGATGGGCGAGCGGCTGCTCTACGTGCTGCGGGTCAAGACGTTCGCCCAGCTGCAGCGGCTTGGACTCGACTACTACGAACGCGAGCTCGCCGGGCGGATCATGACCCGGATGACGACGGACGTCGACGCCCTGTCCACCTTCCTGCAGACCGGGCTGACCACCGCGATCGTCAGCGTGTTGTCGTTCTTCGGCGTGCTGGTCGCGTTGCTGATCCTCGACGCGGAGCTCGCGCTGGTCGTGGTGGCCGTCCTGCCGATCCTCATCGCCGCGACCGTCATCTTCCGGCGCCGCTCGTCCGCCGCCTACACCGAGTCGCGGGAGCGGGTCAGCGCGGTCAACGCGTCCCTGCAGGAGAACCTCACCGGTCTGCGGGTCGCGCAGGCATTCGGTCGAGAGCAGGTCAACCAGCAGCGGTTCCAGGAACTCGCCGATTCCTACCGGAGATCCCGACTGCTTGCCCAGCGTATGATCGCGATCTACTTCCCCGGGGTGGAGTTCCTTTCCCGGATCGCGCTGGCGCTGGTGCTCGGGATCGGCGCGCGGTTCGTCGGCCGCGGCTCGCTGACCGCCGGTGGGCTGCTCGCGTTCATGCTGTACGTCAACCTGTTCTTCTCACCGGTCCAGCAGCTGTCCCAGGTCTTCGACGGTTACCAGCAGGCCATGGTGGGTCTGCGCCGGCTGTCCGACCTGCTGCGCATGCCGACCTCCACGCCGCAGGCCGAGCATCCGCGCGCCGTCGGCCGCCTGACCGGCGAGATCATCTTCGACGACGTCACCTTCGCCTACTCGGTCGGCGGGCAGCGGAGCGCCACGAACGCGGCGGACGGCATCAACCTGCGCATCGCCCCCGGCGAGACCGTCGCGTTCGTCGGGGAGACCGGCGCAGGCAAGTCGACGGTGCTCAAGCTCGTCGCCCGCTTCTACGACGTCACCGGCGGCGCCATCCGCATCGACGGGGTGGACGTGCGCGCGTTCGACCTGTCCGGCTACCGGCAGCGCCTCGGACTCGTCCCGCAGGAGCCGTTCCTGTTCTCCGGCACGGTCCGCGACGCCATCGCCTACGCCCGTCCGGGCGCCTCCGACGAGCAGGTCCGCGCCGCCGCGCGCGCCGTCGGCGCCGAGGCGTTCATCGCGACCCTGCCCGACGGCTACGCGCATCCCGTCGGCGAACGCGGCCGGGGACTGTCCGCCGGGCAGCGCCAGCTGCTCGCGCTCGCCCGGGCCGAACTCGCCGACCCGGACATCCTGCTGTTCGACGAGGCCACCGCCGCCCTGGACCTCGCCACCGAGGCCGCCGTCACCGCCGCCGCCCAGGCGGTCACCACCCGGCGGACCACGATCGTCATCGCGCACCGGCTCACCACCGCCGCCCGCGCCGACCGGGTCGTCGTCATGGCCGGCGGCCGGGTCGCCGAACAGGGCACCCACGACGAGCTGGTCGACGCCGGTGGCCCCTACTCCCTGCTGTGGTCCGCTTTTGCTGCGGAGAATTCCGCGATGGCATGATTCGTCCTGCCCGCGGCAGGGGACGACTCCCGGAGCCGTCCAGGGAGGTCATCATGTTCACTGTCGCATGGTCTGAGCTGCCTCGCGAGCTCTCCGGGCCCGAGGAACTCGTCGACCAGCTCGATGCCAGCCTGCGCGAACGGGCCGGCGTCACCGCCGTCGACGAACACAGGCTCGCCCTGGCCCTGCATCGGCCGGAGGAGGCCGAGTCGTTCGCGGCCGACCTCGCCGACCGGCTTTCCGTCCTAGGAATGCCGGACCGCACCTACTGCCTTGTCAGGCCACGTTCGCCCGCTTGACGATGTCCCGCAGCTTCTGATCTTCGACGTGCTGGTTCCGCCAGTCG
>NZ_JALKFZ020000076.1 GCF_023243075.1 Frankia sp. AiPa1 | reverse complement strand
CCTTCGTGGAGTTCGCCGCGGACGATCTGGCGGCGCAGGTGGGCGGCGACGAGTTCGGCGGTCTTGGGCACCCGCACGTGCTGCCCGACGCGGTTTGCCGCCAGCAGCGGGCCCCCCAGCCCGCGAGTGACGGTTCCCGCCGCGGTCCCCTCCGCGGCGGCACGGCTCAGACGCACCGGATGTGGCGCGACGCGGGACGCCGCGAGGTCAGCAGAAGACGTTAAGGCCATGATCGTATTCCCCCTGGTGATGGCTACCGGCCAAAGCTGCGACCCGGCTGCCTGAACGTGACCATTGATAGGCGGCTCGTATCCACTGCGAGCAGTTGGCTACCAACCGTGCTTACTGGGTCGCATTGTGGCAGCGCTCCGGAGGGGTCGCAGTCAGGGGGGCGTGGGAGTACCACGGTGTATTCCGCAGATTGTTACGCAGAGTAGATGTTGCACCCGATGTGTCATCCGCGTACCGAGCTGCTCGCTTTAGGCCTGCCCAGTGGTCGCCCGTCCGGCGCGGATCGCCGTCTGGGTCAGCTGACCTGCGACGATGTCGCCCTCGCTGCGCTCTGGCCGAGCGCGCAGCCGCAGGTAGCGGCCGGGGAGCCGCGTGCGCTGACTGGCGGCGGCGAGGGCTGGCGAGGCGATCTGGCTACGGGCTGTCGTCGGCGGCAACCTTCCTCCGCGGGGTCGACAGGCGGGGGAATCGAGACGGATCGGGCCCACGACCACGCGTGGCCCGGCGCCCCCCTGCGGGGACGACGGGCCACTGACCGTGACGACCGATCGGGCGGGCGTCTGTCCCGCGCGTAACGTCCGGTCGAGCGTTCAGACGGTCGCGCGGATCTCCGCGGAGATCTCCTCGGCCTCGAGTGTCACCGCGACGGCGTGGACGACGGAGGCGACCCGGATCGCGTCCTGGATCACCTCGCGGGGCACGGCCCGCTCGCGCAGTTCGTGCTCGTGCGCGGTCAGGCACCGGCCGCAGCCGTTGATCGCCGAGACCGCCAGCGACCACAGCTCGAAGTCGATCTTGTCCACGCCCGGATTGGCCAGTGCGTTCATCCGCAGGCCGGCACGCAGCCGGGCGTACTCCGGATCCTCGAGCAGATGCAGCGTCCGGTAGTAGATGTTGTTCATCGCCATCACCGCGGCGGCGGTGCGTGCCGCGGTGGCCGCGGCCGGGTCGAGGTGCCCCAGCGCCTCGGGCTCGAGCTCGGCCAGGGTGGTGCGCCCGCGGCTCGCGATCGCCGCGGCGAGCACCGTGCCCCACAGCTGCTGCTCGGTGAGCTGCGACTGGCTGGTCACCGAACCGAGGTTGAGCCGCAGGTCCCGGGCGTGGTCGGGGAGCAGCTCCCGGAGCCGGGCGACGGCCATCAGACGCCCACCACGACCGGGGCCGCGGCGGCCGCGCCGAGGGTCTCCTCGCCCTTCTGCCAGTTGCAGGGGCACAGCTCATCGGTCTGCAGCGCGTCGAGTACGCGCAGCACCTCGGCCGGGTTCCGTCCGACGCTGCCGGCGGTGACCATGACGAACTGGATGACGTTGTCGGGGTCGACGATGAAGGTCGCCCGGGCCGCGACCCCGTCGTCGCCGAGGACGCCCGCGCCGCTGGTGAGCTCCTTCTTCAGGTCGGCGAGCATCGGGAAGGGGAGGTTCGTCAGGTCCGGGTGGTTCTGCTTCCAGGCCAGGTGGACGTACTCGCTGTCCGTGGACACGCCGAGGACCTGCGCGTCCCGGTCGGCGAACTCGTCGTTGAGCCGGCCGAACGCGGCGATCTCGGTCGGGCACACGAAGGTGAAGTCCTTCGGCCAGAAGAACACGACCCGCCACTTCCCGGCGCGGCTGGTGGAGGTCTCCCGGACGAAGGCGGTGTCCGGGTCGTGGGAGACGACGCCGGTCAGGTCGTAGGCGGGGAAGGTGTCGCCGACGGTCAGCACGTCATGTGCTCCTCTCGGATGGGACCGCTCGCCGCGGATCAGGGCCGCCCGAGGCGCTTGCCGGGCTCGAGCATCGAGACGGCCAGCTGTCGGGCGCCAGGTGCCAGGTGCCAGGTGCCAGGTGCCGGAGCGCCCGGGTGTCCGGGTGTTCGGTGTCGGTGCCAGGCGGAATCCGGTGCGGGAGAGGTCCTTGCGGGGATGGGGCCGGGTACGTGACCCACTCTTGTCACCGTCGACTCAGAAGTGAAATCGAAATATTTGGCAACTTTGATAGCCTTGATCTATGGCTCGTCCGCAGCCCACGCTGACCCAGCTCCGCGCCCTGGTCGCGGTCGCCGACCACCGGCACTTCGGCCGGGCGGCCGCCGCCCTGCACGTGAGCCAGCCCACCCTGTCCAGCGCGATCGCCGCACTCGAACGCACCCTCGGGGTGAGCCTGGTCGAGCGCACCACCCGCAGCGTGCTGCTCACCGGCATCGGCCAGGAGGTCGCCCGCCGGGCCCGGGTCGTGCTCGGCGCGGTGGATGACATCGGCGAGATCGCGGTGCGGGCCCGCGGCCCGCTCGCCGCCGACCTGCGTCTCGGCGTCATCCCGACGGTCGCTCCCTACCTGCTGCCCCGGCTGCTGCCGGCGCTGCGCGACGCCGACCTCGGTGGTGGTGGCGATGGTGCCGGCGGTCCAGGCCTCGGTGCTGGCGGTGCTGGTGCTGGTGGTGGTGGTGGAGGTGTCGGCGGCTCAGGTCTCGGCGCTGGTGGTGGCTCCCTCCCGCGGCTGCAGCTGCGGGAGGGGCAGACCGCGACCCTGCTCGCCGAGCTGCGCGGCGGCACGCTTGACCTCGCGCTGCTCGCGCTGCCCAACGACGAGCCCGGAGTCGGTGAGATACCGCTCTATGACGAGGACTTCGTCCTGGTCACCCCGGACGGCCACCCGTTGGCCGGCGGTAGCTCCGTGCCGGTCGCGGCGCTCGGCGGCCAGGAGCTGCTGCTCCTCGAGGACGGCCACTGCTTTCGCGCTCAGGCCCTGGACGTCTGCCACGAGGCCGGCGCTCGGGAACGCTCGGCCCTGCGCGCCGCGAGCCTGTCCACCATCGTCCAGATGGTCGCCGGTGGTCTTGGTCTCACCCTGTTGCCCGCCGCGGCGATCCCCGTCGAGGTCGGCGAGGGTCGTGGCCTGGCGGTGGCCACCTTCCGCCGCCCCGCCCCGCACCGCCGCATCGGCCTCGCTTACCGCACGACATCCGCCCGCCTCGCCGAATGGGACCTCCTCGCCACCCGCATCCGCGCCGCCCTGCCCGCCACCAGTCTTGATCTCGCCCCGGTTCCTCCTGCATTCACCTCTGATTCTCCTGCCGGACCATGACTGTTAACGCAGCAGTCATCCAGATCCCGGCCTGTGTCGGCACTGGGCACGTCCACGACGTTCCGGCTCGAGCCGCCCGCTCCCGCCCAGCCGCCCGCGTCCGTTGCCACGTCCGCTCCCGCGCCGAGGCATGCTAGCCTTAGTTTTGAAGACAAACTATAGGTAGAGTGAACTTATGGTCGCGCTAGCTTATGGGCCGCGCGAGCTCGTGGGCCGCGCGAACCTGCGGGCGTCGCTGACCCGTGAGCGTTGCTGACCCGTGAGCATCGCGGACCCGTGATGCCGCGCGCTGACCCGCGTATCGACGTCCGATGCGCATCACCTTTCGAGGAGATCGATGGCGAAGACCGTGGCAGTTGTCGGCGGCGGTTACGGCGGGATCACCGCCGCCAGGGCGCTGGACGACGTCGCCGACGTCGTGCTCGTCGAGCCCCGCGACACGTTCGTCCACAACGTCGCCGCACTGCGCGGGCTGGTCGACCCCGGCTGGATCGACCGGCTCTTCCTGCCCTACGACCAGCTGCTCGCCCGCGGCCGGGTGGCGCGCGACCTGGCCACCGGGGTGGATGCCCAGGGCATCACCCTCGGCTCGGGCGAGCGGATCGCGGCCGACTACCTGGTGCTCGCGACGGGCTCCACCTACCCGTTCCCGGCGAAGGTCGACGTGCACGACAGTGCGCTGGCCCGGCAGCGGCTGCGGGCCACGCACGAGTCCCTGGCCGAGGCGGCGAGCGTGCTGCTGCTGGGCGCCGGCCCCGCCGGCCTGGAGCTGGCCGGCGAGATCCGCTCGGCCTGGCCGGACAAGCCCGTCACCATCGTCGACCCGGCCTGGGACATTCTGGCGGGCACCAGCCTGCCCGAGGAGTTCCGCGCCGAGGTGCGCGCCCAGCTCGACGCGCTCGGCGTCACCCTGGTGCTGGGCAGCGCCCTGCGGGAGAACCCGTCCTCGGAGCCGGGCACGGCCAAGACGTTCACCGTCACGACCATTTCCGGCGAAGCGCTGACGGCGGACATCTGGTTCCGCTGCCACGGCGTCGTGCCGACCACCGACTACCTGGCACCCGATCTGGCCGCGGCCCGGCTGCCGAACGGCCAGGTGCGGGTCACCGACGCCCTGCACCTGCCCGGGTACCCGCACGTCTTCGCGATCGGGGACATCACCGACATCGACGAGCCGAAGATGGCCAAGGCGGCGGAGCAGCACGCGGTGGTCGTGGCGGCGAACATCCGCACTCTCGTCGAGGGCGGCGGGGAGCTCCAGAGCTACACCCCCGGCCCGCCCGGGATCTCGCTGCCCCTGGGCCCCCGGGCGGGCGCCTCCTACGCGAAGGCCGTGGGAGTCCTCGGCGCCGAACAGACCTCCAAGATCAAGGGGACGACCATGCGGATCGAGTCCTACCTGGACCTTCTCAACCTGCGATGACCGGCATCGAGGGCGTCAGGAAGTGGGGAGGCCGAACACGTCGGGGACGTCCTCGTTCAGCACGAGGAGGGTGGCGATGCGGGTCAGTT
>NZ_JALKFZ020000075.1 GCF_023243075.1 Frankia sp. AiPa1 | reverse complement strand
TGCCGTCCACCGTGTGCCGTCCACCGTGTGCCGTCCACCGTGTGCCGTCCACCGTGTGCCGTCCACCGTGTGCCGTCTGCCTTCGCGGTCTGCCGTCTGCCGAACGGAGCGCCGCTGGTTCGGCGGTTTCGTCTGGCGTCGAGCGGCGAGAGGGTGCACGGTGGCGATATGGCTGCCCCCACATCGTCCCGTTCCGGCCGCTACCCCGACGACCGGCCGCCACCCCCGCCGGACCTGTCGCCCTCGGCGGTCCGGTCGGACTCGGCGGCCCCGGCGGACTTCTCGCTCCGGTCGGAACCAGCGGACCGGTCGGATCCGGACTCGGGGCCGGTGCAGGAGTCCGGGGTCGCCGCGGCACTGGCGGCGGCCGGACCAGTATCCGTCGGCTCGGACTATCGGCCCTCGACCATTCCGCATGATCTGCTTGCCGGCGTCACCGCGGCCCATGGTCGCCTCGCGGATGTGCTTGCCGGCGTGGACGACGACACGCTGCGCCGCCCGTCCGAGCTGCCCGGCTGGAGCGTCGCCCATCTGCTCACTCATATCGCCCGTAACGCCGAGGCTCATCTCGGGATGGTGCAGGCCGCGTCCGTCGGCGAGGTCCGCGACATGTATCCGGGTGGGCAGGCACAGCGCGACGGCGACATCGAGGCCGGGCGGGACGTGCCCGCCGCCACCGCACGCGCCGCGATCACCGACGCGATGGCCCGCCTGGAGCAGGCCTGGGATGCGGTTCCCGTCGACGTCTGGCGCACCGGGCTCGGCCGGGTGATCGCATACGGCCCGACCTCCCTTGCCGATCTGGTCTTTCTTCGCTGGCGGGAGGCCGAGATCCATCTCGTCGACCTCGGCCTGGCGGATCATGATGGTCCCCGCTGGGCCGATCTCGACGCCGCGTACGTCGACGTCGAATGGGCCTGGACGGTGCGCGGCCTGTCCGAGCGCGTGCCGCCGGAGTACACCGTCCTGCTGGCGCCGGGGGACCGCCCATCCACCGCCGCCGGCCGCGGCGACCGGCTGGTCGTCGTCGACGTCCCCGCCCTGGACGCCCTGGCCTGGCTGACCGGCCGTCAGCCCGGCGCCGACGGCTGGCCGCCCCTGGGTCCCTGGAAGTGAGATGCCCCTGGACGTGAGATGCCCTTGGACCTGCACCGCCGCCTGGAAGCGAGACCGCCTCCTGGACGTGGGACCCCTGGACGCGGCGGCCAGCGGGTGGTTCTGGGCCGGGCGTCAGGTGGCCATGCGTTCGTCGGTGTGGTAGAGGTGCGCTTCGGCCTCGGTGAGGACGAGTTGGACGGGGTAGCCGCCGAGGCCTGCGATCTTCCACAGGCCGCGGCCGCGGTCGCCGCCGCCCCAGGAGGCGACGAGCATGCGTTCGGCGTCGGTGAGGCCGACGGCGTCGGCGAGGTCGGCGAGAGGGCGGGTGTCCTGGGCTAGCAGGATCCGTACGTCGCAGGAGGAGACGAGTTCGCGGGCGATCGCGACGGCTTCGGAGCCGGCGGCACCGACGGCCTCGAAGTCGGCGAGACGGTGAGTGGCCAGGACCTGGATGGTGCCCTCGGCGCGGCTCAGGCGCAGGTCCGAGTCAATCTTGCGGACGAAGTCGACGCCGGCGCGCAGCTGGCGCCAGACCTCGTCGCGGATCACCATGCGTAGCCGGCCGGGTTCGTCGATCGCGGCCTGCCCCCAGCTGGACAGGCAGGACAGGCCGACGACGACGGCGTCCTCGCCGCGCTGGGACAGCCGGGAGATGTCGACGGACTGCATGGGCGCGTCGAAGTCGAGCGTGACGGTGGTGGGGGCGTCGAAGATGCCGGCGAGGTTGCGGACCATCGAGCCCAGCGCGTCGGTGACGCGGCGGAACAGTCCGACGAACTCGGTGCGCGACGTGCAGCGCACGGCGTCGACGAGATGCTCGGGGGCCTCGATCAGCACCCGGTGAATGTCGGGGATGGTCGGGTCGGCCAGCGTGGTCGCGGCCTGGTGTTCACCGGTGGCGATGCGCAGTGCCTCGGCGAGGACGGTCTCGTCCTCCGGGCCGACGGGGGTACGGGCGCCGACCAGGGTGACCAGCAGTCGCAGTCGGCGCCGGGCGATCTCGGCGAGGCGTTCGGTCAGCAGGGCCGGGTCGCGGGGCAGGCGGGTGCCCAGGGGACCGGCGTCGAGCGGGTTGAGCCGTCCGGGCAGCCCGGGGCCGAGTTCGCTGACGGAGCCGCCGACGGCGTCCACCAGTGCGCCGTACTCGCCCTTGAGGTCGCCGAGCACGAGGGTGGACACGCCGAACTGGGTCAGCCGCAGCGAGAGGGCTTTCAGCGTCGCGGACTTGCCGGCGCCGGGACTGCCGGAGACCAGCAGGTTCGGGTTGCGCACGAGGCCCTGGCGCAGCCATTCCACGGGGTGGCAGGAGAACGCCGCACCGGTGATCACGTCGTAGCCGAGGTAGGCGCCGACCGGCGGCACTCCGGCTCGGGTCAGCATCGGGTAGAGGCCCTGTACGGCGGCGGTCGACCCGCGCCACACGGCGGCCTGGGCCGTGTTGGCTGCCCGTCCGCCGAACGCCCCGCGCCGGCCCCGACGTGGAATCCAGGAGCGTGCGCGCGGCGACGCCTCCGGCTGATCGACGAGGACGGGAGGCCGGGTCGGGGCGGGCAGGAGATCGGCAAGGTTGTGCGCCGGCAGCGAGGTCAGGTCGAGACCCCGCCCGCCGCGAGACCTCCCGGTGGGGCTCGCCGAGCGGCGGCTCATCGCCACAGCCCGGCACTGGGCAGGCCCAACCCGAGGGGCAGGGTGGCGGCGAAGCCGGCGTCCTGGGCCATCCACAGGCGGCGCAGCACCAGCCGGCAGCCCTGGCCGGCCGCGTCCGCCTCGAGCTCGGCGCACGCCTCCTCGAGCCGTGCCGGGTCGGTCACCGTCACCGTCAGGTAGCCGGCGAACCTCACCAGTCCGTGGCCGAAGGCGTTCTCGACCTCCTGACGCTGGGCGTCGGCGAGCGCCTGGCGTTCACTGGTGCGCACCACCCCGCCGGTGCGCTGGCGCAGGCTGACCGAGAACGACGAACGGGTGATGTCGCCGAGCACGGCGCGTTCGGCCTCGGCGGGCGGCAGCGGTTCGTAGAGCAGGGCGACGGCGCGCCGGGCCGTCGCGGTCGAGCGCAGGACGGGCACCAGCCCGCCGGCGGCGACCGGCGAGCGAGGCCATTCATACACCTGGTAGGTCACCGAGTAGCCGCCGTCATGGTGATAGGAGCCCAGCTTCGCCTCGGCGGCCGCGGGTCCGGCGAGGGCGGAGTCGACCCCGGGCGGGGTGCCGTCCCAGGCCGGGTCGCCGGCCGAGGCACGGTGGGCGGCGTGCGGTCCGGCGGCGTGCGGGTCGAACGCCGTGCGGATCACCTCGGCCAGGTCCCGCACGCCCATCCAGCGGCGGACCTCGACGCCCGCCGAGCGCATCCGGTCCGCGGCCGCGCCCACCTCGCGGATGAGCACCGCCGCCGCACCGGTGTCACCGCCGCCGGCGGCCCTGATCGCCGAGCGGGCCCGCTGCTGCGACAGGGAGATCGCGAGATACGCCTCGTGCCGGGACTGCCAGACCTGCTGGCCGCCGAGCAGCGCCGCGGCGGTGCGGGTGGCGAGGTCCGGGGCGTCGTGGGTGGTGTGCGCGGCGGTCCACTGCACCAGCTCGGCGCCGTCCTCGGGCAGGTACCGCTGGTAGAGACCGACGCGGGAGACCGGCTTGCCCTCCTCACACCAGCCGGCGAGCAGCCCGCCCCACGCGCCGACGCGCCGCGCCGCCGACGCCGCGTCCGCCAGCGCCAGGCCCGGGAACTGGATGTGCAGCACCACCGTGTACGTCTGCTCGTACGGATGGTGCACGACCGCGACCGGGACACCCGCGCCGCGTTCCTCCTCGAGGAACCGCAGCGGCGCCAGCACCCCGGGCAGATCCACCCGAGGCAGGCCCGCCGGGTCCGCCGGATCGGCCGCGGGCTGCCAGGCCGCACCCGCGTACCAGGTCTCGCGTCGCATCTTCGCCCGCCGAAACCGCACCATCCGCAGCACCCACTCTCCGACCGCGAGCCCCTGCACCCGCATCCACGCCGCGATCAGCATCAGCGCGGCGACCGGCAGCACCGCCGGCAGCGCCGCGAAGGCCCCATAGGCCACCGTGTATCCGGTCATCACCACAGCGGCGACGACCAGCAGCGCCCGTGGGACGCTCAGCCCCAGCGCCCACGACCCGGCCCGGTCCCGCTTCCACCCGTGGTAGGTCTGCACCTCACTCACTGGCGTTCACTCCAGTGCATCCCGCCCGGCCCGCCCCGGGGGACGATCGGCCGCGGGCCGGCCGGTGTGCGAGGCAACCGCCCGTCCGGCACCTGTCCTGGCCCCGGCCCCGGGTACTCGGTGGGAGACGGGTACGGCGGTGCCTTCGCGATGGGCACGCCGTCGCCCGGACGAGCAGCCGCCGACGGACCCGGCGGTGGGCCGTCCGGGACTGTCGTGGTGGCTTCGGCTTCCGCGGCGCCGGCGCCGTCGTCCGTCGGTGGCACAGGCGGCGGGTCGGCTCCCGTGGGGATCGGAGCTGGTGCGACCGGCGACGGTGCACCGCTCCTGCCTCCGCCCCCGCCACGTCCGCTACCCCCGCTACCCCCGTTACTGCCGGCGGATGGCCGGGAGGCGGAGCGTTCCTCGCTGCGGCGCAGCGAGGGGGTGTCCATCGACTCGCCGATCCCGCCCAGGCCCGCATGCGCCGCGGTGCGGCCCAGCCCGCGCTGGAACCCGCCCACCGCCGCCGCCGTGGCCATCGCGGCCATCGGCAGGAACCCGGCCGCACCCGCCGCCGCGCCGGCCGCGCCCCCCGCC
>NZ_JALKFZ020000074.1 GCF_023243075.1 Frankia sp. AiPa1 | reverse complement strand
GATCCCACCCACAGCGGCCGATCCGCGTCCCGGTCACGTCCGTAGGTGGCCAACAACGCCTGCGCCTCGATCGGATCGCCCAGTGCGGTGCCGGTGCCATGGCCGTCGACGGCGTCGATCTCCTCGGCGGCGAGGCCCGCGTCGCGCAGCGCCGCGTCGATCACCCGCTGCTGCGACGGGCCGTTCGGCGCGGTCAGCCCGTTGCTCGCCCCATCGGAGTTCACCGCCGACCCGCGCACCACCGCCCACACCGGATGACCGTGCCGGCGCGCGTCCGACATCCGCTCCACCAGCAGGACGCCCGCGCCCTCGGCCATGCCGAATCCGTCGGCGCCGGCACCGAAGGCCTTGCACCGTCCGTCGGCGGCGAGCCCGCGCTGCCGACTGAACTCGACGAAACCCCCAGGCGTCGACATCACCATGACGCCGCCGACCAGCGCCAGCGAGCACTCCTGCGACCGCAGCGACCGCACCGCCAGATGCAGCGCCACCAGCGACGACGAACACGCCGTGTCCACCGTCAGCGCCGGCCCCTCCAGCCCGAAGGTGTAGGCGAGACGACCGGATACGACACTGGCCGCGTTGCCGGTGGCCACGTAGCCCTCAGCGGTCTTCGGCGCGGCGGCCAGCAGCGACACGTAGTCCTGGCTGTTGGTGCCGACGAACACCCCGGTCTGGCTGCCCCGCAACGTTCCCGGCTCGATCCCGGCCCGCTCGAACGCCTCCCACGACGTCGTCAGCAGCAGCCGCTGCTGCGGGTCCATCGCCAACGCCTCCCGCGGCGAGATCCCGAAGAACGCCGGATCGAAGTGGCTGAAGCCGTCGACGAAGCCGCCCTCGCGGGCGTAGGACGTCCCCGGATGGTCGGGGTCCGGGTGGTAGAGGGCGTCGAGATCCCAACCCCGGTCCGCCGGGAACGGACCCACCCCGTCGCCGCCGGCCGCCACCAGCTCCCACAGATCCTCCGGCGAGCGCACCCCACCCGGATACCGGCAGCTCATCGCGACGATCACGATCGGGTCGTCGGCGGGAGGCGACGCGGGGCGGGCCGGGCCGCGCGGTGCGTCCGCGGCGCGGGCCGGCCGCACGCCGGATTGGACGTCGCCGAGCAGCTCGGTGCGCAGATACCCGGCCATCGCCACGGGGGTCGGGTAGTCGAAGACCAGCGTGGCGGACAGCCGCAGGCCGGCCGCGGCGGCCAGGCGGTTGCGCAGCTCGACCGCCGTCAGCGAGTCGAACCCGAGATCCCGGAACGGCCGCGTCGCGTCGACGGCCTCGGGCTGGGCGTGACCGAGCACGATCGCCGCCTGGGCCCGTACCAGGTCGAGCAGAGCCTGGGCCCGGTCGGCCTCGCCGAGACCGAGCAGCCGTCGGCGCAGCCCGTCGGCACCATCGGCTCGTACCTCGGCCGCGGCGGCCCGGCGAGCTGGCCGGACGAGACCACGCAGCGGCGCGGGGATGCCCCGGGTCGAGGCCTGCGCCCGGATCGCCGCCAGGTCGAACGCGGCCGGGACGACCATCGCGGTGGGCGCGCCGGCCGCCGCGTCGAACAGCGCCAGCCCCGCCTCGGCGTCGAGTGGCCGCAGCCCGCCGGTGTCCATGCGCCGCAGCGCAGTGTCGTCGAGGTGTCCGGTCATGTCGCTGCCCGGCGCCCATCGTCCCCAGGCCATCGACACCGCGAACAGGCCCGCGGCCCGGCGGCGCTCGGCGAACGCGTCGAGGAAGGCGTTCGCGGCGGCGTAGTTGCCCTGGCCCGGACCGCCAAAGGTCCCGGCGATCGAGGAGAACAGGACGAACGCCGCCAGGTCCCGCCCGGCGGTGAGGGCGTGCAGGTTGAGCACGGCGTCCACCTTCGGCCGCAGCACCTGGTCGAGCCGGTCGGGCGTGAGCGCCGTGACCACCCCATCGTCGAGCACACCGGCCGCGTGGACGACCGCGGTCAGCGGGTGTCCGGCCGGGATGGCGTCGATGACGGCGGCGAGCTGGTCGCGGTCGGCGGCGTCGCACGCGGCGAGCGTGACCGTGGCACCCAGCCCGCCCAGCTCCCGCGCCAGTCGGGCGGCGCCGGGCGCGGCGGACCCGCGGCGGCCGACCAGCACGAGGTGGCGCGCGCCGTGGACCACGACAAGGTGCCTGGCCACGAGCGCCCCCAGCGTCCCGGTGGCCCCGGTGATCAGCACCGTGCCCGCCGGATCCCACCCCGCGACCGACGAGGCGGGCGGAGCGGTCAGAACGATCTTGCCGATGTGGCGGGCCTGGCTGAGGAAGCGGAACGCCTCCGGTGCCCGGCGGATGTCGACGAACCGCGTCGGCAGTGCGCTGAGCACACCCCGCTCGAACAGCGCGAGAATCTCGGCGAACAGCTCCTGGACGCGCCCGAAGCCGGCCTCCATCAGCTCGAACGCGCGGTAACGCACCCCGGGATGGTCCGCGGCGACGACCACCGCATCCCGGACGTCGGTCTTGCCCATCTCCACGAACGCGCCACCGCGCGGCAGCAACCGCAGCGAGACATCGACGAACTCGCCGGTGAGCGCGTTGAGGACCACGTCGACACCCGCCCCGCCGGAGCCGGCGCGGAACCGGTCGGCGAAATCCAGGTCCCGGGAGGAGGCGAGATGATCGTCGTCGATCCCCATCGCCCGCAGGACATCCCACTTGCCGGGACTCGCCGTCGCGTACACCTCGGCGCCGAGATGACGGGCCAGCTGGACGGCGGCCATCCCGACGCCGCCGGCCGCCGCGTGCACGAGCACCGACTGCCCGGCGCGCAGCCCGGCGAGGTCGACGAGCCCGTGGTAGGCGGTCAGGAAGACGACCGGCACGGACGCGGCCTGGCCGAACGTCCAGCCGGCGGGGACGCGGGCGAGCATCCGCCGGTCGGTCACCGCCAGCGAGGCGAAGGAGCCGGCGAACAGCCCCATCACCGCGTCCCCCGCGGCCAGGTCCGTCACGTCCGGGCCGACCTCCACGACCACCCCGGCACCCTCGATGCCCAGCGGACCCGCGTCGCCGGGGTAGAGCCCGAGGGCGTTCAGCGCGTCCCGGAAGTTCAGCCCGGACGCCCGCATCCGGACCCGGACCTCCAAGCCCGCCAACGGTCGGGAGGCCGGCGGGTGGGGCAGCAGCGCCAGGTTCGCGAGGGTGCCCTTACCGGTGCTTTCCAGCCGCCAGGCGTCCGCCGCCGGTGGGTTGAGCGTGTCGCCGCCCCCGGTGCGCCGCAGCCGGCCGACCCGGGCCTCGCCCCCGCGGATCACGATTCGCGGCTCGTCGGCGGCCAGCGCCGCCACCGCGGTGGGCAGTAGCCGCCACGACGCCGGCTCGGCGTCGAGGTCGACCAGCGCGAAACGGTCCGGGTGCTCCGAGCGAGCGGACAGGAACAGGCCCCACACCGCCGCCGATCCGGGATCGCCGGGCGGGTCGCCGAACCCGGCCGCGACGGCTCCCCGACTCACCAGGACCAGCCGGCAGGAGGCGAAGCGGTCGTCGGCGAGCCACTGCCGCGCCAGCCGCAGCGCGTGACCGGTGGACGCCCGCACGTCCTCGGCCCGGACGCCCCCCGCCTGATTGTCTCCGGCCAGGCCGGCACCCGGGTTCAGGGACGGGCAGGGCGCGAACACCACCGCGGGCAGGGGTGCCCCGGCCTCGATGGCGGCCGACAACGCCGGTAGATCGACGTGATGCTCGACGGTGACGCCGCCTCCCGCCAGCCCCGCCAGCCCCGCCAGTTCCGCCAGTTCCGGCAACCCCGGCCTGATCGCCGCGTCGGCGCCGAGGACCGCCCAGGTGGACGGGACCGAGTCCGCGCCGGCAGGCCCACCCGTGCCGGCAGGCCCATTCGTGCCGGCGAGCGGCACCGTGACCCAGCCGAACTCGTACAGGTCATCCACCGCGGCCGAGCCACCAGCGGGGCGCGCCGAATCGACCGCCCGCAGCACGAGCGACTCGATGGTGGCCACCGGCTGACCGTCCGTGTCGGTGAGCCGCAGGCTGATCGCGTCGCGGCCAGCCGGTGCCAGTCGCACCCGCAGCGTGGTGGCACCGGCGGCATGCAGGCTGATGCCGCTCCAGGCGAACGGCAACCGGGTCTCGTCGTCGCGCTCGCCGGGGTTCGGCAGTCCGCCGAGCGCCATCGCGTGCAGGGCCGCGTCCAGCAGCGCCGGGTGCAGCCCGAACGAGCCGGCGTCCGGTCCGTGCTCGGCTGGCAGGCTCACCTCGGCGAGGACCTCGTCTCCCCGCCGCCAGGCGGCGCGCAGCCCCCGGAACACCGGGCCGTAGGCGAAGCCGACCGCGGCCAGGTCGTCGTAGAGGCTCTCGTGACCGATCGGCTCGGCCCCGGCCGGTGGCCAGGCCCCGGTGTCGATCGACGGCGTCCGGGTGTCCACCGCGAGCAGGCCGGACGCGTGTCGCCGCCAGGCCCGGTCAGCGGCACCGGCACCGGCACCGGCGGCATCGGGATGGGAGAAGAAGGACACCGCGCGACGGCCGGAGTCGTCGGCGGGATCAACGGTCACCTGGATCCGGACGGCGCCCGAGACGGGCAGGACCAGCGGGGCCGCGATGGTCAGGTCCTCCACCCGCCCGCAGCCGACCTGCGAGCCGACGTGGACGGCGAGTTCCACGAACGCCGCACCCGGCAGCAGCACCGTGCCCGCCACGGCGTGGTCGGCGAGCCAGGGATGCTCGGCCAGGGAGAGTCGGCCGGTGACCAGCAGGCTGTCGGAGTTCGCCACCGTGACGGCGGCGCCGAGCAGAGGATGGTCGGCCGTGTCCAGCCCGGCGGCGGCGACGTCGGTGGCCCCGGGCCCCGCCGGTTCCAGCCAGTACCGCTGTTCCTGGAAGGCGTAGGTGGGCAGGTCGACCCGCCTCGGCTGCGCCTCGAACACCGGCGCCTCGA
>NZ_JALKFZ020000073.1 GCF_023243075.1 Frankia sp. AiPa1 | reverse complement strand
GCAGACAGCGGCCCGGCGGCGTGCGCGGGGCCGGCCGCGGCGGCCGGCCAGCGCACGTCGACCCCGTGCAGGTACGCCTCCGTCAGCGCGTCGAGCAGCCGGGACGCCGATCCCTGGTCGCGGCGCAGCGTCGCGACGGTGACCGGATCGCGGTCCGGTGCGGCTGGCCCCGCCCGCATCTCGTCGATCGTCTCGGAGATCCCGACCGTCAGGACGGGGTGTGGGCTCACCTCGACGAACACGTCGTGTCCGGCGACGAGCAGGGCACGGGTGGCCTCGTCGAAGCGCACCGTTCGGCGCAGGTTCGCCGCCCAGTACCCGGCGTCCATGTCCGCGGTGTCCAGCGGGCCACCGGTGACCGTCGAGTACAGGGGCACCGAACCCGTGCGCGGGCGCACCGGGGCGAGCAGCTCGCGCAGCCGCGGCTCGATCTCGTCGACCTGGGCCGAGTGCGAGGCGTAGTCGACCGGGATCCGGCGGACCCGGACGCCCGCGGCCACGCACTCGGCCGACAGCGCGGTGAGCGCGTCGACGGAGCCGGACACCACGGTCGAGCGCGGGCCGTTCACCGCGGCGACGGACAGCTGCGCCGCCCACGGCGCCAGCCGCGCCCGGACCTCCTCGCTCGGCAGGGCCACCGACACCATCGCGCCCCGCCCGGCCAGCGCCCCGAGTGCCTTCGCCCGCAGCGCCACCACCCGCGCGGCGTCGGCCAGGGACAGCCCGCCCGCGACGTGGGCGGCGGCGATCTCGCCCTGCGAGTGCCCGACGACCGCCGCCGGCCACACCCCGTGGGAACGCCACAGCGCCGCCAGCGACACCATCACGGCGAACAACGTGGGCTGGACGACGTCCACCCGGTCCAACGACGCCGCCCCGGGCGCGCCCCGAAGCACATCGGTCAGCGACCAGTCCGCATGCGGGGCGAGTGCCTCGGCGCACTGCTCGATGTGCTCGCGGAAGACCGCCGAGTCGTCGAGCAGACCGGTCGCCATCCCCGCCCACTGCGTGCCCTGGCCGGGGAAGACGAACACGACCGACCGGTCGGAGCGGGCGACACCCGCGCGGACATCGGCCGTGGGTGAGCCCTCGGCCAGCGCGTCCAGCCCGGCGAGCAGGCTCTCGCGGTTGCCCATGCGCAGTGCGGCCCGGTGCTCGAAGGCCGATCGCCGCCGCAGGGCCGCCCCGATGTCGGCCAGGGCCTGCTCGGGATGGTCGACGAGGTGGACGCGCAGCGCGGCGGCCGACGCGCGCAGCGCCGCCGGCGTGCGGCCGGAGATCAGCCACGGCGGCGCGGGCAGATCCTGTCCGCCGGTCTCGGATGCACCGGTCTCGGATGCACCGGCGATGGATGCACCGGCGATGGACTCACCTGCCGCGGCGCCGGTCGGGCCGGCCGCGGGATCGACTTCACCGCCGGCGGCCTCCGGCCGTGGTGCCGGCGGCTCCTCGAGGACGAGGTGGGCGTTGGTACCGCTCATCCCGAACGACGACACCCCGGCCCGGCGCGGCCGCCGCTGGCCGGGCCAGGCCACGGGCTCGGTAAGCAGCCGGACCGCGCCCGCCGTCCAGTCGACGTGCGGGGACGGCTGCGTGGCGTGCAGGGTTCGCGGGAGCACACCGTGGTGCAGGGCGAGGATCATCTTGGCGACCCCGGCCGCGCCCGACACCGCCTGGGTGTGCCCGATGTTCGACTTCAATGACCCGAGCCACAGCGGCCGGTCCGCCGGGCGCCCCTTACCATAGGTCGCGATCAGGGCCTGGGCCTCGATCGGATCGCCGAGGGTGGTGCCGGTTCCGTGCGCCTCGACCGCGTCGATCTCGTCGGCGCGCAGACCGGAACTGGCCAGCGCCTGGCGGATCACCCGCTGCTGGGATGGACCGTTGGGGGCGGTCAGGCCGTTGCTCGCCCCGTCCTGGTTGACCGCCGAGCCGCGGATGACGGCGAGGACGGGATGCCCGGCGCTGCGGGCGTCGGACAGGCGGGCCAGTAGCAGCATGCTGACGCCCTCGGCCATGCCCATGCCGTCCGCCGCGGCGGAGAACGCCTTGCAGCGGCCGTCGACGGCCAGGCCCCGCTGGCGGCTGAAGCCGACGAACGCCCCCGGGGTCGCCATGATCGCGACACCGCCGGCGAGCGCCAGCGAGCACTCCCCGCGCCGCAGCGACTGGCTCGCCAGGTGCATGGCCACCAGCGACGACGAACAGGCGGTGTCGATCGTGACGGCCGGACCCTCCAGGCCGAAGGTGTAGGCGAGCCGGCCGGAGAGCACGCTGGGTGCGCCCCCGGTGAGCAGATGACCCTCGGCGTTGTCGGGGGATGCCGCCGCGCCGAGGACGTAGTCCTGGTAGTTCGCGCCGACGAACACCCCGACCGGGGCGCCGCGCAGCGAGCCCGGCTCGATCCCGGCCCGCTCGAACGCCTCCCATGAGGTGGCGAGCAGGAGACGCTGCTGCGGGTCCATGGCCAGGGCTTCCCGCGGCGAGATGCCGAAGAAGTCGGGGTCGAAGTGCCCGGCGTCGCGCAGGAACCCGCCCCGGCGAGTGTAGGAGGTACCGGGATGGTCGGGGTCGGGATCGTAGAGCGCGTCGAGGTCCCAGTTACGGTCGGTGGGGAAGTCGCCGATGACGTCCTCGCCGGCCGCCAGCACCCGCCAGAGGTCCTCCGGGGTCCGCACCCCGCCGGGAAATCGCAGCCCGAGCGCGAGGATCGCGATCGGCTCGTCCGCGCCACCAGGTGCGGCACCGGGTGCGAAACCGGTCGTGGCGGCATGGGGAACGGTCGGTGTGCCGGCCGCCGCGGCACCGACGAGTTCGACGCGCAGGAAGTCGGCCAGCGCGGTCGGGTTCGGGTAGTCGAAGACCAGGGTGGTTGGCAGGCGCCGGCCGGTCGCCGCGCTCAGCCGGTTACGCAGGTCCACCGAGGTCAGCGAGTCGAACCCCAGCTCGCGGAACGCGCGGGCGGCGTCGACCGACCCGGCGCCCCGGTGTCCGAGCACCGCGGCCGCCTCGGTCCGAACCAGCTCCAGCAGCAGCCGGCTGCCCTCGTTCCCCGGCAGGCCCCGCACCCGGTCGACGAGCGCCGACACCGACGAGGTCATGGCCGGACGGTCGGCCCCGGCACCGTCCGCGACATCGGCATCGACGCCCAGCGCCCGCCGGACCTGCGGGATCTCGCTCAGCAGCGGGCTGGTCCGGGCCGAGGTGAACACCGGCGCGAAGCGGTCCCAGTCGACGTCGGCGACGGCGATGTGTGTCTCGTCGTCGCCGAGGACCCTCGCCATGGCCGCCATCGCCAGCTCCGGGTCGAGGAACGGCAGGCCCTGGCGGCGGACCCGGTCCAGGTCGAGGCCGTCCGGGGTGGCGGTGCTCGCCCACACCTCGGAGCTGTCCCAGACCCCCCAGGCGATCGAGGTGGCGACCAGACCCTGATCGCGGCGCCACTGGGCGAACGCGTCGAGATAGGCGTTCGCGGCCGCGTAGGCGCCGTGGTCACCGCTGCCCCACACGCCCGCGATCGAGGAGAACAGCACGAAGGCGTCCAGCGGGGTGTCGGCGAGTGCGTCGTGCAGGGTACGCGCGCCGAGCGCCTTCGCGGTGATGACGGTGGCGAGATCCGCCGCGGTGAGGTCGGTGAGCGGGGCCAGCTCGATGACGGCGGCGGCGTGCACGACCGCGCGCACCGGCGAACCCGCGGCGGCCAGGTCGGCCACGAGGCCGGCCACGGCGTCCGCGTCCCGCAGGTCGCACGCCGTCACGGTCAGACGGGCACCCGCGGCGGCCACGTCGGCGTCGACGTCGGCCATCCCGGCGACCTGCGCGCCCCGCCGTGAGACGAGGACGACGTGCTCGGCTCCGGCACGGGCCAGCCAGCGGGCCAGCCGGGGGCCGAGCGCGCCGGTGCCGCCGGTGACGAGGACGGTGCCGCGCGGGCGCCAGCCCATGCCGCCGCCCCGATCCGCCCGGTCGGCCCGGTCGGCCCGGTCGGCCCGGTTGGCGGTCCCACGAGGGCCGGGGGCTGCCCGGACCAGCCGGCGGGCGAACGTTCCCGCGGGCCGGATCGCGAGCTGGTCCTCGCCGCCGTTCGCCGGGTCGGCCGCGACGACCGCGAGCAGCCGGGCCACGGCGCGTTCGTCGCACCCGTCCGGCAGGTCGACCAGACCACCCCAGCGATCGGGATGTTCCAGGCCGACGACCCGGCCCAGTCCCCAGACCGCGGCCTGGACCGGAGCGTCGATCGGCTCGAACCGGCCGAGTGACACACCGCCGCGGGTCAGCATCCACAACGGCGCCGCCACGTCGAGGTCGCCCAGGGCCTGGGCGAGCACCAGGTTCAGCGCCAGCCCCGCCGGCAACCCCGGATGCGCCGGGTGGGGGGTCTCGGCGAACGCCAACGTGGACAGGACCCCGACGGGTCGCACTCCCTCGGCCAGGATGTTCGCCAACGCGGCGACGACCGCGGCGCGGTCGGTGTCACCGTCCGCGAGCTCCACCGGGAGGACGTCGGCGCCGGCCCGGCGCAGGCCGTCGGTGGTGCCGACCACCCACGGGTCCGCGCCGTGCCCGACCGGGCGGACCAGCAGCCATGGGCCGGTGAGGGCGACCGGCGCCGCGACCTCGACCGGGCTCCAGGTGATCCGGTAGCGCCAGGTGTCGATGACGGACGCCCGGGCCTCGCGGCGGTGCCAGGACGAGAGCACCGGCAGGACCGCCCGCAGCGGTTCGAGCGGGACGTCGGCGTCGAGCGCGGTCGTCAACGCGGCCAGGTCCTCCCGGTCCACCGCGGCCCAGAACCGGGCGGTGGCCGGGTCCGCCGCCGGCCCGGGCGCGATCTCGGGCGCCGCGGCGGGGCTGGGGGCGTCCACCCAGTACCGCTGTTCCTGGAAGGCGTAGGTGGGCAGGTCGACCCGCCTCGGCTGCGCCTCGAACACCGGCGCCTCGA
>NZ_JALKFZ020000072.1 GCF_023243075.1 Frankia sp. AiPa1 | reverse complement strand
TCGCCACGGTAGGTGACCCGCAGCCCCCGCACCCGCAGCAGGCTGGAACCGGCATCGGTGTCCCCGGCGCGGGAGGCGTCCGGCGGCCGCGGGCCGGACGAGCCGGCGATGATCATGACCACCCCCGATCGCTCTCCCGGACCCGGGACAACCGGTTCGCCGCCAGTACCACCACGGCGATGGTGAGCCCCGGCATCGCTGTAAGCCACCAGGCCGTGGCCGGCGGTGGTACGGCTGGCCGAGCAGTGCGGCGTCGACCCGTTCGTACGCCAGGTACCCGGCCCCCACTTCCGGTCCGTGTACCAACAATCAGCGGTCAAACCTGAAGCAGCGTGAAACGAACCGTCCTGGTCCAGGATACAACAACCAGGGCGGAAAATAATCATGCCACTCGAATGTCCCCGGAGCCCGCTTTCGAGTATGGTTCCGACGTTTTCAAGGGCAGCCCAGACGGTTTTACGGAAACGTTGTGCGACAACGTGCGTAATCCTCGGCAGAAGTAGATCGCGATGTTACTGTCGGCCCGCCCAGGTAGAAGCGAAAAATTGGCGGTGAAGGTGCCGAAACTGCGACCATCAAGTCATTACATGAGCGAAGATCCGAGTGAGGACAGGGAATTCTTGCGCCCATCCCATAAATGGAAAAAACTGAACGTGAGATTTCCTGCCCAAAGGTCCGGGTATCGCGTGGTTCGGCGGGTGTGGCGAGGGCTGGCCGTCGCGGTCGCCGCGCTGCTGGCGTTGGCGACGCTGCAGATGGGTGTCGCTACCGCGCAGATCACCACGACCATCATCGCGGACACCGCCAACGGTACCGGACCCGGGCAGGTCAACTATGCGGGCGACAACTGGTCGCCGTGCACCGGCTGTCTCGCCGGTAGCCTGGACGGCAGCTACCACTTCACCTACGACCAGGGCGCGGTCGCCACGATCCGTTTCACCGGCACCGACATCACCATCAATGGTGTCGGCCACCCGAACGGTGGCATAGCCTCGATCGCCGTCGACGGCGGCCCACCCACCCTGGTCGACACGTATGCACCGGTTCCGACCTCGATTGAGCTCTTTCACGGCGTGAACCTGCAGACCGAGTTCCACACGGCCACGATCGTCAACACCGGAAAGCACAGCACCCGGTCACCCGGCACGTTCGTCGCCTTCGACTCGGCGGTGGTGGGCACCGACGCCGGGGCCCCGCTGCCCGCCGGATTCCGGTCAGGACTGCCCTGGCAGTCCGGTACCTGGGCCAACCTTCTCCAGGCCCCCTCGGTGACCGATGCCTTCTGCCAGTCCCGCGGAACCCCCTGTGACCTGGCCAACGTCTACGTGGCCCGGAACAGCTGGACGAACATCGTCGAGCCGTCGTTCGCGGAGCAGAACTACGCGGGTTGGCCCGGCCGGCTCGTGATCACCGTCCCGCCGTACCCGGAGGGACAGGGCAACACCCTCGCCACCTGCGCCACCGGCGCCTACGACTCGTACTGGCGCACCTTCGGCAACACCCTCAACACCACCGGGCGGCAGGGCTCCATCATCCGCCTCGCCTGGGAGGCCAACGGCAACTGGTACGAATGGTCCGCGACCAACCCCACCGCCTACATCAACTGCTGGCGCCACATCGTCACCGCGATCAGATCGACCGCGACCCCGGACCCGGTCATGTCCTGGACACTCAACGCCCACTACTCCCAGAACCCGCCGAGCCACAACCCGCTGGACTTTTACCCCGGCGACGCGTGGGTCGACGTTGTCGGTCTCGACAACTACGACAACTACCCTGCCTCGCGCACCTACGCCGATTTCACCTCGCAGGCGAACGCCGTGGGCGGCATCACCTGGCTGTACAACTTCGCCCGCAGCCACGGCAAGAAGTTCGGAGTCGGTGAATGGGGGGTGTCCTCAGGTGCCGGCGCGAACGGCGGAGGAGACAACCCCGACTTCATCAGCTGGATGTACGACTGGTTCCGCGCCAGAGCCTCCGGGGGGACGTTCCTCGACGAGATGTACTTCAACGTCTGCTCTCCGGGTAACGTCGGCTCGAACCTGAACGCCGCCCCGACCGCGACCTGTGTCTTCCGTAACCCCAAGTCCGCCGTGCGATACCGAGAACTGTGGAGCCGCAACATCGGGAAGTGATCCGAGGTCCCCTGGGCCCCGCACCACCCCCCCGGCAATGCCGACACGTGGGCCCGGAGAGCAGCCAGCTCCGGGCCCACGTCGTTGTCGGCGCCCCCTCAGATCACCGAAGGTGACGATGTTCGTGTCGAAGGCGTGTTCCTGTTCCGGTGTCGGCATGCTCGGCAGCTAACCACGCTGGCGGGCTGTGTGGATTTTCGGGAGGTTGGCCTCATGGCCGCGCGGATGGTCATTGTCTGTGCAGCGATTCTCCCGTATTTCTGCAGGGCAACCGACTGACCGCAAGATCAGCGCCAGAGCCCGAGTCTGGTTCCGGACGTGGCTTGGTGGATGAGCCAACGCCGGTCAGGACGCGGCGGCCGACGGGCGCGGCACGGGCAGGCTGGCCAGGGCCGCGTCGACGACGGCGACGAGTTCAGCCCGGTCCAGCCCGATCCCGATCAGGGAGGCGATGCCCCGGAAGTCGACGACCAGCAATGTCGCCAGCGTCACCGGCTCGGCCGCTGGATCGAGGTCGCCGTTGCGCTGCGCGGCCCGCAGGCAGCCGGCCAGGGCCTCCCGCTGCGCGTCGAAGCCCTGGCGTAGCCGGGCCGTGGCGTCCTGGTCGCGCCCGGCCAGTTCGACGGTGAAGCGGCTGGCCATGCAGGCCAGCCGCTCGGGGTCGTTCAGCTGCCGGTCGACCGAGTCGATGAGGTAGGCCCGCAGGCGCTCCATCGCGGTCTCGTCCGGACCGGCCAACGCTGCCGCGCCGGACGCCTCGTCCTGGTCGCAGTAGTCCCCCAACGCGGCCAGGAACAGCGCGTGCTTGTCGCCGAAGGCTGCGTAGAGGCTGCCGCGGCCGAGCCCCGTCGCGGCCGAGATGCCGTCGAGACTCGTCCCGTCGTAGCCGTTCCTGCGGAACTCGCGCTCGATGGCCGCCAACACCTCCCGCCGGTCAAAGCCAGGTGGGCGCCCCATCGGGCGATGGTATCCACGGATCTGGTTGTTGGCGGAATAGTCCAGAACCCTTGGGGTTCTTTACTGAACAGTCCAGATCGTTGGGCCTCCCATGCCGACCGGGCGCCGCGCACACACGCCGGGCCCTCGACTGCGAGATGCGAGCCACTTCATGACTCAGCAGGACGCCCAGCCCGACCGGGCCGATCCCAGCCCCGGCGCCGTCCCGCCCATCCCGATCCAGCGTCGTGCGGGCGCCGGCGCCCGGCGCGTCTCCCCGGCACTGCTGCTGGCGATCCTGTCGATCGCGAGCTTCCTGGCCCAGCTCGACGTGTGGGTCACCAACGTTGGCCTGCCCGCCATCGGGCGCGGCACCCACGCCAGCTCCTTGGCCGACCTGAGCTGGGTGCTCAACGGCTACGCGATCGTCTACGCCGCGCTGCTGGTACCGGCTGGCCGCCTGGTGGACCGGTTCGGCCGCAAGGATGGCTTCCTGCTCGGCCTGAGCGTGTTCGCCGTCGCCAGCATCGGCGCCGGCCTGTCCGGCGACATCTGGCTGCTGGTCGGGTTCCGGGTCCTGCAGGCCGTCGGCGCGGCCCTGCTCACCCCGGCCAGCCTCGGCCTGGTGCTGCTGACCGCGCCAGCGGAGAAGGTCGGCACCTACGTGAAGATCTGGTTCACCACCGGCGCGCTGTCGGCCGCCTCCGGCCCGGTGCTGGGCGGCCTGCTCGTGGAGGCGTCCTGGCGGTGGCTGTTCCTGGTGAACATCCCGGTCGCGGTGGCCGCGATCGCGCTGGGCGCCCGCTACCTGCCCAACAGCCGGGACGCCGGCGACCACCTGCCCGACCTGCGCGGCGGCGGGCTGCTCATCGTCGCGATCGGCGCGCTGGCCCTGGGGCTGGTCAAGGCGCCGGACTGGGGCTGGTCGAGCGCCCGGGTGATCGTCGCGTTCGTCCTCGCGGTGGTCGCGCTGGCGTTGTTCCTGGCCAGCTCCGCCCGTCACCCGGCGCCGGTCGTGGACCTCTCCCTGTTCCGGGACCGGGTGTTCACCACTGCCAACCTGGTGGCCACCGTCGCCTTCATCGCCTTCGGGATCGAGCTGCTCTCGACGATCCTGTGGCTCCAGGGGCACTGGCACTACTCGGTGATCCGCACCGGGCTGGCCTCCACACCCGGCCCGGTGATGTTCGCCGTCGGCTCGGCGGTCGCGGAGACCCTCCAGGCGCGTACCCGGCTGCGGGCGGGACGGATCGCGGTCGCGGGCGCGCTGCTGGCCGCCGTCGGTACGGTCATGCTGACCCAGCTGGTCACCGACGAACCGCGGTTCGTGGCCGCGTTCCTGCCGACCTGGGTGGTCCTCGGCCTCGGTTACGGTCTGGCGGTGCCGACCGCGATCACCCGGGCGACGGTCGGCCTGCCGCCGAAGGACTCCGCGACCGGCAGCGCGATCGTGACGATGGCCACCCAGCTCGGCTCGGTCATCGGGATCAGCGTCCTGGTGGCGATCCTGGGCCGCGCCTCCGGCGCGGCGAGCGAGGCGGTCTTCCGGCACGCCTGGTATGTGTCGGCCGGAGCGCTCGTGGCGGCGGCCGTCGCCTCGTTCGGCCTGGATTCGCGACCCACGGCGGCGGCTCGACCGGACCTCCCGCCGGTCGCAGGGGGCGCCGCCGAGGCAGGCGATCCGGAGGCGGCGGCTCGGGCGTGAGGACGCCGCCGGCTCAGGCCGGTGTAGGCCGGCTCGGTGTCCGCGGCCGCCGGCGCGGCGGGCGTGGCATCCGGGCCGGCACTGCCAGGCCGGCGGGCCGGTCCGCGCCGGCGATGCGCGGCCAGGCCGCGTCCACCTGCCGGCGCGGGTGCTCCCGGTCGCCACGGTTGTCAAGGATCACGTCGAGAACCACCCGACAGCTTGGTAGGTACCACATACAGTAAGTACCACAAACCAAATGCGATGGCCATCCTCCCGGCCCCGGTAAGCTGGTCGTCAGACGACCG
>NZ_JALKFZ020000071.1 GCF_023243075.1 Frankia sp. AiPa1 | reverse complement strand
ACGCGTCAACTAATCCTCCTTCCGTGATGCCCCCTATTCTAGTAGGGGGCACTGTCCGGAAGAAAAGAGGCACCTCAGCCGGCCTTTTGGCGGTGCGGTGTTAGCTCAGATCTTGTGGTCGCAGATCGTGGTCGCCGCGATCGTCGGAGGCCCTGGTGGGCAGCAGCCGGCGAGACCGCAGGATCGCCTGACGGGGTCGTCTCGGGAATCGGTTCGAGTCGCGCGGAGGCGACAGCGCCGTAGCTCTGCCTATGCTGTGGGTCATGTCCGAGGTGGGGTCCGCGTCCGAGACGCCTGTGGACGCGGCGGTCGGCGGCATCGTCGCCATCCACCACTTCGGCCTGACCGTGCGGGACATCGAAGCCAGCGCCGCCTGGTACGAGAGCGTCCTCGGCTTCACGCGGGTAGGAGAGTACGAGGCCCCGGACGGGTCGCGCCGCAAGGTGTTCCTGCGGCACCGGAAGCCTGCACATCCGCCTTGGGCTCACCCAGCACCGCGACGGCGACGACAGTCCGTTCGACGAGACGCAGGTGGGCCTCGATCACCTGGCGTTCGCCGTGGCCAACCGGGACGAGCTGGATGCGTGGGCCCGGCGGCTGACGAACAGCGGAGTCATCCACTCGGCGGTCGTGCCGGCGAACTCCACTCCCCGCGCGACCAGAGCCGCAGGCCCGATCCAAGATCGGCGCCAGATCCAGTTTTCAGAGACGGTTGACACCGCGCGGCGATCGGTTCGCCGCGGCGCCGGGCCAGGTACCAGCGGGTGCCCGAGTGCAGGCCGCGTAGGGCACCGCGGACCGCCGGGACCTGGGTCGCCCGGTGCATCGGCTGACGCCACGGCGGTTGACGACCCTGCCGGCCGGCCATCGTATAGGCGAACGACACCACGTCGTGACCAAGGTACCGGTCGGCCTGCTCGAACCAGGTCATGCTCGTGCGGGCGGCCGCCTGCATCGGCCGCAGCGCCCGGCGGCCCCTGTTGTCGAACTCGCGCAGCGCCGACCGGGCATCGTTCGCGTGCCCGTGCAGGATCCGCGCGAGCATGACCGCGTCGACGATCGCCAGCGCCGTGCCCGAGCCCAGGGTGAAGTGCGTGGTGTGGGCGGCGTCGCCGACCAGAACCACATTGCCGTGGTACCAGCACTGGTTGGTGACATCGACGAATCGCTGCCAGCGCGCGGTGCCGCTGTCCGTGCCCGGTGCCCGGCCCTCGGCCTGCGCCTGCGCCTGGCTGACCAGCGCGTGGCCGCCCAACGGCTCAGCGAAGATCCTCTCCAGGATTCGTAGCGTCTCCTCGCCGCCGCGGGAGTCGAAACCGAGACCCTGCCACGTCCGCTCGGTGCACTCGACGATGAAGGTGCTGAGCCCGGCGTTGGACGGGTAGGCGTGACACCAGATCCAGCCGGCAGCGGTCCGCTCGAACGCGAAGGTGAAGCTGTCGGAGAACCGATCCGTGCCGAGCCAGAGGTAGGGGTTGGTGCCCCTGGTGACGCTGGTCCCGAACAGATCGCCGCCCGCCTGGCGGACCCGGCTGTTCGCGCCGTCGGCCGCCACGATCAGATCGGCGTCGGCATACGGGGTGAGATCGTCGACCTCCTGCCGGTGGACTACCCGGACGCCGAGCTCGACCGCGCGTCCGGCGAGAACGCGCAGCAGTTCGGCCCGCTGGATGCTGAAGCCGTAGCCGGTGAGATGAGCCACCCCCTGCCCCCCGAGGCTGATGCGCTGCTCCTGCCAGAGGGCGGACCTGGCGCGAATCTGCCGGGCGCTGCGCGGGTCCGTATGGAAGAAGACATCGAGCAGGTTGTCCCAGTAGACGACACCCCAGCCATACGTCGCGCCCGGCGGGTTGCGTTCGAACACGGTGATCTCGTGACCCGGGTTGCGCAGCTTCGCGGCGATGGCGAAGTAAAGCCCAGCCGGTCCGCCGCCGACGCAGACGATCCGCATGGCACGTCCCCTCGTGATCGTGGCGCAAGCCCGCGCATCCGCGCACCGGGACCCGAGACGGCGTGTGGCGACGGCCGATCGATCGCCGGCTCGTCGCCACGCCGCTGCTGCTGGACAGCCCGCCGCTGGTGGACAGCCCACCGGTGCTGGTGGACAGCCCGCCGGGCGGGCCCTGGTCTGAGGACACTACGGACCACCGGGACTACGTGCGGTCAGGTGCTTTGGGCTACCAGCCCCAACCGCCCCAACCGCCCCAGCCTCCCCAACCGCTCCAGCCTCCCCAACCGCTCCAGCCGCCCCAGTGACCCCAGCCTCCCCAGCCACCTCGGCCGCCGAAGAAGAAGCCAATGAAGCCGGTCGCCTCGAGGAAGGATCCCTGGTGCTGGAGGATGGGCGGGTCATACGTCGCTTTCATTCCTCAATCACCCGCCTAAATGGACCATCTTTCTTTTATGTCCGGTCGGTCGGCTGCCGGCCCCCGGTGTCCCGGTTACGGCCTCAGCCCTGGCTCGGTACCCGGACAACTACCATTCTGCACCGGTCCGATTCAGCCACGGTTCATCCTGGTGCCTCCGGACCCAGGTCGTATGATCGAAAAAGGCGGTGTTCAGGGTCGTACTCGCTTGGTTTCGTAGGCCCAGAGGACGATCTGGACGCGGCTGCGGGCCCCGATCTTGTTCATGAGACCTGAATTTGTCCCAGTTTCGTCCACGAGTTGGGCTTTGAAGGGTTATGCGGCTTGGTGGTACTCGTAAAAGCGGCTTGCGTGTTCGTGGGGGCTGAGGTAGCCATTGGTGGAGTGCCGGCGCCGTCGGTTGAGAAGCCCTCGACGAAGTCGAAGATCGCGGCGCGGGCCTCGCCGTGCGTGGCGCATCTGGTGCGGTCGGGGAGCTCGCATGCGAGGGTGGCGAAGAACGACTCGGTGACCGCGTTGATGCTCCTATGGGCGCTGTTGCATTCGGGGGATCCGGCGGACGCCAGCGGGGGCTCCGGCGACCGCGGTCAGACGGCGTGGGCGAGTTCGGTGGACGCGGCTGCCAGCCGGAGCTGCGGGTCGGTGTCGGCGGCGAGCTCGTGGTGGCCGCGGCGGATGTTCTGAACCAGGGCATGCCCGGCGCTGATCGTCTGGACTGAGCGCAGCCGTTTCAGCCCGCGCATCGGTCGCAGCCGAGCTTTCAACCGGCCGTGATCGGCTTCGATCCGGTTGTTCTCCCGGGCGGCGTCGACGTGTCCCGGCAGGCACGACCCTCCGCGGTAAGGCCACCACCATCCGCATACCTCATGCCTCCGGTATGAGCCGGTTTCGACTGGCGCATACCCGGCCACACCGGATGTGATCAAACAGACCCCGACCGTTCAAGGTCTGGTAGCGCCGGGATAAACTGGCTTGGAGAAGGAGATGGAAGAGCTCTACGTCGAAGGAGTAGCGACCCACGACGACCCCGAGCCATGTGGCTGCTTCCGTAAGGGGGCTGCTGAAGCGTTGGTAGGGGCACGTGTAGGCCGGGTTATTGAGCCGCGAAATGAACAGTTCCAGGGTGCCGACACGTTCAGATCCGTGGAAGGCAACACCGCCGGGAGCGTTAGTCGCGAGTTCCCGGGGGACCCGGCGCGGTCAGAGAACCATGGCATGCACGGAATCTCCAAGCACGAGAACCGGGAGATCCCGTGTCCGCCCGTCGAAGTGATGACCGGCGGGACGCCCAGGGAACGCCGAGGCGGTAATCCTGGGATGCACGGACACGGGAAGTCGGACACGCCAATAGTACCTGTGAACCTGCCGAACAAGCCCGTGCGAGCGGGTGCGGAGGCGGGGGAGGGAAGGGGCGTGGCCAAGGGGAACACGACCAGCGAAACACGCCCCGGACGCAGAGCCGGGCCAGGCGTGTCAAGCCCGTTGGATCGTGTGCGCCTAGCCGCACGGCAGGACAAGGGAATACGGTTCACCGCGCTGCTCCACCACGTGGACCTAGACCGTCTGGAGGCGGCGTTCCGGGCGATCCGCCCGCAGGCCGCGCCCGGCGTGGACGGGGTGACGTGGCGGGAGTACGGGCAGGACCTGGAGGGCAACCTGCGGGACCTGCACGCCCGGATCCACTCGGGGCGTTACCGGGCGAGTCCCTCGCGGAGGGTGTACATCCCGAAGGCGGACGGGCGGCAGCGGCCGCTCGGTATCGCCACGCTGGAGGACAAGATTGTCCAGCGGGCGGTCGTCGAGGTGCTGAACGCCATCTACGAGGAGGACTTCGTCGGCTTCTCGTACGGGTTCCGGCCAGGGCGTAGCCAGCACATGGCGCTCGACGCGCTCGCGGTCGGGATCCAGCGGAAGAAGGTGGGCTGGGTGCTCGACCTGGACATCCGGGATTTCTTTTCCAGCCTCAGTCATCAATGGCTGGTCAAGTTCCTTGAGCACCGGATCGCGGACAAACGGATCCTGCGCCTGGTCCAGAAATGGCTGAGTGCGGGAGTCATCGAGAACGGCGCGCGGTCGCAGACAATGGAAGGGTCACCGCAGGGGGCTTCGGTATCGCCGCTGCTCGCTAACGTGTACCTGCACCACGTCTTCGACCTGTGGGTGCGGTGGTGGCGGAATCACTTCGCGCGCGGTGACGTGATCACCGTGCGCTTTGCTGACGACGCTGTCGCCGGCTTCGAGTACGAGGATGACGCGCGGCGGTTCCTTGTCGATCTTCGGGAGAGGTTCGCGAAATTCGGCCTGGAGTTGCATCCCGACAAGACCCGGCTGATCGAGTTCGGGCGGTTCGCCACCCGGAACCGGTCGTGGCGCGGGCAGGGCAAACCCGAGACGTTCAGCTTCCTGGGCTTCACGCACATCTGCGCGACGGGCAAGCGGGGCTACTTCTGGGTGCGGCGGGTCACGGACAAGAAGCGGATGGCGGCGAAGCTACGCGAGATCAAGATCGAAGCGAAGCGGCGCAGCCACCTACCCATCCCCGTCCAGGGGCAATGGTTGCGCAGCGTGGTCAACGGCCACCTGAACTACTATGCCGTGCCAGGCAACATGAACGCGACGGCATCCTTCCGCTACGAGGTGCTCCATACCTGGCACAAGGCGCTATCGCGCCGTAGTGAGGTGCCTCTTTTCTTCCGGACAGTGCCCCCTACTAGAATAGGGGGCATCACGGAAGGAGGATTAGTTGACG
>NZ_JALKFZ020000070.1 GCF_023243075.1 Frankia sp. AiPa1 | reverse complement strand
CGGGCGAAAACATATATATAAAAATTTTGTTTGTGGTCGGCGGTTTATTTTTTAAAAAACAGAGGGGGGCGCGGGCCCCCCGGCCCCCCCCCCCCGCCATCGCCTCGATCGCCTGCGGTGTTTTGATCTCGACCATCACGCGCCTCCCCACTGTTCTCCTGGCCGGGTCGGCTCTCCTGGCCGGGTCGGCCGTCGTCCTTGGTCGCGGTCCTTGGTCGGTGTCGTCGTTCCCGCCGGCGCCGTCCTGACTGGCTTCGGCCGGTTCGCCGGTTCGCCGGTTCGCACCCCGACGAAGAATGCCAATAACTATACCGGATAACTATACCGGTCGTTACGATGGGCTTATGGTGCGCACGGCGTTGACCCCAGCGGAGCGGGCCCGCGGCGAGCGGCTGGGGGTGCTGCTGCGCGAGGCGCGGGGCGCGCGCGGCCTCGCCGAGGTGGCGGCCGGCGCCGGTGTGTCCGCCGAGACCCTGCGCAAGATCGAGACCGGCCGGATCCCGACCCCGGCGTTCTTCACGATCACCGCGCTCGGCGCGACCCTCGGCATCTCCCTGGACGTTCTCGCCGCCCTGTGCGCCGCCGAGGACGACTCCGCCGCCGCGGCGCGGGTCGCCACCGCCGCGCCCGGAGCGGCCTAGCCTGACCGGTCCCCTCGGGGAGGTCCCCCTCGGGGGCCCGCCAGTTCGGCGTGCCGAGCATGGTGCTTGCTGGGAGCGGCACCCACAGCTCACCTGGGGGTCGCATCGGCCCGAGGGCTGGTCCGACTGCTCTTGGCGGGCGCCGGCGTGGGCTGGAGCCACGGCCGCCGAAGGCCGGCGGTGCGGGATGTTCAGGGCAGAGCGGGCGGACCGGGCATGATGGTGGCCGTGGTCGCACTGTGCGCAGTCGAGGTGGCCGTGTCCGAGCGGTGGATCTCCCCGCGGTGGGCCGCGCGGACACCGCCGCGGTGAACCGGCGCAACGTCGGGCTCGCCGCCGCGGTGGCGGTGGTGCTGGTGGCGGTGGTGGTGGGCCTGCTGGTCGTCGTTCCCCGGCTGCTCTATCCGCCGCTGAGCGCGGCCCAGCTGCGCGGGATCGGCAGCGCGCAGACGCGGGTCCAGCTGCAACAGGCGCAGTCCGACCTGCGGGGCGACGCCCGTTCCGACGTGTTGCAGGGCCTGGGCGGACTGCTGCTCGTGCTCGGCGGCGCGGCGACCTGGCGGCAGGTGCAGGTCAGCCGCGAGGGGCAGCTGACAGAACGTTTCACCCGGGCCGTCGACCAGGTGGGAAGCGAGACCCTCGATGTCCGCCTCGGCGGGATCTACGCCCTGGGCCGGCTCGCGCGAAGCTCACCGGCGGACCGTCCGGCGGTCGCCCAGGTGCTGGGGGCGTTCGTCCGCGGCCGCGCGCCGTGGCCGGTCGGGTCGCCGGGCGGCCCGGATCATCCGACGCCGCTGGTGGACACCGACCGGCCCTGGCTGTATGTGGCCGCGCCAGACGTGCAGGCGGCGATGAACGTTCTCGGTGGCGTGGGAGGCCGCGGGGGTGGCGGGGGCCTGGGCGCGGTCGGCGGGGTGCCGCTGTATCTGTCCAGGACCGATCTGCGCAGGCTTCACCTGCCGCGCGCGCACCTTGCCGGCGCCCAGTGGCGACATGTCAATCTGGCCCGGGCCTGGCTGCCCGGCACGGTCCTCGACGGCGGCGATCTGAAGGCCGCCGACCTGCGCGCGGTCAACGCGGGGAACGCGAGCTTCGTCGGGACGAACCTGCGGGGCGCCTGGCTCGCTGGTGCCGACGTCACCGGCGCCGATTTCCGACGCGCCGATCTTCGCGGTGCCGACCTGGCGACGGCGAACCTGGACCGCGCCCGGTTGGCCGGCGCCCGGGCGGATGCCGCCACCGTCTGGCCCCCGCATCTGGACTCCGCCCGCCGCCGCGACCTCGGCGTCGTGGAGTCGGGTTAGACGACCCCGGGGCGGGGCCGGGTTGCCGACCGGCGCCGCGGCCGACGTCTGTTCCGGCCCTGGCAGACCAGGGGCCACGGCCGTGTCCGCGTTGCGCGCCGATGGAGCTGCCCGCCGTGAGCACCGACCGGCCCACTGGTGGTGGGTCAGGGCGCGGCGGGTGGATGGCGGGCTATCGCGATCGTGGCGTGCGCGCTGGTCCGCTTGGGCAGGAGCAGGACTGCCGGCGGTGGGCGGCGGGAGGCAGCCGGGTTCGGGCCTGGGTTCGGATGTGGCCGGGTTCTCGGGGGGAGCAGGCAGGCGGCCTCCGCGACGCTGGGGGTGCCCAGGGCGGCGCGGGCGGCGGCGCTGAAGTGTGGGACGTCGACGGTGGCCAGCAGATCGGGCGGATGGGCGAGCAGCGGCCAGCCGTGGCGGGCGGCCGCGGCGCGCAGCCCGGGTTCGCCGGCGCGGGCGGTGACGGTGGCCAGTGCCAGCACGGTGTGCCCGGTGGCGCCGACCGCGCGCAGCGCGGTGTCGATGAGCGCGAGGACCTCGGCCGTGTCCACGCCGGGCCGGGCTCCCATGCCGATCACCAGATCGCGGCGGGGTGCGGGGGGCTCAGGCGGCGTCGATGGCATCGGTCGTGGGTGCGTCGGGGCCCGCCTGCCGCCTGTGATGGGCCTGGCGGGCGGTGTGGGCGGCGGCGAGCAGGCGCCGCGGCGCGTCGGGGGTGCCGGCCCAGTGCACGTGCAGGTAGGAGGCGTGGACCTGGCCGGCCACGAACCCCTCGGTGCGCCAGCGGGTCGGCTGCGCCGCGGTGGTCGTGGCCGGTGGGGGGACGGTAGGCCAGGCGGTGCTGGTCTCGTCGGCCACGGGCAGCCACCAGGCGGGAGGCGCGCCGCGGGCGGGAGCGACGCCGGCTGGCGTGGGAAGCAGGACCGTGCGGTGGAACTCATGGCCGCCGAGCACGCGCCCGGCGGCGGCGAGCGGGCTGTCGGTGGCCGCGACCGCCTGGCGGTAGCCCAGGGTCAGGTGTGGGCCCATGACGGCGGCGATGTCGAGGACCCCGCACATGGGTGCGCCGTCCAGGGTGGCGGCGAGGTAGAGCAGGCCGGCGCATTCGGCGTGGATCGGATGGCCGGCGGCGGCGAAGGCGGCGATCTGGGCGCGCAGCCGGGTGTTGGCGGACAGGTCGCCGGCGTGTTCTTCGGGGAAACCGCCGCCGAGGATCAGTGCGTCGGTGCCGGCGGGCAGGGTCTCCTCGCGCAGCGGGTCGAATCCGATCACTTCGGCGCCGGCGGCGCGCAGCAGCTCGACGTGTTCGGTGTAGCCGAAGGTGAACGCCGCTCCGCCGGCCATCGCCACCCGCAGCGGCCGCCCGGCGGGTAGTCCGGTGTCGGCGGGGCGGCCAAGGGTTTCGCCTGTCCTGGTCGCCGCGGCGGCGCCGGCGGTGGCGCGGGGTTCGGCGAGGGGGGAGGCGGCCAGGTGGGTGGGATGATCGGTACCGGGGCGGATGGCGGTGCTCGCGTGCGCACCGTGGGCGGCTGCGCTGGTGAGGGCGTCGGCGGGGTTCCAGGCGGTGGTGTGCAGGGGTGGGGCGGCGCGGGCGACGCGCAGCAGGGCGTCCAGGTCGCACCAGGTGGCGATCAGATGGCCGAGGCGGTCGACGGCGGCGATCGCGGCGGGGCGGCGTTCCGCGGCCGGTACCAGGCCCAGGTGTCGTGAGGGGGTGTGCACGGCGTTCTGGCGGGGCAGCGCGCCGAGCACGGGCATGCCGATGCCGGCCAGCGCCCGGGTGAGCAGCGTGCGGTGACGGTCCGAGCCGACCCGGTTGAGGATCACCCCGGCCAGCGCGATCCGCGGGTCGAACATCCGAAAGCCGGTGACCAGCGCGGCGATCGAGCGCGACGCTCCGGAGGCGTCGACGACCAGCACCACGGGGGCGCGCAGGAGCCGGGCGACGTGCGCGGTGGAGGCATGGTCGGCTTCCTGCCCGGCGTCGGGGGTGGCGACGCCGTCGAACAGGCCCATGACGCCCTCGATGACGGCGAGGTCGGCGCCGGCGGCGGCGTGGGCGAACAGCGGTGCCAGACGTTCGGGGCCGCACAGGACCGCGTCGAGGTTGCGGCCGGGCCGGCCGGTGGCCAGCGCGTGGTAGCTGGGGTCGATGTAGTCGGGGCCGACCTTGTGCGGGCTGACCGTCAGGCCGCGGGTGACCAGCGCCGCCATCAGCCCGGTGGCCACCGTCGTCTTGCCGGCGCCGGAGGTCGGCGCCGCCAGGACCAGGCGGGGCAGGTCCAGGCGCGTCGCGTCGCCCCGGGTCGCGTTGCCCCGGGTGGCATCCCGGTGGCCGGCTGGGGCGGGCTCGTGCGGGTGCGGTGCGGCCGGGCCGGGCGGGTCGCCTACCATTCGATGCCTTTCTGGCCCTTCTGGCCGGCGTCCATCGGATGGCGGATCTTGGTCATCTCGGTGACGAGGTCGGCGGCGTCGAGCAGCGGCTGGGGGGCGCCGCGGCCGGTGATGACGACATGCTGGCACCCGGGGCGGGCGCGCAGGGTGTCGACGACCTCGTCGAGGTCGAGCCAGCCCCAGCGCAGCGGGTAGGTCATCTCGTCGAGGACGTAGAGCCGGTAGGTCGCCGCGGCGAGGTCGCGGCGGATCTGCGCCCAGCCCTCGGCGGCGGCGGCGGCCGGGTCGCCGGTGGGGTCGACGCGTCGTTGGATCCAGCTCCAGCCGGCGCCCATCCGATGCCAGGTGACGCTGCCGCCCTCGGCGGAGGCGCCGAGGGTTTCCAGGGCCCGTTCCTCACCGATGCGCCATTTCGCGGACTTGACGAACTGGAACACGCCGATCGGCCAGCCCTGGGCCCAGCCGCGCAGCGCCAGTCCGAACGCGGCCGTCGATTTTCCTTTGCCGTCGCCGGTGTGGACGATCAGCAGCGGCTGGCCGCGGCGGGCCCGGGTCGTCAGCCCGTCGTCGGGGATCGAGGCCGGTGTTCCCTGCGGGCTCATCGGGGTTCCTTCGGGGTGGGGTGCAGCAGGGGCAGGTCGTCGAGGGGGATCGTCGCCGCGCCGAGGGCGGTGGCGAGGCGGGCGGCCAGGCCCAGGCGGATCATGCCGGTCTCGCAGTCGACGACGACGCTGGCCAGTCCCCCGCGGGTGGGTGTGCCGGCGCGGGCGGGCGGGGCGCCGCCGTGGCCCGCGC
>NZ_JALKFZ020000069.1 GCF_023243075.1 Frankia sp. AiPa1 | reverse complement strand
AATCCCAGAAACAGGTGAAGGGCCGCCCCGAAAACGGGACAGCCCCACAACCTGTATAAGTCCGGCGGCGACCTACTCTCCCACACAGTCCCCCATGCAGTACCATCGGCGCTGAAGAGCTTAGCTTCCGGGTTCGGAATGAGACCGGGCGTTTCCTCTTCGCCAAAACCACCGAAACACTCTGACCATCACAGCCATCACCGGCCGTACAGTCAGAACCACACAGTGGACGCGTAGCACCTTCGAAGACAAGCCCTCGGCCTATTAGTACCGGTCAGCTCCATGCGTCACCGCACTTCCACCTCCGGCCTATCAACCCGATCATCTAGTCGGGGGCCTTACCAGGCTACCCTGAGGGAGATCTCATCTCGAAGCAGGCTTCCCGCTTAGATGCTTTCAGCGGTTATCCCTTCCGAACGTAGCCAACCAGCCATGCCCTTGGCAGAACAACTGGCACACCAGAGGTTCGTCCGTCCCGGTCCTCTCGTACTAGGGACAGCCCTTCTCAAATCTCCTACGCGCGCGGCGGATAGGGACCGAACTGTCTCACGACGTTCTAAACCCAGCTCGCGTACCGCTTTAATGGGCGAACAGCCCAACCCTTGGGACCTACTCCAGCCCCAGGATGCGACGAGCCGACATCGAGGTGCCAAACCTTGCCGTCGATATGGACTCTTGGGCAAGATCAGCCTGTTATCCCCGGGGTACCTTTTATCCGTTGAGCGACGGCGCTTCCACAAGCCACCGCCGGATCACTAGTCCCTGCTTTCGCACCTGCTCGACATGTCTGTCTCACAGTCAAGCCCCCTTGTGCACTTGCACTCAACACCTGATTGCCAACCAGGCTGAGGGAACCTTTGGGCGCCTCCGTTACTCTTTAGGAGGCAACCGCCCCAGTTAAACTACCCACCAGACACTGTCCCTGATCCGGATCACGGACCCAGGTTAGACATCCAGTACGACCAGAGTGGTATTTCAACAATGACTCCACCAGAACTGGCGTCCCAGCTTCACAGTCTCCCACCTATCCTACACAAGCCGAACCGAACACCAATATCAAGCTATAGTAAAGGTCCCGGGGTCTTTCCGTCCTGCCGCGCGTAACGAGCATCTTTACTCGTAATGCAATTTCGCCGAGTCTGTGGTTGAGACAGTGGGAAAGTCGTTACGCCATTCGTGCAGGTCGGAACTTACCCGACAAGGAATTTCGCTACCTTAGGATGGTTATAGTTACCACCGCCGTTTACTGGCGCTTAAGTTCTGAGCCTCGCCCCGAAGAGCTAACCCGTCCCCTTAACGTTCCAGCACCGGGCAGGCGTCACTCCGTATACATCGTCTTACGACTTAGCACGGAGCTATGTTTTTAGTAAACAGTCGCTTTCCCCTGGTCTCTGCGGCCACTCCCCGCTACGGAAGCAAGTCCCTACACGGAGAACGGCCCCCCTTCTCCCGAAGTTACGGGGGCATTTTGCCGAGTTCCTTAACCACAGTTCACTCGAACGCCTCGGTATTCTCTACCTGACCACCTGTGTCGGTTTAGGGTACGGGCGGTCTTGACACTCGCTAGAGGCTTTTCTCGGCAGCATGGGATCATCCACTTCGCCACAATCGGCTCGGCATCAGGTCTCAGACACATGAGATGCGGATTTACCTACACCCCGTCCTACACCCTTGCCCCAGGACAACCACCGCCTGGGCTGGACTACCCTCCTGCGTCACCCCATCGCTTGCCTACTACCAGACAGGATCCCACCCTCACCCCCACACCCCCGAAAGGACATGAAGACTCGAAATGGTTAGCACACCCGGCCTCAGCATGGACGCATCAACACCGGTACGGGAATATCAACCCGTTATCCATCGACTACGCCTGTCGGCCTCGCCTTAGGTCCCGACTCACCCTGGGCGGATTAGCCTGCCCCAGGAACCCTTGGTCATCCGGCGGACGGGTTTCTCACCCGTCATTCGCTACTCATGCCTGCATTCTCACTCGTATGGCATCCACGACTGGGTCACCCCGCCGCTTCACACGCCACACGACGCTCCCCTACCCACACACAAACCTGGACATCAAAGATGCCGGGCCACTTGTGCATGCCGCAGCTTCGGCGGTGCGCTTGAGCCCCGCTACATTATCGGCGCGGAATCACTTGACCAGTGAGCTATTACGCACTCTTTCAAGGGTGGCTGCTTCTAAGCCAACCTCCTGGTTGTCTATGCGACTCCACATCCTTTTCCACTTAGCGCACGCTTAGGGGCCTTAGCTGGCGATCTGGGCTGTTTCCCTCTCGACTACGAAGCTTATCCCCCGCAGTCTCACTGCCGCACTTCACTTACCGGCATTCGGAGTTTGGCTGACTTCAGTAAGCTTGTGGGCCCCCTAGGCCATCCAGTGCTCTACCTCCGGCAAGAAACATGCGACGCTGCACCTAAATGCATTTCGGGGAGAACCAGCTATCACCGAGTTTGATTGGCCTTTCACCCCTACCCACAGCTCATCCCCCAGGTTTTCAACCCTGGTGGGTTCGGTCCTCCACACGGTCTTACCCGCGCTTCAACCTGGCCATGGGTAGATCACTCGGCTTCGGGTCTTGGACATGCGACTCAAACGCCCTCTTCGGACTCGCTTTCGCTACGGCTACCCCACACGGGTTAACCTCGCCACACACCGCAAACTCGCAGGCTCATTCTTCAAAAGGCACGCGGTCACCAGACCGAAGTCCAGCTCCCACGGATTGTAGGCACACGGTTTCAGGTACTCTTTCACTCCCCTCCCGGGGTACTTTTCACCTTTCCCTCACGGTACTAGTCCGCTATCGGTCACCAGGGAGTATTTAGGCTTAGCGGGTGGTCCCGCCAGATTCACACGGAATTTCACGGGCTCCGTGCTACTTGGGAAAACATTCAGGAGAAACACTGTTTTCGGCTACAGGGCTGTTACCCTCTATGGCGGTCCATTCGCATGACCTTCGCCTAACAGCATTTTTTCTGACTCCTCGAAGAAACGGCAGTCCCTTCAGAACGCTCCCACAACCCCAGCATCGCAACGCCTGCCGGCTCTCACACGACACTGGTTTAGCCTGATCCGCTTTCGCTCACCACTACTCGCGGAATCACGGTTGTTTTCTCTTCCTGCGGGTAATGAGATGTTTCACTTCCCCGCGTTCCCTCCACATGCCCTATGTGTTCAGGCATGGGTGACAGGATTTAAAGCCCTGCCGGGTTTCCCCATTCGGAAATCCTCGGATCATAGCTCGGTTGACAGCTCCCCGAGGCATATCGCAGCCTCCCACGTCCTTCATCGGCTCCTGGTGCCAAGGCATCCACCGTGCGCCCTTACTAACTTGGCCACAAAGATGCTCGCGTCCACTGTGCAGTTCTCAACGTACGGACAGCCCCAGCCGCACCCGCAGGACCCACCCCCACACCGGGAAGCAGTACCCCACCACGACCAGACCCACAGCCCACCAAGCCCCCCAGCAACACCGGGCCCACCCCCACCAGGAGGCAGACCCGACACCACCAGACAACCAGACAGACCAGAAGAACCAGAGACAACCAGACCCACAGGCCTGACTCCCTCAGGACCCAACAGCGTGCCACGACCACCCACCAGCCACCAGAACCATTCCACCCCACCACCCCACCCAGACACACCCACCCCGAAGGACAGACACACCCAGACAGACCAGCAGGAGTACTAGACCCCAGCACCAGCCAGCAATCATCGTCAGTGATCCACACCCATGAGCAACCAGACCGGCCTACACATCCGGCCCTGGCCCTGGACCCACCCACCCCCACAGGGGCAGACAAGCCAGACGCTCCTTAGAAAGGAGGTGATCCAGCCGCACCTTCCGGTACGGCTACCTTGTTACGACTTCGTCCCAATCGCCGGTCCCACCTTCGACGGCTCCCCCCACAAGGGTTGGGCCACCGGCTTCGGGTGTTACCGACTTTCGTGACGTGACGGGCGGTGTGTACAAGGCCCGGGAACGTATTCACCGCAGCATTGCTGATCTGCGATTACTAGCGACTCCGACTTCACGGGGTCGAGTTGCAGACCCCGATCCGAACTGAGACCGGCTTTTTGGGATTCGCTCCACCTCACGGCATCGCAGCCCTTTGTACCGGCCATTGTAGCATGTGTGCAGCCCAGGACGTAAGGGGCATGATGACTTGACGTCATCCCCACCTTCCTCCGAGTTGACCCCGGCAGTCTCCTATGAGTCCCCGACATTACTCGCTGGCAACATAGGACGAGGGTTGCGCTCGTTGCGGGACTTAACCCAACATCTCACGACACGAGCTGACGACAGCCATGCACCACCTGTGCAGGACCCTTACGGACCCCCCATCTCTGGAGGATTTCCCTGCATGTCAAACCCTGGTAAGGTTCTTCGCGTTGCATCGAATTAAGCCACATGCTCCGCCGCTTGTGCGGGCCCCCGTCAATTCCTTTGAGTTTTAGCCTTGCGGCCGTACTCCCCAGGCGGGGCGCTTAATGCGTTAGCTGCGGCACGGAGGCCGTGGAAGGTCCCCCACACCTAGCGCCCAACGTTTACGGCGTGGACTACCAGGGTATCTAATCCTGTTCGCTCCCCACGCTTTCGCTCCTTAGCGTCAGTTCCGGCCCAGAGACCCGCCTTCGCCACCGGTGTTCCTCCTGATATCTGCGCATTTCACCGCTACACCAGGAATTCCAGTCTCCCCTGCCGGACTCTAGCCTGCCCGTATCGACTGCAGGCCCGGGGTTGAGCCCCGGGTTTTCACAGCCGACGCGACAGGCCGCCTACGAGCTCTTTACGCCCAATAATTCCGGACAACGCTTGCACCCTACGTATTACCGCGGCTGCTGGCACGTAGTTGGCCGGTGCTTCTTCTGCAGGTACCGTCACTTGCGCTTCGTCCCTGCTGAAAGAGGTTTACAACCCGAAGGCCGTCATCCCTCACGCGGCGTCGCTGCGTCAGGCTTTCGCCCATTGCGCAATATTCCCCACTGCTGCCTCCCGTAGGAGTCTGGGCCGTGTCTCAGTCCCAGTGTGGCCGGTCGCCCTCTCAGGCCGGCTACCCGTCGTCGCCTTGGTAGGCCATCACCCCACCAACAAGCTGATAGGCCGCGGGCCCATCCCGAGCCGATAAATCTTTCCACACCACCAGATGCCCGGAGGTGTCATATCCGGCATTAGCCCCGGTTTCCCGAGGTTATTCCAGAGCTCGGGGCAGGTTGCCCACGTGTTACTCACCCGTTCGCCGCTAGGAGCCGAAGCCCCTCGCTCGACTTGCATGTGTTAAGCACGCCGCCAGCGTTCGTCCTGAGCCAGGATCAAACTCTCCATCAATGCATGAAGACGACCGGACTTCCATCCGGCCAGATCCCAACATCACCACCGCGACCACAAAGGCCACAGCAGCGTGTTCAAAGGAATCCCCTCACAACCCCACCAGCCACACCCACCATCAAGATGGACACAACCAGCCAGGCCGCAAAAGAGGGGGTAAAACATATTTGGCACTGACAATCGGCACGCTGTTGAGTTCTCAAGGAGCAGACGCTTACCGG
>NZ_JALKFZ020000068.1 GCF_023243075.1 Frankia sp. AiPa1 | reverse complement strand
GGGTGGGTGGGGGGTGGGGGGGGGGGGTGGGGGGGGGGGGGGGGGGGGGGGGGGGGGGGGGGCGGGGGGGGGGGGGGGGGGGGCCCCCCCCCCCCCCCCCCGACAAACGGCACCATGTCCCTCGCGCGGCCGCCTACCACAGGCACTATCGGACCGTGACGATGTTGCCCGAGCTGGTACCACCACGTGACCCTGCCCTGTCTGTGGGCTGGCGGGAGCACCGACGCACGGCCCGCCGCCGCCAGCCGGAACTGCCGCTCACCATGGCGCTGGTCACCGACGGCTCGCAGAGCACGACCGCGGCCGTCCTTCGGGACGCGGGGGTCGACGTCGTCGGACTGCTCGCGCCGGAACCGCTCGAGTCGCTGGCCTGGGCGGCAGAGGCCGATGTTCCTCGGGCCTATGTCGATCTGCTCGCCCTGCTGACCGACGACATCGAGGCGGTCTGCGTCGAGACCCGCCCGCCCGGCGCCGACATCGTCGCTCAGCGGGCGGCCGAGTCCGGCCTGCACGTGTTGCTCGCCGGTCCGGCCGGCGCCGCCGACGAGGCGCTGCGCGCGGTGGCCGACCTCGCCGAAGAGGGCGACCTCGCGCACGTTGTCGCTCTGAACGGTCGGGCCTGGCCGACGGCGACCCATGTCGCCGCCACCGTCGGAACGCTTGGCCGGCTGACCCAGATGACCGTGGTCGGCGCGCCCACCGGCCCGGACGGCCGGGTGGAGATCATCGACCTGGTGATCCGGTGGTGCGGCGAGATCCTCGCGGTCTGCGCCGACCGCACCGCGATGCCAGCCCCGATCCTGACCCCCGACGCGCCGGTGACCCTCGCCCTGCTGACCGCGAGTGGCGCCACCGTCCTCGTCAACGAGCGGATGGACGGCGCACTCGACACCGCCACCATCACGGTGTGCGGTCAGGACGGCCGACTGGTCGTGCGCGGACGGCAGGTCCGCCGACAGGACGAGCACGGTGTCCGTGATCTGATCCTGCCGGCCGCGACCACGGCACGGCCCGGTCTGATGGAAGCGACCTACGACGTCGTGCGCGCCACCGAACTCGACGACACCAGGCTGGTACGCGGGGCCACCTTCTACGACCTGCTCGCCGCGAACCGACTGCTGGCCGCGGCCGGCACGTCCCATCTGCGGGGCGGCTGGGTGGAGCTGTGATGCCTCTCCCGCGACACGAGGTGCGGTGCGGGTACGCCGCAACGACGCCGACCAGCCGGGCGCGCGGCAGGACGAGCGGACGAGCGGACGGGCGAGCGGTCAGAATCCGGCGAGGGCGTCGAGGACGGGCGCCGCGTGATTCAGCGCCGCGAGCTCCTCGCTGGACAGTTCCGCCAGGCGCATGATCAGCCATTCGTCGCGACGCCGCCGGTCATCCGCCAGCAGATCCCGACCTTTGCCGGTTGCCTCCACGATCACCTGGCGGCCATCGGTGGGATGCGGCCGACGCTCAACGAGGCCCTCGAGCGCGAGGTGGGCGACCACCCGGGTCATCGATGGTGGCTGGACCCGCTCGTGCGCGGCGATCTCCCCGAGCGTCATCGGCCCGTGCCGTTCCAGCGAGGCGAGCGCGGAAACCTGCGTGGGAGTGAGTCGGCTGGACCGCTCCTGGCGCATCCGTCGGGACAGCCGCATCACCGACAGCCGCAGTGCGGACGCGAGTTCGGCGTCACGGGCCGTCCCGGTCTCCATCGTCTGACGGTACTCGGCTGCCCAGAGCCACCTCCGACCACCCCGAAGATTTCCGGGGCCAAGGTCGGCCGCCCCCCGGCGGCAGCCGACCTCGGTAGGACCGGCCCGCATCAAGCGAACGTGATCACCGTCGGTGCCGGTCCAGGCTCCAGGGTCCACCCGGGCGGCGGTTGGTGGCTTCGGGGCGAACTCGCCTCTTCGGCAAGGGATCACGGCCTCACGATCTCGGGGGTAACCCGCAGCCAGCAACGGTCGATATGCGACCCTTGCCGAGTGAGATCCCGGCTACATAACGTCGGCTGACGTGCCCCATCCCCGCCTGCCCAGCCGCCTCGCCGCCTGCGCCGCACGCCACCGGCCGTGGTGTCTGGCCGTCGGTGGGTCAGCCGCGGCCGCCATGGCCACCATTTGCGAATGGCCCGCCTTCGGGCACAGCCCGCTCGCTGCCGGGGCGAACGTGGCCGTCACCGTCGCCTTCATCCTCACCGCGGCCATGCTCAACGGAGAGGAGTCGCTGGGCAGCGTGACCGGCGCGCTCGCACTCGGCGGGTTACTGTGGCCGCTGTCCTGGACGGCGACCTGGGTGGCCGGTCCCTCAGCGCTGGTGTCCTCGTTCGCCTACTCCCACTTCTGGATCTGCATCGGCTGGGGCGTGCTGCGCTATCCGACCGGGCGGCTGCGCAACAACGTCGAACGTTCCCTGCTCGCCACCGCCGTCCTGGTCGTTCCGGTGGCGAACCTGGCCCTGATCGGCATCGCCCGACCGCAGTGGTTCGGCTATCCGGACGGCGCCGACGTGTGGTGGTACGGATCGCCGATCGAGCACGGCACCTACAACCTCGTCGTCTGGATCCTGGACGGGATCACCCTGGTGCTGGCCGGCGCGTTCCTGCTGGTCGTGCGGGACCGGCTGCGGCGGTACTCCGAGCTGGACCGGCGGATCTTCCAGCCGGTGGCGATCGCCGTGCTGGTCGCCTTCCTCCTCGCGGCCGCCGTCAACATCAGCGCCTACAACCCGAGCAGCGATCGCATCGAACCCGAGTTCGCCGCGGTGTCGCTCACCCTGCTGACGATCCCGGTGGCATTCACGATCGCCGTGCTGCGCCGAGTGTTCGTCCGTGCCCGCATTGCCCAGCTGCTCGCGACGCTGCCGAGCCCACCGACCGTGCGGGCCGTGCGCACCGCGCTGCGCACCGCGCTGCACGACGACTCCGCCGAGATCCTGCTCTGGCTGCCCGAGGAGGAAGGACATGTCGACGCGGATGGCGTGACCCGACAGCCGCCGTCGACCGAGGCCGCCGAACTGATCATGAAGGTTCGGACATCGACCGGCGCACCACTCGCAGTGATCACGGCGGCTCCGACCATGCGACGCAACAGCGACCTGGTCACCGCGGCCGTCCAGGCGAGCGTGCTCGCGCTGGAAAACGCCCGGCTGCACGCCACCGTGGCCGCGCAGCTCGACGCCGTGCGCACATCCCGCGCCCGTCTTGTGGAGGCCGGCCTGCACGAGCGCAGGCGGTTGGAACGGGACCTGCACGACGGCGCGCAGCAACGGCTCCTGGCGCTGGCGACGAGACTCGGACTTGCCCGGGCGAAGGCCACGGATCCCGATACGATCTCCGCTATCGATGCTGCCCGCGAAGACCTACGGCACGCTCTGGCCGACCTGCGCAGCCTTGCGCGGGGCATCCATCCGGCCGTGCTCAGTCAGGGTGGGCTGCGGCCGGCGCTGGAGGTTGTCACGGCCGCCCTGCCAGTGGAGGTAGAGCTGGATGTCACCGCGGAACGCTTCGACGCGGTCCTGGAGGCAGGTGCCTACTACACGATCTGCGAGGCGCTCACGAACACCGTCAAGCACGCGGGCGCGACCCGGGCAATGGTCACGGTGCGTCATGACGGTGCGGTTGTCCGGATCGATGTGGCCGATGATGGCAAGGGTGGCGCCGTCGAGGTGGACAACGGCGGCCTGGCCGGGCTCGCTGACCGGGTCCGGGCGCTCGGCGGAGCGCTGGTGATCGCAAGCCCGTCCGGCGGCGGCACCCGTCTGACGGCGAACATCCCCTGCTGAGCGGCTTCGGCGCGGCAGGACCGTACGAGATCACGCATGTCTGTGGGCACCGGAAGGTGCCTCGTTCGACAGCGACAGGGGGAGCTAGCTGTGCGGATAGCGATCGCGGACGACTCGACGCTGTTCCGGGAGGGCCTGGCGATGCTGCTGACGGCCTCGGGCATGGAGATCGTCGCGCAGGCGTCCACCGCGGACGAGCTGATCGAGGGGCTTGCCCGCAGCCAGCCGGAGGTGGTCATCGTGGACATCCGGATGCCGCCGACCTTCACCGACGAGGGCCTGGTGGCCGCGGAACGCATCCGGGCCCGGCACCGGGGGATCGCGGTGCTGGTGCTGTCGACCTATGCCGAGATCCCCTACGCGTTGCGCCTGCTCGGCGATGCCACCGGCGGCCTCGGCTATCTGCTCAAGGACCGGGTGGACGACATCGGCGCGCTGTTGGACGCGCTGCGCCGGGTCGCGGACGGGCGTCTGGTCCTCGACGAGGAGATCGTCGCGGGGCTGCTCGCCCACCGGCGGCACGCCGACGAGCTGAGCCGGCTCACCCCACGGGAACGGGCGGTGCTCGCGCATATGGCCGAGGGCCGCTCCAACCAGGGGATCGGCGGCCGGCTGCACCTGGCGCCCAAGACCGTCGAGAACCACATCGCCGGAGTGTTCACCAAGCTGGGGATGCCGGCGTCGTCCGACGACAACCGCCGGGTGCTGGCCGTGCTCGCCTGGCTGCGCGCCGGCGGAACCCCGGCCGGTACCGCGGAACCGCGTGGGCCCGGCAGGGTTGGCGGGTTCGGCGGGTTTGGCGGGCGGGCCACGGCAGAGGCGGCCGCCGGAAGGACGGATGCCGCCTCCCCTATCGGGTAGGTACCGGACGGTGCCCGAACGTTACTAATCGGCGACGCGGCGCGTCCCGTCGCATCGCAACCGTCATGGCCTGGACCGCCCCGATCGGGGTGGTGCAGCACACGTGGGATGAGGCTCACCGATCACGCGCATGTGCCGCCGTGAGCAGCCAAACTTGGGGGAACCATGTGAGCCAGCGAACCGGCGTGAGCGCTCCGTACCCGGATGCGCGCCCCGGCTGGGGCAGGGCCGTACATGTACGGCATCGCCACCGCGAGAGGAGCCCGGCGTGTCCGAGCAGGTCAGTACCCTGACCGTCACCGACAACCGAACCGGCAAGACCTACGAGGTCCCGGTCACGGACGGCACGGTACGCGCGAGCGCGTTTCGTTCGATCAAGACGAGCGACGACGACTTCGGGTTGATGGCATATGACCCGGCGTTCACCAACACCGCGAGCTGTCGCAGCGCGATCACGTACATCGACGGTGACGCCGGCATCCTGCGCTACCGCGGCTATCCCATCCAGGAGCTGGCGGAGAAGAGCAGCTTCCTCGAGGTCTCCTACCTGCTGCTGGCCGGCGAGCTGCCCTCGTCCGGCGAGCTGTCGACCTGGGAAGACGAGATCACCCACCACACCCTGGTGCATGAGTCGATCAAGAAGTTCATCGACGGCTTCCACCACGACGCCCACCCGATGGGCATGCTCGTCTCCACCGTCGGCGCCCTGTCGACCTTCTACCCGGATGCCAAGTCGATCGACGACCCGGGCCTGCGCCGCCTGCAGATCGTCCGCCTCATTGCCAAGATCACGACGCTGGCGGCCTACTCCTACCGACACTCGGTCGGGTTCCCGTACGCCTACCCGGACAACGATCTGTCCTACGCCGGCAACTTCCTCAACATGATGTGGAAGGCCACCGAGCCGCGGTACGAGCCGGACCCGAACCTCGAGCACGCCCTCGACGTGCTGTTCATCCTGCATGCCGACCACGAGCAGAACTGCTCGGCGAACGCCATGCGCGCCGTCGGCAGCTCCCAGGCCGACCCGTTCTCAGCCGCGGCGGCTGCGATCGCGGCACTCTACGGCCCGCTGCACGGCGGGGCGAACGAGCAGGTGCTGCGGATGCTCGCCGAGATCGGCTCGGTGGAGAACATCCCCGCCTTCATCGCCCAGGTGAAGGACGGCAAGAAGAAACTGATGGGCTTCGGGCACCGGGTCTACAAGAACTATGACCCACGTGCCCGGGTGATCCGTCAGGTTGCCGACGAGGTGTTCAAGGTCACGGGCACGAACCCACTGCTGGACCTCGCGATGGAGCTCGAGCGGATCGCGCTCGAGGACGAGTACTTCGTCTCCCGCAGGCTCTACCCGAACGTCGACTTCTACACCGGCATCATCTACCAGGCCATGGGCTTCCCGGTGGAGATGTTCCCGGTCCTGTTCGCCATCGGCCGGATGCCCGGCTGGCTCGCCCAGTGGGAGGAGGGCCTGCTCGACCCGGAGCAGAAGATCGCCCGCCCGCGCCAGCTCTACGTCGGCTACGACCAGCGCCCCTACACCCCGATGGACGAGCGCAAGTCGGTCGAGGACAGCAACACCGAGCCCATCGCCGCCCAGGCCGCCCAGGCCGCCCCGGAGCGCCCCCTGCGCTGAGCCGCCTCTTCGTGGACAGCCGGCCCGGCGTCCCGCGAGTTCCGGCTCACGGCCAGATTTCCGGCTCGCGGCCGGCTGCCCCGGCAAATCTCACCGTCCGTGCTGGCCGGTGCGGGTGGCCGGGGGGCGGCAAGCCACGGTGTCGCTTCTACTGGGTTCGGTGTCCGATATGCACCTTCGTAACCCTGTAGAAGCGACACGAGGATTGTCAGCGGCCCATTCACCGTCACACGCGGCGACGAGGACGATCCTGCAATATCGCTGACGCTGTGGGGCCCGGGCCCCCACGCTGGCACAGGCCCCCCACCCCGTAGCCCC